>CACLYQ010000001.1 GCA_902611175.1 uncultured Pelagibacteraceae bacterium
AAGATGACCTGTAGAAAATCTATTTAATCTTAATTCTGAATTTAATTCATGAACTTTATCTTGCGCAATTGTGTGTGCAAATGTCCAACCTGAAACAGGAGTTGATTTAAAACCTCCATAACACCATCCACAATTTAAATATAAACCTTCAATATGAGTTTTATCAATTATTGGAGAACCATCCATAGACATATCCATGATCCCTCCCCATGTCCTTAACATTTTTAATCTACTTAAAAATGGAAACAAAGCTAAGCCACCTGTCAAGACATGTTGTATAGTTGGCAAGTTACCTCTTTGAGCATAACTATTATATCCATCAAGATCACCACCCATTACCATCTCACCTTTATCTGATTGACTTATATAAAAGTGGCCTGCACCAAAAGTTACTACTCCGTCTAATAATGGTTTTACAGGTTCTGAAACACAAGCTTGTAGTACGTGAGTTTCTATTGGCAGTGTCATATTTAATTTTTCAGCTAATATATTTGTGCTACCTGCAACACATAATCCAACTTTTTTTGCTTTAATATCTCCTCTTGAAGTTCTAATTCCTTTTATCTTTCCATTAACAACATCAAAACCAGTGACCTCACAATGTTGAATTATATCTACGCCCATATCATCTGCTTGACGCGCATAACCCCAAGCAACAGCATCATGTCTTGCGGTACCAGCGCTTGGTTGCATTAAGCCTCCAAAAATTGGGAAACGTACTTCATCACTAAAGTCAGCCATTGGAATTAATTTTTTAACTTCGTCTCTATCCAATAACTTTGCATCTATTCCATTTAATCTCATAGAGTTTCCTCTACGAGCATATGCATTCATTTGAGCATCAGAGTGGGCTAAGTTTATTATTCCCCTTGGAGAAAACATCACATTAAAGTTCAGTTCTTGACTTAAGTTTCTCCATAAATCCATTCCAAATTCATTAAATCTTGCATTAGCATCGTACATAAAATTTGATCTTATGATCGTTGTATTTCGACCAACATTTCCACCACCAATCCAGCCTTTCTCAATGATAGCTACATTTCTAATATTATGTTCTTTTGCTAAATAATATGCAGTAGCAAGACCGTGTCCTCCACCTCCGATGATGACTACATCATATTCACTTTTTGGAGTTGGATCTTTCCAAGCAACTTCCCAATTTTGGTGATTGGAGAAAGCGTTTTTGATTAGACTAAATACTGAATATTTCTGCATCCGTAAGTTTTATAAAATTAAATATAAGTTTTTGCTAATTTTTTTTATATATATTTTTTAGATGTTTAAATACGTGACAAAAAAGGATAGTAATTCTGCTCATTAATAAGTAATTAGATTTATGTCAAAATCAGATATCCAAATTGCACGAGAAGCAAAAATGAAACCCATAAATGAGATTTTGGGTAAAATTAATGTTCCAGACGAACCAAGTGCTTTTAGCCCTATGGGACGTCATATTGCTAAAATAAATTTAGAATATTTAGATAGTTTAAAAGATAAAAAAAATGGAAAATTAATTTTAGTTACTGCTATTACACCAACTCCTGCAGGTGAGGGAAAAACCACTACATCAGTTGGTTTAAATGATGGATTAAATAAAATTGGTAAAAATTCTATAGTGTGTTTACGTGAACCCAGTTTAGGTCCTTCGTTTGGAATGAAAGGCGGAGCAGCAGGTGGTGGATATGCTCAAGTTGTTCCAATGGAACAAATCAATTTACATTTTACTGGGGATTTCCATGCAATTACATCTGCTCACAATTTATTGTCAGCCTTAATTGATAATCATATTTATTGGGGAAATAAATTAAACATAGATGTAAGAAGAGTAGTTTGGAGAAGAGTTATGGATATGAATGATAGATCTTTAAGATCTATCAATATTAATTTAGGTGGAGTAGCTAATGGCTTTCCAAGAGAAGATGGTTTTGATATTACAGTAGCATCTGAGATAATGGCTATCTTTTGTTTAGCAAATGATCTTGAAGATTTGGAAAAGAGAATCGGTAATATTACTGTTGCTTATACTAGAGATAGAAAGCCTATATTTGCGAAAGATTTAAATGCCCACGGACCAATGACTGTTTTGTTAAAAGAAGCAATTAGGCCTAACGTAACTCAAACGTTAGAAAATAATCCAGCAATTATTCATGGTGGTCCTTTTGCAAACATTGCGCACGGTTGTAACTCTGTAATAGCAACTAAAGCAGGTTTAAAACTAGCTGATTATGTTGTAACTGAAGCTGGATTTGGAGCAGACCTAGGAGCAGAAAAATTTTTAGATATTAAATGTAGAAAATCAAATTTAAAACCTGAGTGTGTAGTTATTGTTGCAACAATCAGAGCATTAAAAATGCACGGCGGTGTAGCTAAAGATGATTTAAAAAATGAAAATGTAGAAGCGCTAAAAAAAGGTTTAGTAAATTTAGAAAGACACATTGAAAACGTAAAAAAATTTGGTTTACCGGTAGCGGTTGCTGTTAATCATTTTATTGCTGATACTGATAATGAGGTAAAAGAGTTAATAAATGCTTGTGATAATATGGGAGTTAAAGCTACTTTATGCACTCATTGGTCAAATGGTGGAGAAGGAACAAAAGAACTTGCTTCACATGTTGTAGATTTGATTGATCAAAAACAAGCAAATTTTAAATTTTTATATGATGAAAAAACACCTTTGTTAAAGAAAGTTGAAACTGTTGCAAAAGAAATTTATCGAGCAAACGAAGTTGTTGCTGACAGCAAAATAAAAGATCAATTAAAATCTTTTGAAGAAGCGGGTTATGGAAATTTACCGATATGTGTAGCTAAAACACAATATAGTTTTTCTACTGATCCAAATGCAAAAGGTGCTCCAACAGGTCACTCGTTACCAATTAGAGAAGTAAGATTATCTTCAGGTGCAGAATTTATTGTTGTTATATGTGGAGCCATCATGACAATGCCTGGACTACCAAGGGTTCCTGCAGCAGACTCTATTAAGCTTAATGAAAAAGGTGAAATAGAAGGCTTGTTCTAATTTAAATTATTTAGCCAATTTTCTAATTCTCTCATCCTTGCATCTTTATTAGAAATTTTATTTTCATCTTCTATAATTTTTACATGAGAGTCTATTTCCATTTGGTCAATAAAGGCTTTTTTTTCTAATAGTCGATCTCTCCTAAAATGAATTAAACTTATCATTTTGGCATAAGTTATCTCTGGGTGATATTGTATTCCCCATACATTAGTTGAACCAACATTAAAATTTATACCCATTACTTTATTTATTGGATTTGATGAAAGTAATGTAGAGCCCTCAGGTAATTTTACAACTTCATCAAAATTAAACGCAGGGGTATTAAATTTTTTATTTTTATTTTTATAAAGCGGATGTTTAAGGCCGTTTTCGTTTATTTCTATGTCATGAGCTATTCCTCTATGTGCACCATTAGGGCATTTCTTTACTTCACCACCAGCAACAGTTACTGCAACTTGCATTCCCCAACATATTGCGAATATATTTTTTATATTCTTTTGACATTCCCTCATAAAGTTTATTTGTCTTCTTATTTCTGGAGTGTCATTGTAAATATTTAAACTACTACCACCCCAAATCATTCCATGATATTTAGTTAAATCTTTAGCTACTTCATTAATATTTTCATCTGATGAAGGATTAACAACATCAATATCTAATTGATCTGTAAAATAACTAATACTGTCTTTTAAACTTTCAGTATGAGTTTTAATTCCACCATCAGTAAAACTTTGATTTTCTTCTCTAAGGTTACCTTCAACTATAAGAATTCTTTTCATTAAAATAATTTACCTGAAATACTATGTTTATAAAGTGCTTTCATGTCGTCCTTACTCATTGTTCTTGGATTGGTAGAAGTGGATGGATCTTCTAATGCCATTACTGATAACTGTTCTAAATTTATTTTATTTACATCAACAATTTCTGATAATTTATGTGGTATATTTAATTCTTTTCTTAGTTCTAAAATCCAGTTTAAAAAACTATCAAAACTTTTATCCATTTCGAGATAATCACATATAGAAATTATCCTTTTTTCAATCATTTCTTTGTTAAAAGTTAATACATAAGGCATAAAGATAGCATTTGATAAACCGTGATGAACATTAAATTGTGCATTAATTGGATGGCTTAGAGAATGAATGGCTCCAAGCCCTTTTTGAAAAGCAGTAGAACCCATACTAGCTGAAGCTAATAATTCTGCTCTAGCATTTAAATCTTTACCGTTCTTAACAGCTTTAATTAAAGAGTTTTTAATTAACTTCATTCCCTCAATCGCAATTCCATCAGCCATCGGGTGAAATCCTGGTGCACAAAAAGCTTCTAAATTGTGTGCCAAAGCATCCATACCTGTAGCCGCAGTCAATCTTGGAGAAAGATCTAAAGTTAAATTAGGATCTAAAATTACTATTGAAGGTAAAAATTTCGGGTGGAAAATAATTTTTTTTATACCTGTTTGTTTATTGATTATAGCTGATGCTCTTCCAGTTTCTGATCCTGTCCCTGCTGTAGTGGGTACAGCAATGATAGGTGCAATGTTAGTTTCATCTGCTCTTTTCCAATAATCACCGATATCTTCAAAATCCCATATTGGTCTAGACTGTCCTGACATAAAAGCAATAGCTTTACCTACATCAAGACCGCTGCCACCACCAAATGCAATAACTCCATCACAACCTAATTTCTTAAACTCCCCCACACCCTCTTCCACATTCTCACCCACAGGATTACCTGAAAAATTTGAAAAAACTTGAAGATGATTATGAGTTTTTTTTAAATCTATAATTATATCTTGAACCATTTTTAGATTAATTAAATCCTTATCTGTGACAAATAATGGTTTCTCAATTTTCAAATTTTTACAGGCTATGCTTAAATCTTGAATTCTGTTCTCTCCAACCCAAATTGTAGTAGGATAATTCCAATTAGTTTTCATATTAAAATAATATTTAATTTTTCTATTTTTCTTAGTACAATATATTTATAATTTTAATTGTAGAGGAAAAATTATCATGACTAAAGTCGCTATTATCGGTGCTGGACCTTGTGGGTTATCAATACTGAGGGCTTTTGAACATGCCGAGAAAAAAGGAGATAAGATCCCTGAAATAGTTTGCTTTGAAAAACAAAGTGATTGGGGCGGACTTTGGAATTATAGCTGGAGAACAGGATCTGACCAATATGGAGATCCAGTTCATAATAGCATGTATAGATATCTTTGGTCAAACGGACCTAAAGAGTGTCTTGAATTTGCAGATTATTCTTTTGACGAACATTTTGGTAAGCCAATTCCATCTTTCCCACCTAGAGAAGTACTTTATGATTATATCACGAGTAGAGTAAGTAAAGGAAATTTAAGAAATAAAATTAAATTTAATACAAGGGTAGTTAATGCAGTTTTTAAATCAGATAAATTTGAAGTTAGCTATCAAGATAAAGAAAATGATAAAATTTTAACTGATCATTTTGATTATGTTGTAGTGTCAACTGGTCATTTTTCAGTTCCTTTTATACCTGAATATAAAGGTATGAGTTCGTTTCCTGGAAGAATAATGCATTCACATGATTTTAGAGATGCGGAAGAATTTAGAGGAAAAAATATTATAGTTTTAGGAAGTAGTTATTCTGCAGAAGATATTGCACTTCAATGCAATAAATATGGAGCACAAAGTGTAACAATTGGCTACAGACATAATCCTATGGGTTTTAAATGGCCAGAAGGAATGAAAGAAGTATTCTATTTAGATAGATTGGAAGGAAAAAAAGCAATTTTTAAAGATGGTACTGAGCAGGATGCGGATGTAATAATACTGTGTACTGGTTACCTACATCATTTTCCTTTCTTGGAAGAAAATTTAAAACTTAAAACAAGAAATAGACTCTATCCCCCAAAATTATACAAAGGTATTGTTTGGCAAGATAATCACAAACTTTTGTATCTAGGAATGCAAGACCAGTTTCACACATTTAATATGTTTGATTGCCAAGCTTGGTACGCAAGAGACGTTATAATGGGTAAAATAAATATGCCAAGTGGTGAGGATATTGAAAAAGATATTAACAAATGGGTTGCTTTAGAAGAAAAACTAGAAAATCCTGATCAGATGATTGATTTTCAAACTGAATACACAAAAGAATTACATGAGATGTCAGATTACCCAAAAATAGATTTTGAATTAATCAGAAAACATTTTAAAGAATGGGAGCATCATAAGGTTGAAGATATTTCAACTTATAGAAATAAATCTTTTTCATCTCCAGTGACTGGATCTGTAGCTCCAGTTCATCATACAGCTTGGGCAAAAGCAATGGACGATTCATCTGAAACATTTCTAAATAAAAACTAAAAATTTAAACTAATTTTCTAAAACTAAGTCTAAATATAAAGCTGCGCTCCATGAGAAATTATTTGCGCCCATAACTGATCCATCTTTATAACTGTAATATTCATGGAAACCTTTTTCTTCAATTAATTCTATAGTTTTTTTTTTGATTTCATTCGCATATTCTGGCTCTTTTTTGATAAGTCCTTGATAAATCAACCAATTACAATTTATCCATATTGGACCTCTCCAATATCTTTTTTCTTCAAATGAAGGATGATTTGGTTTTATTGTTGAGAAATAGTAATTGTCATTAATGTTATGATTTTTTAAATTATTAATAATTTTTTTATTTAATTCATCATCTTGTAAATTTGCGTAGAGAGTAAAATAATTTGTTATTGATGGAACAACGATATTCAAGTTAGTTTTTAAATCTTTTGAGACAAAATCATTAATATTATCATCATATAATTTTAATATTTCATTTTCAGTTTTGGATACAAAATTATTCAAACCATCAAAATTTAAATCAAAATTTTTAGCTAAGCTAAGTAGATCTTTATTTGCTCTCAAAAATAAAGCATTAAATCCAACATCTGCTATATTAAAATCAGAAATCTCATACAATTTATGTGGATCATACTGAACATCCCTAAATTGATCTCTTAAAGTTACATATCTATCATAATCAGTTTTTAAAGGTCTCTCATCAGAGTTTGAAACTTCAAGGTCTCTTCTTTTATAATTGAGGTCTTTATCTACTTTGATATTGCTCATTGGCTGATCCCAAATTGGTGAATTATCATACCCACTCTCCCAAGGATGTAATATTGATACAAGGCCAGTTTTATTAGGATCTCTGAATTTTATGAACCAATCATGATAATTTTTAATTTTTGTTATTATATTTACAATTCTTGAATGTTGTTCAGTACTAAGTTGATTTTTTTCAACAATTTTCCTCAAAATACTGGCTAAAACTGGTGGCTGAGTAATACCAGATGAAGGAATATTTTTTCCACATTTCCAAGTTGTATGATTTGGAAAATAAGATGTATCTTTTTCATGAAAAAGAATGTGGGGTACCATACCATCGTCCCACTGACCATTAAGCAAAGTTTCAATTTCCGTAATTGAAAAGTCTAAATTAAAGTATGAATAACCAAGTGCAATAAAGGCTGAATCCCAATTCCATTGAGCAGGATATAATTTATTATTAGTGGGAAGCGTATAACCATTTTTTCTGTTGCCTAATAATATTTTTTTTGCCTCTTCTACTTTATTTTGCATTATCCTTTGACACTTCCTGCGGTAAGACCGCTTACTAAATACTTTTCAAAATAAACAAAAATTATTAAAATAGGCAAAGTTACTACTACAGACCCTGCCATCAAATATTGTCTAGGTGTTTCAGCTCCAACATTCAAAAACTGAATAGCTCTTGATAATGTGAATGTATTTGGTCGGTCTAAAAACATTAATGAAAATAAAAATTCATTCCAAGCTATCATAAATACATACAAAGCTACTGATGATATTGCAGGTAAACTAAGTGGGAGTATAATTTTAAAAATTATACCAAGCCAATTTTGACCATCTATTATCCCTGCTTCTTCTAATTCTTTTGGTATACTTTTAAAGTAACCTTGCAGCATATAAATTGCTACAGGTAAGGTTGTAGCTGTATAAACTATTAACAAACCCTCAATAGAATTTCTTAAACCAAGTTGACTAAAAATTGTATACAAAGGTATCACTAAAACTATCGCTGGAAACAAATAAATTATCAATATGGATGTTGATAAAAAATTTTTTCCAAAGAAATTAAGTCTTGCAACCGCGTAAGCAGCCGGTATTGCAAATATTAATGTTATAATGACTGTGCCTAAGGAGACTATTGTGCTCGTTAGCATATATCTTCCAAAATTATAATCTTTGAACACTATAAAATAAGATTTGAACAACTCTGGCAATCCTTGTGCAAAGTTAATACTAAAGTCTAATGGATTCAATAATAACAATGCTTGGGTTTTAAAGCTTGTAACTAACATCATATAAAATGGGAAAAGAATTACAAAAGAGAATAGAGTAATTCCAAATAATGTTAAAAAATTAAAGAATAATTTTTGAGAAGAATGATTTTTTGACAAAAAGTTTTTGTCGTAATCTTTTATATTATTGAAAAAAAATAATGAAATTAAGAATATGCCAAAACTATACCAAATAGGTAAATTTGTTGAGATGAAATAATCAAAGATAGAAAATAAAAGTGCAAGTATAGTAATTTTAATATTTAAATTTAATTTTTTTCCAATAAGAAGATTTATTGCACAAAGAATTATTCCAAATATAAATAATTTATTAAAATTAAAATTTGTTAATTCAATTCCTTGTAATGTAACTAAGATTTTCCAAATACAAATTAATGAAAACAAAAACAAAGACGAGATAAAGCAATAAGTAAATATATTTTTAATTTTCATCAGCTCTTTTTCCTAAAAGTTTAAAATAGATAAACATAAAAATTAATAGAAACACTACAATCACAATAGAAACTGCAGAACCCATACCAATATCCCCGATTGAAAAACCTTGTTGATATACATTTATTGGCAATGTTCTTGTACCTGATGCCCCGCCAGTGAGTAAGAAGATGTCTTCAAATTTATTAAAATTCCAAATAAATCTAATCATAAATAGAATTGAAATCACTGCTAATATCTGGGGCAAAGTAATATTAAGAAATTTTTGGATAGGATTTGCACCATCAACATCAGCTGCTTCATACAACTCTTTTGGAACTGCTTGAAGACGAGCAAGAATAAATAAAAATGCTAGAGGAAAATATCTCCAAATTTCAAAAATAATTACAGTTGTTAATGCTAGCCTCAATTTAAAATCAAAACCAAGTATGTTTAAAGTTACATATTTTTGTCCTAGTAAATTTATTGGTCCATCAATAATTTGATAGTTAATTAATAAATTATTCAAAGTTCCGCTTGTTGGATCAAGTAAAAGTTCCCAGGTATAAGCAAGAGCAACAACTGGCGCAACATAAGGAAATAAAAGAACACTTCTCATAAATGTTCTTCCAAAAAATTTTTGATTTACCATTTGTGCAGCTAAAATTCCAAAAACTATTGCACCTATGGTTCCAAAAAAAGTGTAATAAAAAGTTGTTGATAATAGATCTATAAAAGCTTTGTCTTTAATTACTTTTTTGAAATTATTTAATGTAAATTCATAAGTTAATAATATATTTTGTGACTTACCTGATAGTTTAGGCTTATAGGCTTTTAGTTCCTTCTTGGAAATTTCTTGATTATTAATATTTTGAAATACTATTTCTAAATTTTCTCGATATTTTTTTGGCCAATTACCTAACTCACACTTAAGTAAATTTGATTTAAATTGACATTTATTATTTAAACTTATTGGTTCGATATCATCTGGATATTTATCTTTAAATTTTACATTAGTAATTTCTTGTGTAAGAGAACTATTTCTTAATTTATAAATTACTTTTATTTGATTTGGATTATCATTAATTGATTTTACTAATTTTTTTGCTCTTGGTTCAGGAATTCTTAAATCTTTGAGCTCTACATTTTTAAAACTTATCCAAATATTAGAAAATATTGGAAATAAAATTATAGAAAATACTAAAAGAACTGATGGTAATATTAAAAGATAAGCTGTTCTTTTTTCAATTTTTGCAAGTTTTGAACTCATAAAAAAAAGCGGATAATTAATATTACCCGCTTTTTTTAATTTTTTAAATTACTAGAAGCTAGCTAGCACAGTATTAATTTCATCTACTGCTTGATCTAGCGTCAATTGATCGTCAATATATTGTCTAGTGATTCTATTTATAAACTTATTGTTAATAATTTTAGATGCTCTAGACAGTTCACCTTCTTTTACTCCCCATCTGTTAGCAGTATCTAAACCAGCAACAATATTATTTATTACATCTGCAGAATATAGATCTGTTAAAGGAGCTTTTCTATCAACTCCAACAGGTAGTTTACTCCAAGCCGTTGTAAATGCATTTGGATCACTCGCATTACCTCTTCTTACAGGGAATTTACCTTCTGGTGCTATAGATAAAGTACTAGTATATCCCTCATCCATTGAATAAAGAATAAACTGCTTAGCTTCATCAGTATCTGCATCTGCTGTTATACCAAAGTATCTAACATCTGCCCAAGCTGCACCTTTTACATTATTTGGTCCACTAAAATTAGTTATAAAACCAGTTTTGGATGCCAATTCAGGTGATGTAGGATCACTATTAATTGTTGGTGGAGCTGAATCTCTTAAACCAGCTAATTCATCCATAATAAATGGTGACCATATTATCATTGGAGTTTTACCGGCAAAATAAAGTTCTCTTGATTGTTTCCAATAAAGTTCTCCTGGAGGACTAGCTTTAGCTAATTTTTTATAAAACTGTAAAGAATTTTTTAAAGCTCTTCCTTGTTTTTTTGTTCCACCCTTTTTGACAATGTTAACTCCATTTGCAAGGAGAACATGTTCCAAAACTTGACTCATAAAATTTTCATCAGTTTTAGTTGCTGCAACAAATCCGAACATTTCATTGCTAGATAAAGCATCTATAGCTTTTTCAATGTTTGCATATGTTGTTGGTGGTTCCAATCCAGCTTGTTCAAATAGATCTTTTCTATAAACAACCATTTGTGTCCAACCATCAACTGGCACCGCTGCGATTTTACCACCAGCGCTAGCCATTTTCAAAGCACCTGGTGCAAAGGTTTTCTTTCCAAGTGATTTAACTACATCATTATTTGCATCAACGTCTAAAATTCCGGCTTCAGCCCATGGTAATACATATTGTAGTGTATGATAAATTACATCAGGAAGATCTCCTGCTGCAGCTGCTGCAGTAGCTCTTGTTCCTAAATCTTTTTCGTCAATCGGGATAACTTCAACTCCAATTCCAGTTTTAGCTTCAAAGGCTTTAGCCATCTCTTCTTGTTTAGCCATCCTTGCTGGTTGAGTTTCTGTCGTCCAGAATTTGATATCTGCAAATGCAATTGAATTAAAAACAAAAGCTATTGCAGAGATTGTTATTAATATATTTTTAAACATATATTCCCCTCTTTTTCTTGTTTTCTAAAGTTATTTAAAAATTAATACATAATGAACATTAAAAAGAAGAATAACAAGTATGTAAATTACACAATACTACCTGAGATTGATTTAGGAATTTTTAAAAGAAATACCTTTATTATCAAATAAATGGCAACGAAATGGATCAAAACCTATTTTAACAGTGTCACCTACTTTAATATCAGTGTCCCCATCAGTTTGTACAACAAGAGGATCTCCCTCTTTCTCTAAATATAAATATGTTCCTGATCCTAATTTTTCCACGACGAAAACCTTGCTTTCCCACAAAGAATCTGAAACTGCGTTTAATATTAAGTGCTCTGGTCTTATCCCAATTTTTATACTATCCCCTTCTTTAGTATTCTCAGAAATTTTTGGTACAATTAACTTTCCAGTACCCATTATATCTACTTCTGAACTCTTTGAACTTTTACTTAAAATTTTACTATCTATAAAATTCATTTTTGGAGATCCGATAAAACCTCCAACAAATAAATTATCTGGGTTATTATATAAGTTCATTGGTGATCCCTTTTGTGAAACTATACCTTGATCCAATACAACAATATCATTTGCAAGTGTCATGGCTTCAGTCTGATCGTGAGTTACATAGATCATAGTAGCATTAAGTTGATCATGTAATTTTGCTAATTCTACTCTCATTTGTACTCTTAACGCAGCGTCTAAGTTAGATAATGGTTCATCAAATAAAAAAACTTTTGGTTTTCTTGTAATGGCTCTACCAATAGCTACTCTTTGACGTTGTCCTCCAGATAATTGTTTGGGTTTTCTCTCAAGATACTCTTCTATTTGTAAGATTTTAGCAGCTTCCATTACTCTTTGCTCTATCTCTTCTTTTGATTTTTTTTCTATTTTTAAGCCAAAAGCCATATTATCAAATACTGTCATATGAGGATAAAGAGCGTAAGATTGAAATACCATTGCAATATTTCTTTCTTTAGGTGGTAAATCATTTACAACTTTATTATCAATAGATATTGTACCTGAATTAATTTCCTCTAAACCAGCAATCATTCTTAAAATTGTTGATTTACCGCAACCACTTGGTCCTACTAAAACTGTGAAAGACTCACTTTTTATATCAAGAGAAACATCTTTGATCACGTGTGTGCTACCAAAAAACTTGTTTACTTTATCTATTTTAATACTTGCCATTTTTAATTTAATATTAATTTTTTATTATTAATTATAGATTTAATTAATTTTGTCATCAAAGGGATTTTTTTTTGTTGAATTTTTTTTAATACAAATGGAGCAATTTCTCTTGCGAGTTGCTCTCCCTCTACAGTTTCATTAGGCATAAATTTTCTTTTAGCATTGTTGAATTTATAGCCTTGCCCTAAGTAACTTCCCATTTTACTATTTCTACCTCCAGCAGCACTGACGTATAAATCTCCAACTCCAGCCAATCCAAGAGCAGTCTCAATTTTTCCTTTAAAATATTTAGTAATAAATATCATCTCATTTATAGATTTTTTGAATAAACTTGAAGACATATTTAAACTATCTCCAGCCCCAATAATCATTGAATAAATATTTTTAATTGAAGAACAGATCTCAACTCCAATAACATCTCTCGAAGTTTCGGTTAAATAGTATTTTGTAGTTATCATATTACAAATTTTTTTTGCGGTTTTGATATTTTTATTAGCAACAATTACACTTGTTTGTTTTTTATTTGAAAGTTCTTTTGCTAAGCAGGGTCCTTTTAAAACTGAAACATTTATATTTTTATTGGTTTTCTTTATATCCTCTGAAATAGTAAAAATTTTCTGTTTTTTTTTCTCATACTTTAAACCTTTAGTAAGAATAAGAATTGGGCTTTTGATGTTTGATTTTTTAAATTCTTCACTAATAAAATTTATTCCTGATAAACTTAACGCAACAACTACCAAATCATATTTATTTTTTAATAGATCAGTTGAATATTTTTTGTATTTTATTTTCTTAGGTAAATTTATTTTCAAACTAGAATGATATTTCTTTTTTGAAGACAAATTTTTAATAAAAGTTTTATTGTAAGGCTCTGTGATAGTTACTTCATTTTTATTATCTATACATGGAAAAGTAAAAGCAGATCCCATTGCGCCACCGCCGATTATTAAAATTTTTTTCATTTAAGCTTAAGCAATTCCTAGATGTTTTTTTCTTTTTTCTACCCAAGTTCTTATCAAATTGTCAAAAATTAAACCTATAAAAGCTACACAAATACCTAAAGTTAATCCAATACCAGCACCATTTTTATCTGATAAAGCTTTTAAAATATATTGTCCTAAATCCTCTGTGCCTATAAATGCCCCTATAATTACCATAAATAATGCAAACACTATTGTTTGATTTATACCAAGCATCATATGAGGGAATGCTAAAGGAAATTCAATTTTTGTTAATCTTTGAAATTTATTTACACCAGACATCGTCGCTGCATCATGTAAACCTGATGGAACACTTCTAAGTCCTTCAATTGTGTATCTTGTTGCTGGTATAGTTGCATAAACAATAACAGCAATAAGAACAGAAGTGTCAGTTATTCCAAAAAGCATCATAACAGGAATAAGATAAACGAATGATGGAAATGTTTGAAATATATCACATACCCCTAACATAAATTTTGCGGAATGTTTATTTTGAAAACATAATGTGCCAACCGTAAAACCAATTATACAAGAGACAATTACCCCAAATGTTGCCATGTAAGCCGTTACTAAAGCTCTATCCCACCAAGGGCTTAGAGCTATGAATAATGTCAAACCACAAACTACTAATGCAGATCTAATTCCACCAATTAAATAGCCTGCACCAACAACTAGAACTAATGTAGCAACAGCTGGCATCCTTAAATACAAAGCCCTCATTGGTTGTAACACTTCTTGAATTAACCATGTATTAAATGCTTTTATATAAACAAAGAAGGTATCAAAAATCCAATCGACACCTTTATTCCAAAAATCAGCAGTTGATATTCCTTTATTGTGTGGAACTTCAAATAAATAATTGTAACTACCTTTAAAATAAACAGATCCAAAGTAAGCGAGTAAAATTCCAATTATGACCGTAATACTGAAAAATAATAAATTTTTATTTCTTTGAAAAAAATTCAAATTGCCAAAATAATCGACTTGCTTGTTTGCCCATGCTAATGACATTTTATCTAATAAAATTGCAATTAGACTAATACAAAGACCAGCTTCTAATGCTAATCCGATATTAAGCTGATTTAGTGCTAACAATAAGTTAAAACCTAGACCTTTCGCTCCAATGAAGGCTGAAATAACAGCCATAGAAAAGCACACCATGATAACCTGGTTTACGCCAATTAAAATATCTCGTCTGGCCGTTGGAATTAGCACTTTAGACATTAGTTGCCAATTATTACAACCACTCATTCTGCCAGCTTCAATTACTTCTGGAGGAATAGCTCTCAATCCTAGTAAAGTGAGTAATATCATGGGTGGAACAGCAACAACCATAGTTATAATTACTGCAGCGTGGTCACCGACTCCAAAAAGAACAAGTGCAGGAACTAATACTGCATATTGTGGCATTGTTTGCATAACTAATAGAATTGGATATAGAGCTTTTTCTACACGTTTACTTTTATAAGCTGCAATACCTAAACCTAGCCCAAATATAAAAGATAGAGGCGCAGCAACTAAAATAAAAGAGAGTGTTTGCATCGATGGTTTCCATTGTCCAAATATAGAAATGTAAACCATTGTTAAACCGGCAAATAAAGCGAGTCCAATACCACTTAATTTATAAGCAAGTATTGCAAAACCAGCTGCTACTATTGTCCAAGGTAGACCTGGTAACTCTGCCCAAGGGTTCGCATCGATCCAATCCCAACTTGTAAAGGCAACAATTGTTTCAAGTCCACCTAATAGAATTTCTCTAATTAATTCTATTAAAAAGGTCATGAAAGCTGTCAAATTTCTGCTAATTTGCAAAACTAATGGTCTGGTTTTAAATTCTTGAGTGTCCTCATTCCAAAACTCCATTGGCATCCACTCATTCATTAAGAAAAACAAGGAGTCATTTATCCATATTGGTAACCATCCAAGTAATGGAGGAAGTCGCCAAAAAACATCAAAGGCGTAATATCTTACTTCTTTGCCTAAAAATATATAACTACTTTGATTAGGGTCTTTTACGAATTCAGCTTGGCCTCTAATGAATTTATATGTTTCTGGAACATCAATAGCAAAACAAAGAGCAAAGAAAACAATTAATAGAAATAACCACTGAAATATTTTTGGATATTTTTTTAAAAATTCCATAATTTATTTTCCGTTCTTTCTTCCACCAAAGACAGTATTTATTATTTTTGTCGGGTTGATTGATCCAACAGTTTTATTATTTTCATCTATAACTGCTACAGATTTTTCTTGCGTTAATATTTTTTTTGCAACATTTTCTATGATTTCATCTTTTGAAACTTTAACATCACCTAAATTATTAGATATAGATTCGTCCATTACATCTTCAATTAATAAAACTTTTTCTCTAGGTACTTCTTCAGTAAATTTTCTTACATATTCTGTGGCTGGGTTTAAAACTATATTTGCAGGTGTATCTAGTTGTTCAATTATACCATCTTTCATAATTGCAATTCGATCAGCAAGTTTTAATGCTTCATCAAAATCATGAGTAATAAACATAATTGTTTTTTGTAATTTTTCTTGAAGTCTTAAAAATTCATCTTGCATTTCTTTTCTAATTAAAGGATCTAAAGCAGAAAAAGGTTCATCTAAAAACCATATATCAGGTTCAACTGCTAGAGATCTTGCGATACCCACTCTTTGTTGTTGTCCACCTGAAAGTTCTCTTGGAAAATAATTTTCTCTTCCATGAAGTCCAACTAATTTAACCATCTCCATTGCTTTATTAATGCTCTCCTCAGTTTTGATACCTTTGATTTGAAGAGGAAAAGCTATATTTTCTACAACGGTTTTGTGTGGAAGAAGAGCAAAGCTTTGGAAAACCATTCCCATTTTGTTTCTTCTAAGCTCAATTAACTCTTTATTATTTAAATTTAATAAATCTTGACCTTCAATGAAAATTTTTCCACCTGTTGCATCTGTTAATCTTGATATACACCTTAGTAAAGTTGACTTACCAGATCCAGATAAGCCCATTACAACAAGCATCTCTCCTTTTGCCACTTCAAAAGAGGCATTGTTAACACCTACTATACAACCATTTTCTTGAAACGTTTTAGCATCAACATTACCATTTGAATCTTGAAGCATCTTTTTGGCGTTTTCACCAAAAATTTTATAAACTGCTTCGCATTTGATTACTGCTTCAGACATAATTCCTATAAAAATATACGAAAATTAATTAAATTAAAATCAATATAATTGAAGCTTATTTCCATTAAAAATTTTTAATAAAATAAACCCTTGTATCAATTCCAGTACTTAAAAAACTTAAGGCTTCACCGCTTACTTTAATTGTTTCGTCTACTCCTACGTTATTTCCACTAACTGTAAAACCTGCAAAACATTTCTTTTTTTCAGCATCCCATTCAACAAATGTTTCATCAATCTTATTGCCGTTAATAGTATAAATTTCATGTGCTCTAAAATTTAAGAAATTTGCACCCATTATTGCTCTTTGGGGGATAAGCTTTGTGGCATTACACACTCCCTCATACAATTCATCTGATAATTTATAATGATCAGTACCATCAAAAGTTACTAATATACCCGAGGGAAGTTTTGAAATTAATGCACTTAGTTTTCTCTCTTTTGCAATTCTCTCTTCTTCTAATTTCATTTTTCTAACTAATTCATCACCCTCACTAAATATATTATTTAAAATAGCAAAAGAAGAAATTATGACTATTGTTAAAATTATTAGTCCTATAAATTGTTTTATGTTCTCGGGTAATCCTTTTAATCTATTAAATGAAGTTTCGTTCGACATTAATCTTTTAATTTACCGTTTTTCCAAATTCCTATTTTTTGGTCTCCATTAGCCCAAGTAAATGTTCCCTTGCCATTCATAAAACCATTAGACCACTCTCCTTCATAAGTAGACCCATCTGGGAAAGTTAAAGTTCCAACTCCACTCCAAACGCTATTTTTAAACTCACCTTTATAGATATATCCGTTTGGCCATGTTTCTACACCTTGACCATTTTTTTTTGTTCCTACCCACTCACCTTCATAAGTAGTTTTATCTGTATAAACCCATTTTCCATATCCATTTTCACAGTTACCTTCTTTACATCCGGTGCTTCGAGCAAAAACTGATGAACTTATTAATAAACTTAAAAAAATGTAAAAAAGATATTTTCTCATAACTGTATTTTACACAAATCTTTATAAAAAAAAATCCCCCCCAACAGAATTGGGGGAGATCTTATTTTTTTAACTTTTATCCTTATTTAAGGAAAGCTTTCCAAGTTGACTCGTTATCAGCTAACCATTTTTTAGCTGCATCTTCGTGAGTCATTTTGTCAACGTCTACTAAAGCTGCCATTGCACCAATTTGACTTGTTGAAAATGACAATTTTTTAAACGCTGCTGCTGCATCTGGATGAGTTTTTGGAAAATCTTCGTGTACTGCTTTTTTCAAATAACCATCTGGAGAACCACATTTCCCGTCACCACCATCTGCTGGTCTGCAACCAGCTGTGTATGGAGGGAAGTCGATAAATGTAAAACCAGCACCATCAGTAAAGTTTGGTGTCCAGTTGAAAATTATAGTTCCTCTTCCTTCTTTTTCAGCAGCTGCTAACTCTGCCCAAAGTGCATCAGCACCTCCAGCAAACTTAACCCACCATAAATCACCTAAGCCTAGTGCATCAATCCTTTGAGGGATTAAGTCACCATGCCAAGTTTGTGGTCCTTCCAACATTCTTCCTTTTCCATCTGGAGAGTCAGGTGTTGTAAAGTTTTTTGCACAGTCTGGATTTTTTAGAGCTGTCCAATCTGGTAGACCTGGACATAGACCTTTTTCAACAACCCAGTTTGGATATCCCATATCCTCAAGAGTTCTTGCTTCATGATCACCCCAGTCTAACAAACCACCTTTGTCTAAAGCTGTTGTAAATGACTTACCGAAAGCAGATTCCCATACCTCATGAGATATAGTTACATCACCAATTCTAATTGACTCGTAAACCGCTTGAGAGTCAGCATTTACATATTTAACATTGTTGCCCATGCTTTCAAAGATTCCACCGATAACATAGGCCATAACAATTTGACTTGACCAGTTATGAGTTGGGATCACTATGGGTTTTTTACTGTCAGCGTTAGATATTCCTGCAAAGCTTACTACAGTAATTACTATAGCTGAGAGTAAAGATAGTATTTTCTTCATTTATTTCTCCTCTCTTAATATATTAAGTAAGTAAGTATCCTTAAATTTAATCTCACAGTCAACAAAAGTTGGTACTAAAATTTATATATACAATTAATCAGTACTGATTTATTCTTAAACATAAGTAATCATTGATTTAAAATGTTAGAAGAAAATTTAAGAATAAATGAACCTGGTTTAAATGTTTTGCCACCTGGGGTTGAAAGATATGTAGTTAATGGCGGTGGATTAACTGGAGTTCAGGTTTTTCCGGATGATGAAATTGAAATTATTAATAATGAAGGAAATCAAATTTGTGAAATAGTTGTTTTTAATTCTGATGGAAATTCAGATCCATCAATTTTAAATTTAAAATCATCTAAATCAGAAAATGATATAATTAAAATTTTAAATAGAAATGAAGAAAGTTCGAAAATTGCTTTGCGCCAATTAGAAAAAAGAAATTTTAAAATTGCAAAATCTAAATCTTCAATCCTTTTTGATAAAGACACTCCACCAGGAGAAAAAATTAAAATAAGTTCAAAAGATAAATGTTATTGCATTTTTTCTGCACCTGGTAATGATATGCTGATTCATGAACAAAATCCTCCTACAGAATTAACTTTATTTATTAAAAGAAATAATATTGTTGACTATAAAGAACATAGAATAATTCCAGATCCAATTTTTGATCCTCTAGACGAAAAAAATATTGCAAAACAATCAGCGATTTCTTTTGAAGTTAAAGAAGGAGATTATATTCAAATAATTTGTCCAACTGGTAGACAATGTTCAGATTTTGTTGCTTTTGATACAGCTAAATTGGGCAAAGGTATTGAAAAAGGTTTAGATTGGCAAACAACCAGGACCTTTATGGGAAATACATTTCCTGGACCAGGATTGTATTCAAAATTTTATGATACAGACCATGAGCCTTTAGTAGAAGTAATAAGAGATACTGTTGGTAGACATGACACTTTTAATCTTGCTTGTACATCGAAGTATTACGAAGATGCTGGTTATTTTGGGCATCCAAATTGCTCAGATAACTTAAGTGGTGCTATGGAAAATTTTGGGGTTAATAGACAAAAGGGATGGCATGCTATAAATTTATTTTTTAATACTTCAGCGGGAGGCTTAAATACCGTACTTTCTGATGAGTCATTTGCTAGACCTGGAGATTATGTAATATTAAGAGCTTTAAAAGATTTAACTTGTGGAACATCAGCCTGTCCAAGTGATATAGACCCATGTAATTCATGGAACCCTACTGATATTTTTGTTAGAACTTACGAAAAAAAAAGAGAATTTACAAAATCTTTTGCATTTAGAATGAAACCAGACTCAGAATTAAAACTAACAAAAAATACAGGATTTCATGAAAGAACTTCAAAGTTAACAAGAAACTTTGTTGATGCTAGAGGATATTGGCTGCCCAATGATTACACTAAACACGGAGTAATAAATGAATATACAGCGTGTAGAGAAAAAGCAGTTTTAATTGATTTATCTTCTTTAAGAAAATTTGAAATATTAGGTCCGGATGCAGAAGAATTAATGGACTATACTTTAACAAGAAATGTTAAAAAATTGTCAGTTGGACAAATTGTTTATTCTTCGATGTGTTATGAAAATGGTTCTATGTTTGATGATGGAACATTGTTAAAAATGAGTGATCATGGATTTAGATGGGTATGTGGTGATGAATACGCAGGTGAATGGTTAAAAGAACAGGCAAAAAAGAAAAGATTTAATGTTTTAGTTAAAAACTCTACTGATCAAATAAATAATATTTCTCTACAAGGACCTAACAGTAGAAAAATTTTAGAAAAGTTTATTTTTACTCCACCAACACAACCTTCTATTTCAGAATTACAATGGTTTAGGTTTACAATCTGTAGAGTAAAAGAACTTAGTGGAATTCCATTAATGGTTTCTAGAACTGGATACACAGGCGAGTTAGGATACGAAATATGGTGTCACCCTTCAGATGCACCAGCAGTTTGGGATGTGCTTATGGAAGCTGGTAAAGATGAAGGAATAATACCTGCTGGTTTTGGAGCATTAGATTTATTAAGAATTGAAGCTGGACTAATATTATTTGGTAATGAATTTGACGGCCAAGTTGACCCTTTTGAAGCCGGTGTTGGATTTACGGTTCCTTTAAAAACAAAAACAGCAGATTTCATTGGTAAAGAAGCATTAATAAAGAGAAAAGAAAATCCGCAAAAGAAATTAGTTGGATTAGAACTTGTAGGCAAAGAAAAAGCTAATCACGGTGATTGCGTTCACATTGGAAGATCCCAAGTTGGCGTAGTTACAAGCGGATGTCTATCTCCTACTTTGAATAAAAATATTGCTTTGTGCAGAATTGATGTAAGTCATTCAGAAATAGGTATGAACGTTGAAGTCGGTAAAATTGATGGACATCAAAAAAGAATACCTGCTAAAATTGTTGGTTTCCCGCATTACGATCCTCAAAAAACACGTGTAAAATCTTAATGTCAAAATCATCAAAGGATTTACTGGAATTTTGGGAAGATCAAATGAAACTGTCCCATACATCCAGTAATTACTTTTTCAGAAAATCTCCTTCACATTATCATATGATGCTAATCGTAATGAATTCCTATAAGTTAAATGAAAACTTATCTGTCGAAGAACTCAAGACTAGACTTTTTAAAACCTCTAGACCGAAATCTGCACTAATGATCAAAGAAGCATGTGATAAAAATTTTTTTTATCTAGAGAAAACCGGAAATGACCATAGAAAAAAGCATGTTTTACCCACACAGAATTTTGTAAATGAATTTAACGAATATTTAAAAACTCTCAAAAATTTGAGTTTTTAAATAAAAATCTCATAAATATTTAGAATTTATATAAATTATATATAAAAATTATTATATTCTTTCCTTTGCTAAAAAATTAAAGTTCTTAAATGTCGTTACCGACAAAAGCAAAAGTTGTCATAATTGGTGGAGGAATTCACGGGTTAAGTACTGCTTGGAAACTTTCCGAAAAATATAAAAATCCAAACGATGTAGTTGTCCTAGAAAAAAAAGATACTGCAGCAGGCGCAAGTGGAATTGCATGTGGAGTTGTTAGAAATAATTATTTTCAACCAGCAATGAGAGAATTAATGGCTCATTCAGTTAGTGTTTGGGAGAGTGATCCAGAGGCATTTAAATATAATGCTGTTGGCTATATGCAGATTTCTCCAGAAGTAATGCATAAAGATGTAGCAAGTATTTACGAACAACAAAAAGCTATTGGATATGAATCAGAATTTATAGAAGGTGAAAAAGATTGCATGAAATATATGCAAGGAATTTTTAGTGATTGGCAAGCAAAAGGAATTACATCAGTCTTACATGAAAAGAAAGGTGGATACGCATTTAATAAAGACTCAATTAAAGCATTAGAGAAAAAAGCAAATTCAAACGGTGTAAACGTTCATAAAGGAGTAAAGGTTACAGGTTTTAAAAGAGGGAGTAACAGCAATGCAATTACTGGTGTAGTTACAGATAAAGGTACAATTGATTGTGATCAGGTAGTTATTGGAGCAGGACCATGGGTAAGAGATTTTTGGAATATGTTGGAGTTACCAAAAACTACTAACATAAAAGATGCTAAAAATGGAAAAATGCATGAAGTTGAAATGTGGAAGTACTGGTTTTTACAAGAAGGTGTATTGGGTGTAGATGCAGATTATTTAAAAACTAATGAAGGTAAACCGCCTCCAGTAATTCATGTTGATACAGATGCACCACTTCATTCTGACAAAGATGGTAAAATAATTACAGAAGACTTATGGGGTATTTATTATAAACCTGATATTGAAGGATTGGGAGTTCAAGGCGGAACATCACCTTACATTGTTCAAAAACATTTTGATGAAGTTAATGTTGATCCGTATGGAATAGATTCTCCAGAATATCAAACTACTGATAAATTTTCTGATATGTGGACTTCGGCACTTGCGCATATTCAGAAACGTTTTGTTGGTAAATCTCATTTGTATAGAAAGGGACCATCAGGAGGATTGGGTTGTTTGACGCCAGACTCATTCCCAATATTTGATAGATTTTTTGAAAATGTTTACATGATTGCAGATGCAAATCATGGTTATAAAATGATAGGTGTTGGGCACCTTGTTGCACAAGAAATTTTAGGTCATGAAAGTGAATTATTAAAACCGTTTAGGTTCGATAGATATGAAAAAGGAAAACTTCATCCGACATCGAACAGTCCGTTTCCTTGGAGTTAATTTATCTAAGTAGACAAACGTTTTTTTTTCAGTTACCTTTTTGATCTGAAAATTCAAAGGGGGAAGAATGACGGATCTTGAAAAACATGTAAACCAACCAGGTAGAGCTAAACTCGTAAAAAAGGTTAGAGAAAAAATAAACGAATTAGGAATTACTTATATCTATTATCAATTTATTTCAGTAACTGGAAGAGTTGTTGGAAAAGGAATACCAGCAGACCACTGGGAAAGAACTGCAGAAAAAGGTTTTCAATTGGTTTATGGAGCAACAGCAAACTTATTTTTAGATCGTCATAATAATTATATTGGTTATGGTCCAGAAGCTATGGAATTGGTAGGAATACCTGATCCAGAAACTTTTGTTCAATTGCCTTGGGATAAAAGAGTTGGAAGAGTTTTTGTTACATGTTTTAGAAATAGAGAAGAAAGAAAAAATCCAGGTGGTCATTTAACTAGTGACTGCAGAGGTAATCTTAGAATTTTCATGAATGAGTTCAAAAAGAAACATGGATTAGAATTAAGAGTTGGAACAGAGCCTGAAATGATGTGGTTAACAAAAAATCCTGACGGAAGTCCAACTGGACAAGGTTTCTCAAAACCTTTCTGTTATCATATTGATCAATTTGAATCATTAAGACCTGTGTTTATGAAGGTTATTGAATACGCAAAAGCGATGGGTCTTGATATGATCCAAGGTGACCATGAAGATGCTCCCGGTCAATTAGAGCTTAACTGGACATTTGATAATGTTTTAAGAAATGCTGATAGATTATCTACGTATAGACAAATTTGTGCTCAAGTAGCAAGAGAACATAATCTTATAGCTTGCTTTATGACTAAACCATTTATGGGAGTTTCAGCAAGTGGATGTCACACCAACATGTCTTTGTGGAAAGGTGGAAAAGTATCAGTAAACAAATTGGGTAACAAAAAACTTCCAGGTGTAGAAGAAGTCTTTAGCTATGTATCCGGTGGAACTAATACTTTCATGCCAGATACTAAGGATATGCAATTGCCTGGAAAGATTGGATTACAATCAATTGCAGGGATAATGAAACACTTACCAGCTTTAACAGCAATTGGTTCTTCGACAGTGAACTCATATAGAAGATTATGGGATCAAGGTTTTTGGGCACCAGTATATGCTGACTGGGGTTATCAAAATAGAACATGTGGTCTAAGAGTATCTGCTCCAGGTAGATTCGAGTACAGATCAGTTGACTCTATGCATAATCCATATTTATTAGGGGCAGCATTACTTAAAGCTTGTGATGAAGGAATATCAAAAAAAATGAAACCAGCTAAACCTGAGTCTAGAAATATATATGAAGCTCAAAAAGCTGGTAAAGATGTTAAAAAACTTCCACTAAGTTTAGGTGAAGCTTTAGATAGATTGGCGGAAGATGAAGTAATAAAATCATCAATGCCAGATGAAATGTATAAAGTATTTAATTGGTACAAACGAGATGAGTGGGAAAAATTCTTAGGTGCAACAACACAATGGGATCTTGATACTTATCTGGATTGTTTACCATAATTTAATAAGGAAATTATATGTGCGGAATAGCAGGATTAATTCATAGAGGAAATACATCAAATGTAGGTTTTGAACTCCAAGGAATGCTTCAAGCATTAAAGCATAGAGGTGAGGACTCAACTGGATATGCTTTGTATGGAAAAACTGATGGAGAAAATTTCATCATGCGATTTAAGGTTGGTGAAAATGTTGCTGAGGGAAGTTCTTCAGTAAAAGAAGATGTATCAGTTTATGATGAAAGAAAAAAAATTGTTGATTCTTATCTTTCTGAGCTAGGCGCTAAGGTGATAAAAGAAGATAGAATTCTTCCTTATTCATTACGATATGAAATTCAGTATGACAAAGATTTGATGGAATTTTCTCAAAAAATAGAAAGTGTTGAAGGTGTTGAAATATTATCTATGGGAAAATCTCTAGAAGTAATTAAAGATCTAGGAAACGCTGAAGTTGTTTGTAACAGATATAATTTAGATAAAGTTGTCGGGACACATGCAATTGGTCATGCTAGGATGGCAACAGAGTCGGGAGTGGATATTAAATCTGCTCACCCATTTTGGGGTTATCCTTTTAGCGATGTGTCAGTCGTTCATAACGGACAATTAACAAACTATTGGAATAATAGAAGAGTATTGGAAAACAAGGGCATGAGATTTATGTCAGAATGTGACTCGGAATTAATCGCTGTATATCTTGCAGAAAAAATGAGAAATGGAGCTACATTAGAAGAGGGAATGAAAGAGTCTCTCGTCGGTTTAGATGGGGTATTTACTTATTTTGTTGCTACAAAAGATAGCTTAGGAATGGCGAAAGATACAATGGCTGCAAAACCACTAGTATTGTATGAGTCAGATGATTTAGTTGCAATGGGGTCAGAGGAAATTGCAATAAGATCAATATTACCACAAGAAATCGAAACTTATGATCCTTTTGATGGAGAAGTTAAAGTATGGCAAATTTAAAAACATCAGAAAAAAAAAGTAAAGCTCAATCAATGGGACTTCATACAGAAGTCTTAACTGGAAAAACACAACAAAAATTTTTTAATCCAGATGAGGCAGAGAATTTTTATTACTTTGGGACATATGATGTAGATTTTAACAAAAGAACTGAAATTGACGTTAAGAACATGGATTGTCGTGAAGCAAATAAAAAAATTGATGAATTAATGAAAGATGGATACGGAACCATTGTAATAAAAAACCCTCAAGGGAAACATAGTTTGGGAGTTGGAATCCTCAATAAATTAAATTTAATATTTGAAGGTAGTTTGGGGTACTTTGGGTGTGGATCAATGGATGGTCCTATTGTTAGAATTAATGGAAGAGTGGGATGGTCATGCGCAGAAAATATGATGGCAGGAAAAGTAGTAATTGAAAAAAATGCAGGTTCTTGTTTTGGTGCGGCAATTAGAGGTGGAGATCTGATATGCAAAGGAAGCGTAGGTGCCAGAACAGGAATTGATCAAAAAGGTGGAACAATAATTATTGGCGGAGATGCTGGCGCTTTTACAGGTTTTATGATGCAGAGAGGGCGAATTATTATTCTTGGAGATGTTGGAATAAATTTAGGAGATTCTATGTATGATGGGACAATTTTTGTAGGTGGAAAAATTGGATCATTTGGTAGTGATGCTGTCGAAGCTGAATTAACTGATTCAGATCAAGACTGGCTTAAAAGAAAATTAAAGGTTGCAGAGATCGGAGAAAACTTCGATGTTTCTAAAATGACCAAAGTTGTAGCAGGAAAAAAACTTTGGAATTACGATGCTCTTGAACCTACAGAAAAAAAAGGAGCAATTTAAATGGCAAAGAAAAAAAATGGTAATGGAAAGTCAAACGGACATTCTAATGGTAATGGAATAGCTTCAAGAAATAAAAGTTTATTAGGACACAATGCTATTTTTACTCCAGAAGTTATGGACGACATTCATATCAAAGCAGAATTAGGAAGATACAGAATGAGAGGAATGGCTTTGATGAAAAAGATTCCTACTTTCGATGATCTAGTTTTCTTGCCAGGTACATTAACAAGATTTGTTATTGAAGGTTACAGAGAAAAATGTGAGACCAAAACTATTATTGGTCCAAGATGTGAAAATCCAATTGAGCTTGATATTCCAGTTTACATTACGGGAATGAGTTTTGGAGCTTTATCTTATGAAGCAAAAACTGCATTAGCTAGAGGTGCTACAATGGCTGGTAGCGCAACATGTTCTGGTGAAGGAGGAATGATACCAGATGAGAGAAGATATTCAGAAAAATGGTTTTATCAGTGCATACAATCAAGATATGGTTTTAACCCACACCATGCACAACTAGCTGATGGAATTGAGGTATTTATTGGACAAGGACAAAAAGTTGGAATGGGTGGTCATTTGATGGGTCAAAAAGTTACTGACCAAGTTGCAGAAATGAGATCGCTACCTGCAGGTATTGATCAAAGATCTCCAGCAAGACATCCTGATTGGCTGGGTCCAGATGATTTAGCTTTAAAAGTTCAAGAGCTTAGAGAATTAACAAAAAACAAGGTGCCAATTCAATTAAAACTTGGAGCGGCTAAAGTGTATGATGATGTAAGGATGGCAGCAAAATGTGATCCAGATTCCATTTATCTTGATGGAATGGAAGGTTCAACAGGTGCTGGACCACACATTGCAGCTGCAAACACAGGTATCCCAGGAATAGCAGGAATTAGAGAAGCAAGAAGAGCTTTGGATGATGTAGGTAAAACTGGAAAGGTAACTTTAATTTATGCAGGTGGTGTTAGAGATGGAGCAGATATGGCTAAAGCTTTAGCACTTGGTGCAGACGCAATTGCAATCGGAACAGGTGCAATGGTGGCTTTAAATTGCAATAAAGAAATACCAGAATCTAATTTTGAAAAAGAAATGGGTGTTCCTGCAGGTCATTGCTATCACTGTCACACGGGTAGATGTCCGGTAGGAGTTGCTACTCAAGATCCTAAATTAAGAAAAAGATTAAATCCTGATGATGCAGCATTAAGAGTTTATAATTACTTGCATGCGATGACATTGGAGGCTCAATTGTTGGCTAGAGCATGTGGAAAAACAAATATTCACTCGCTAGAACCAGAAGATATGGCTGCATTAACAATGGAGGCTTCTGCTTTAGCTAAAGTACCTCTTGCAGGAACAAATCATACAGTAGGAGTTAAAGATTTCCATAAAATCTAATAGCAAATATGCCAAAGAAAAAAGGTAAGAAAAAAGTCAAATCAAAAGAGATCAAAGGTCAATTAGGAAAGAAAAAAGAAACTGCAAGAGAAAAAATGATTGGCCAAACAATTGGCTACCGATATGATGTTAATCTTTTGCCTGACTATAGTCGACTAACTCCATTTTTAAAAAAATATATAGAAGCTATGGGCTGGGATGATCTTAATTGGTTAGAAGATGTTCATATGGGTTATGAAGAAAATAGACCCGCTGTTTTTGATAGAAATGCTAATGGTTGGGTAACGATACCAAGTAAAATAAAATTACCTAATAACCAGCAAGATAGAGATATGATAGCTAGAGAATTATTGGTAAAGTTTCAAATGTCGCCGAATCATCCTCTGGTTGACCTTAAAAAAGCATATTTAAAATTCTAATTTTCAATTTCAAGTTGATAAAATAATTATTAACTTCTACTTTTTATAAATAAAATAAAATTGTCAGCGTAAAAAAAATTTCATAGAGTCTATTAACTATTAATAGGAGAGAGAAATATGACTGATCAATTAGGTGCTCTCACAACCTTATTTACAGAATTTTACTATTGGGTAACTGTGGTTCTTATGTTTTTGATCCACGTGGGTTTCTGTATGTATGAAGTTGGGGCATCTCGTTACAAACATCACCAACATACTCTTATGAAAAATACAATGCTGATACCACTGGTAACAGTCACATGGTTTTTCTTTGGTTGGTGGATATACTGGGCATTTCCAACAGGACCCGGATTAGCTCCTTCAATTATGACCGAAAGTACTGGTCTAGTTCTTGGAGGTGGATTTGGTGGAAATGATCTTGCTAATCCTACAAATGCATTGATGGCCGTAAATCTTAATGATCATATAATGGGTGTCTTCTGGGCAGCCTTTTTATTATTTTCATGGACTGCAGCTTCAATTGTATCTGGAGCGGTTATTGAAAGGATAACTACTTTTGCATTTGGAATACTTGCAATTGCAATTGGATCTGTTTTCTGGACAATAGATGCTTCATGGGGATGGCATTTTGATGGATGGATGTTAAAAATATTAGGATATCACGATGCTTATGCTTCCGGAGTAATTCATGCAATTGCCGGAGGTTTTGCCTTAGGTGTTCTAGTTGTTTTAGGACCAAGAATTGGAAAATTTTCATCTAGCGGAGAACCAAGAAACATTGGACCAAGAAATCCTTGGTTAGTGACTGTTGGATTATTCTTAATCTATACAGGTTTTTGGGGCTTTTACGCGGCATGTAATGTTCCGATTTATGATCTTGGACCAGAATATGGTATGGAAGGTGTAACTTTCTTTACTGCAACGAACATCTACCTAACTCCAACCACACTTAGCGGAATAACGATGAACTTTTTAATGTCGTTATCTGGAGGGTTGTTAGCAGGATATGTGATCTCGAAGGGAGATCCTTTCTGGACTTATTCATCAGGACTTGCGGGAATAATATGTGCATCTGCAGGTAATGATTTATATCATCCAATACAATCAATGATAATCGGTATGATCGGAGTAGTTATAGCTTACAAAATGCATTACTGGGTCGAGAAAAAATATAAAATCGACGATGCAGTTGGAGCAGTAGCTGTTCATGGTTATGCTGGATTTGTTGGTCTTGTAATATGTGGTTTCGTTTTAAATGGTTATCCTTCATCTGGATACAGTGTTGGAGCTATGTGGGATGGAACTAATTATGCAGCAATTAATCCTCTTGGAATGTTTATCGGTGCAATAATAATGTTTTTTGTACTAGGTATGCTTCCTGGATATATAATTGCAAAAGTTCTTCACGGAATGGGTAAATTAAGAATACCAAGAGAAGTAGAACTTGCAGGACTTGACTATACAATTATGGAAGAGGCTAAAGAAGACGAAAAAGCTGTAGTCTCGGCCAGTAGATAAAGGAGGTATGTAAATGGCAACAGTATCAAATTGGATAGATCATTTAAGTGCCTCTGAGGTGCAAGGATCTGTCTATCCAGGTGTTGGTTCGGAAGGAGTGCTAGTTATAATAGCAATTCTTATTTGGGTTGGCTGGCATGTTATTTCATCTAAACAAGAAGATGGTAAGATGAATGCAATTGTTAGAAAAAAACCAAGTGCTAACGACTGGAAAAGCAATATAACAGACGGTTAAAACTTTTAAGAGGGCGCATGAAATACTGTGCCCTCTTTATTTTTTAATGCAAAATTCTGAAGAAAATAATCAAAAAGAAAATAAAACTCCTAGCAAAATGGCACGTCTTGCATGGCCAAAAGCAAAGTATGGAGTAATTATAGCGATATTAATTATTATTGGTGTAAATTTAATTTATTATAAAGATTTCTTTTTATCATTTTTTAAATAATTGTGTTACGTTACTAGATGCCAAAAAATTTATTTAAAATTTCGAAACAAAAAAAAATTAAATATTTTTTGATAAGTTTTGTAGATTTATTTGGTGTCTTAAGATCAAAATTGGTTCCTGCTCATGCAATAAAAGATATGCAAGTAAATGGTGCTGGATTTGCTGGATTTGCAGCTTGGCTAGATATGACACCAGCTGATTCTGATATGTTTGCAATACCTGATCCTGACAGTTTAATTCAACTACCATGGAATAAAGAAGTTGGTTGGTTGGCTTCGGATTTATGGATGAATGGTAAACCAGTCGATGCTTCACCAAGAGTGATGTTAAAAAAACAAATAAAAAAATTATCTGAATTGGGATACATCATGAAGTCAGGTGTGGAGTGTGAGTATTTTTTGATTTCTCCTGATGGGAACGCTATTGCAGACAATAGAGATACGCAATCTAAACCTTGTTATGACCAGTCTTCATTAATGAGAAGGTATGAGCTTATAAAAGAAATATGTGATTGTATGATTGAAATGGGATGGGGTCCTTATCAAAATGACCACGAAGATGCTAATGGGCAATTTGAAATGAATTGGGATTATTCAGATTGTCTAAAAACTGCTGATAGACACACTTTTTTTAAATTTATGGTTAAAACTATTGCAGAAAAGCATGATTTAAGAGCAACATTTATGCCAAAACCTTTTGAAAATTTGACTGGTAACGGATGTCATGCACATATTTCTTTATGGAAAGGAAAGAAAAATATCTTTCTTGATAAACACGATAAACTTGGGCTAACCAAGATCGCTTATAATTTTTTAGGAGGCATCATGAAACATGCTTCGTCCTTATCTACTTTTTTTAATCCAACAATTAACAGTTACAGACGAATAAATGCTGCACCAACAAAATCAGGTGCCACATGGTCTCCAAGCAGTATATCATATACAGGAAATAACCGTACACATATGATAAGGGTTCCTGATCCGGGAAGATTTGAATTAAGACTTATGGATGGATCCGCAAATCCTTATTTACTTCAAGCTAGTGTATTAGCTGCAGGAATAGAGGGATTAAGTAAAAGAATTAATCCTGGCAAACCTCTATTTTGTAATATGTATGAGGATTATAAAAAATATCCAAACCTTTCTAAATTACCAAATGAACTAAAAGATTCTCTTGATAAAATTGAAAATAATAAAGAAATGAATAAAGCATTTGGAAAAGAAGTAATTAAAAGTTACGTCAAGTTAAGGACTTCAGAATTAAAAGATTTTAATGATAACGAAAAATTTGATAAGTCCAAACCAATTACAAAATGGGAAAGACAGAATACTCTAGACTGTTAAAGTGAAAAGCTTTGATAGTTATAGAAAATGGAAATATACAAAATTTTTATTGAATAAAAATTATAGTTTTAATCGAAACTATATTTTAAATATTATTTCGTCAAAAATAATCACTGATGCGTTTAATTCTATATCTAAGTGGAAAAACTATAAAAAAACACCATTATTAAAATTAGAGAAACTAAACAAAAATTTAAAACTTAATAATATTTTTTACAAAGATGAGTCGAAAAGATTTCATTTAAAATCATTTAAAGCTTTAGGTGGAGCATATGCCGTAGAAAAAATATCTAAAAAGAAAAAAAATATAATAATATCATCTGCAACAGCTGGAAATCATGGTAGATCAGTTGCTTGGGGTGCTCAAAGATTGGGTTTACAATGTAAAATTTTTGTTAGTCAATATGTAAGTGAAGAGAGAGTAAAAGAAATTGAAAAATTAGGAGCCGATGTAATTCAAGTAAAAGGTGATTACGAAAATTCATTAAACGAGTGTAAAAAATTATCAAAAAAAAATAATTGGAATATTGTTCAAGATGTATCTACTAAGAATTATAGTTATATTCCTTTGTTAACTATGGCTGGTTATTCAATTATGATTAAAGAAATTTCAAAACAAACTACGCATTATATTACACATATATTCCTTCAAGCTGGCGTCGGTGGCATGGCAGCAGGTGTAGTTGCAGGAGTTGCAAAATATTTCAAGAGAATTCCTAAAATAATAATAGTTGAACCTGATGGAGCTGATTGTGTACTTCAAAGTATAAAAAGCAAAAGATTAAAAAAAATTAAAATAAAAAAAGAAAGTATAATGGGTGGTATGTCATGCAATGAAATGTCTCTCATACCATGGCATGTATTAAAAAAGGCTAGTGATTGTTGTATAACTGTAAATGACTCAAAAGTTTCTAAAACTGTTGCAATGCTAAAAGACAAGAAACTGAGTAAAAGATCAATAATAGGTGGTGAATGTGCTACACCAGGAATTATCAGTCTTATTAGTCTCTGTAATAATCCTAAAACAAAGAAATTAATAAATCTTAACGAAAAATCTAATGTTTTAGTTATTGGATGCGAAGGTAATGCAGATGTAAAACTTTACAAACAATTGCTATCTAAAGGCAGAAAGTAAATTATATGTCAAAAAAAGCAGTTGTTTGGATAAGAGACGATTTTAGAATAAAAAATAATTCTGCATTATCTTATGCAACAAATAATTACGATACTGTCTCAGCATTATATATTTATAACAAGAAAAATTTTGATGATGTAAGAGAAGCTCAAAAATGGTGGGTAAGTAAATCTTTAATTAATTTTAAAGATGAATTAATTAAATACAATATTGAATTAGAATTAGTATTTTCTGATGAGATAACTTTTTTTAGTAAAATCAAAGATAAACAAGAAATTTTTATATTTTGGAATAAAATATATGAGCCATCACAATTAAAGTTAGATAATGATCTCATTAAAATTTTTGAAAAAAACAAAATACTCTCAAAATGCTTTAAGGGAAATGTTCTTAATGAATATAATAATGTTACAAAAGATGATGGAAGCCCTTATAAAGTTTATAGTCCATTTTGGAGAGTTGGAGAGCAAATTTACTTAGATAGTATACCAAATAAATCATTAAACGTAAAAAAAGTTAAGAGCAAAATAAAATTATTTAAAAATAATAATGTTCCAGATCAAATTTTACCAAAGAAAAATTGGTATAAAAAATTTGAAAAATATTGGGACCCAACAGAAAAACAATCCGAAAAATATTTAAATGATTTTGTCGAAAGTAGAATGTTGAAATATGGAGTTGATAGAGATTATCCAGCTATAAATGGTTCGTCAAAACTTTCACCATTTATAAGAAATGGACAAATACACGTAAGTAATATTTGGGACAAATGTTATAAATATAAATCAAAAAATGTTAGTGTTAAAAAATATCTTAATGAATTAGGATGGAGAGAATTTTCTCATAGTTTGATTAATTACTTCCCTCAAATGCTAAAAGGTAATTTAAGAAAAGAATTTGATAAATTTCCATGGGATAAAAATGCGAAAAATTTGAAAGCTTGGAAAAATGGTATGACTGGATACCCAATTGTTGATGCCGGGATGAGACAACTTTATGAAACAGGTTGGATGCATAATAGAATTAGAATGGTAGTTGGTTCTTTTCTTGTAAAACATTTAAGAATTAATTGGAAAGAGGGTGAAAAACATTTTAGAAATTGTTTGCTAGATTTTAATGAAGCAAACAATGTTGCACAATGGCAATGGGTTGCTGGTTGTGGTGCAGATGCAGCCCCTTATTTTAGAATTTTTAATCCTATATTGCAGGGTGAAAAATTTGATAAACAAGGTCTGTATGTAAAAAAATGGGTACCTGAATTAGAGAGAGTTCCAAGTAAATTTATTCATAAACCATGGGAAATGGAAATTAAATATCAAGAAGCTATAAAAACTAAAATTGGTTCTGATTACCCTTCTCCAATAGTTGTACATGAAGAAGCTAGAAATGCAGCTCTCAAAGCATTTCAAACTTTAAAAAATTAATTAATCTCCAATAAAATGGTGAATAATCAGCCTTTTTGTAGAAGCTAACCTATGTTCAAAAAGGTAAATTCCTTGCCAAGTTCCTAACAAAAGTTGTTTGTTTTTTATACTGAGGGATATTTGATTGTTAGTTAAAGCTGACTTTATATGTGCTGGCATATCGTCCTTACCTTCTATTGTATGAATATATAATTTATTATCCATTGGAGCAATTTTATCAAAATAATTAATTAAATCTGATTGAACATCAGGATCAGCATTTTCTTGAACAATTAAAGATGCGCTAGTGTGCTGTATACTTAAATTTAAGATACCATTATTAAAATTGTTTTTATTTATCCAGTCTATCGTTTGATCGGTAAATTCATATAATTTTTGACCATTTGTTTTAAGTTCAAGATTAAAAAATTCTTGTCTCATAAATGCTTTTTAGATGTTAGTTCATATAATCGGCTAATGGTACGCTTAAATGGTTTTTCCAGTAATCTTGATGATGTAAGTTTATCAATATTTTGTTCTGCACTAATAGCCATAGGTATATTTTGATCATACACGATATCTAAAAAAGTAATAAATCTTTGCTGTTGATTTGAATTTAAATCATTAAATGCTGGTACATTTTCCACAACTATAAAAAGACAATTATTTACTATTTTAATATAATCTTCTGATCCTAAATTTTTATCACATACTTCTTTAAAAGTTAATCGAACAATTCCATCATAAAAATTTTTTAAAATAAATTTTCTTCCTTTGATGTTTAAAATCTTTTCTTTTAACACCTTATCTTTAGTCATCACTCTAAATAATTTGTTTATTTTAAAATTGTTTTCTTGATTTAAAGGTGAGTAATATCTTTGAGTTTTATTGCCTTCAGACTTTCTATAATCATCATCTATATTTAATTGATATTCAAATGATTGCTTTTGCATTATTTTTATAAAAGGTTTGAATTGATCTCTTTGCAACCCATCTTTATACAAATTTTCAATTTTTATATTAGACGTTACAATAATTTTTAAATCTTCTTTAAATATTTCATCAAATAATTTTCCAAGTATCATTGCATCTACTATATTTGTAACTTGAAACTCGTCAAAATATATTAATTTTCCTTTCGATTTTAATTTTTTAACAAATTTACTTAATTTATTTTCATCATTTTTATCTTTAGATTGGTGTACAAAATCGTGAAAGCTAAGCATAAACTCATTGAAGTGAAGTTTTAATTTTTTACCTTCAACTAAGTTGAAAAAAAAATCTAATATCATGGTTTTACCGACACCAACATCTCCGTAAAGATAAAAGGCTTTTTTATAATTTTTTTTTGATAAAATTTTCGAGATAAATGATTTGTAGTTTAATTTATAATATTCTTCTAATGTTTTTATGAGTTTTATCTGATGCGAATTAACATCTAAATTTTTTTTTTTGCAGTAAAGTTTAAACTCTTTAACAAAACTTTTTTGCATTAATTCTTTTTTGAATTAAAATCGATACCGTATTCTGATCTTGGTCCTTTTCTTAATCCAAAAGGTCCAGAGATAAAAATTGTCATTGGCCTTGTTTCTGGCTCAAGATCTACCCTATGATATGCATTGGCTGATCTAAATCCAATATATCCAGGTTTTCTCCAGAACTTGCCTTTTTTAGTAGTTTCCCAATAACCGCCTCTCAAAATTATTGTAATATAAGGAAATAGATGATTATGAACTCCATCCCCATGATCATCATCCAACATTTCATGAATTAATATATTAAATGGGAACCATTTTGGTCTATTTCTAAATAATAAGTAATATCTATTCATCCAAGGTTTAGCTTCATTAAATTTTGGATGAGATGGTCCTCTATCTAAAACTACTTTTTTTCTTCCTATTTTTTCTAAAAATTTTAATAACATCAATTTAACCTAATAATCCCGTTGTTTTTTAAAACATACATATTATCACCAAATATTAAAGGTTTGGAAATAGTTGAATTTTTTAAACTTATTTTACTTTCTTCTAAAGAATTGTTTATATTTAATTTTACCAAATCGCCGTTATTAAGAGATAAATATAATTTATTATTAGCAACTATGAAATCGGTTGGCTTAATTTTTTTTCTTTTTTTATAATTTTTGAATAAATTTGTAATTCTAAGAATATTGCCTGAATTTTTTTCTAAAATGAATAAATATCCTTCATTAGAAATCGTGTAAATGTATTTGGCATCAATTGTTGGTGTTTGGCTTGAATTAATCTTTTTTTTCCATTTAACAATACCAGTTTTTTTATCTATTGAAAAAAATGTATTTTTATTATTTGAAAAATAAATATTATTATCATTAAGAACTAAATCAGAGTTTTCCAAACTAAAAGCACTTAAAATTATATCATCACTCTGAGTTGGTGTTTGCCAAACTAAGCTACCATCATTAATATTTAAAGCTGTTAAATCACCAAAAGTATTTAAGGCATATATAACACTTTCATCAACAACAATTGATAAGTTTTTTTTTGATTTAACAAAAGAATTATTAGTTCTAAAGTTCCAAAGTTCTTCACCATTTAATATTGAATAACATCTAATAATATTCTCTAAATCAATTACTATAAATCTATCTTTGAGTGAAACAATATTGGAGTTAAATGGTGAATTATTTTCCTTTTTCCATAGCATTTTACCATTATTTGAGTCAAATGCATAAATATTAGATAATGTATCTGCTACAATTATTTTACTCTTGTAATTTGAAAAAAATAAGTTTGGATTTAGTTTTTTTTCTTTTTTGTTGTAATGATTGACTTTAAAAATTTCTTTAAAATTATTATCTAATTTGAATATTGTGCCATTACCTTGATAAAAGACTAAATTATTGTTTTTTAAGAGAATTATATTTTGTGATTTGGAAATAAAGTTTTTTATCTTCGAAAATTTATATATTTTTTTATTTTTTAGACTTGGTTCAAAATTTAAATTACCGGTATTATTAGTATTGGTATTAATTTGAAATCTATTACTAAATATATTAGTTCTCTTTATTTTTAAATTTGGATTTAATTCAGTAGTAATAGGTATGTCTTGTTCAAAAAGAATTTTTGAATTCAAAGATTTTTCAATATTATCATTTTTTTGAGAACAGCTAATTAATAATATAAGAATAAAAAATTTTGGAATACTTTTAATCACTGAAACTTGAACGCAATTTTTTTTGGGCGTTTGCTTTAATTTTTGGATTATTTATTGATGTTTCAACAGTTTTTTCAAAAAATTGCTTTGCTTTATTTTTTTGATTATTAAATAAATAATATTCACCCATTAAATACAAAGCATGAGATTTCCATATACTATCGTTTTTAATAATTGGATTTAATATAGTTAATAAACCATTTTCCTCAATAAAATCTGAGTTATAAATTCCTTTTTTTAAAATTGATAACTCTTTAAAGTTTTTTTCAAGATTTAGGTCTTCTATAATAATATCAAAATAATTATTTATCTCAGATTTTGAGGTAATAATATCATTATCAAGTAAAAAGTAAAAAGCTAATGGCGAATAAGTCTTATCTCTTAACCCAATAATTTCTTTTAAATCTTTGGCGACATTATAACTATTATCTTTCTCATATTTAATTAATGCTAAATTATATTTGTTACTTATTTGTTTAATCTTAGAAGTTTCAAACTCTTCATATATAAAATAAGATACAATTAAGATTATGATTGTTACAAAGATAGCTATTATACTTTTTTTGGACTCAATAAAAAAATTTTTAATTTTTTCGTTTCGTGTTTGAGAATTTATTATATCAATATCTTGATCCATTAGATCATGTTCCTAAGTACGTATTGTAAGATTCCACCGTTTTTATAATACTCTAGTTCGTTTTTGGTATCTATTCTACTTAACATTTTAATTTTTTTTATGTCTCCAGAGTCATATTTAATTTCAACTTCAACTTCATCTCTAGGATCTATACCTTTTTCTAAGTCAATAACAGAAAATAGTTCTGAACCATCTAGTTTTAAATTTGTTCTATTTATTCCATCTTTGAACTGCAATGGAAGTATACCCATTCCTATTAGATTTGATCTATGAATTCTCTCAAAACTTTCTGCAAAAACAGCCTTTATACCTAAAAGTTTAGTTCCTTTAGCCGCCCAATCTCTTGAAGAACCTGTTCCATACTCTTTACCACCAATTACAACTAAATCGGTACCTCTTTTTTTATATTCAACTACCGCATCATAAACTGGCATTACTTTTTCCTCAGGGTACAACTTTGTAAAACCACCTTCAGTACTAGGTGCCATTTCATTTCTAATTCTTATATTAGCAAAAGTTCCTCTCATCATAACTTCATGATTTCCTCTTCTAGCTCCATAGGAATTATAATCTTTAGGAAGTATTTGATGTTTCATAAAATACTCTCCAGTTGGACTATCTTTTTGAATTGATCCAGCGGGTGAAATATGATCAGTGGTAATGCTATCACCCAATATTAATAGTGGTCTTGCGTCCTTAATTTCTTTAAATCCTTCCGGTTTATCAGGAAGATTATCAAAAAATGGAGGTTTTTTTACATATGTTGAATTATCTTCCCAATTATAAATATTGGTTTCATCTGTTTTAATTTTTTGCCATTGTTCTGGTCCTTGTGAAACATTTGAGTATCTTTTTATAAACATTTCTGCATTTAATGAATTTCTCAATGTTTCTTCTATTTCTTTGTTAGATGGCCATATATCTTTTAAAAAAACTTCTTTACCATCTTTATCTTTACCTAATGGATTCTTATACAAATCAAATCTCATAGTTCCTGCTATTGCATAAGCAACAACTAATGGCGGAGAAGCTAAATAGTTTGCCTTTATTAAAGGTGAAATTCTTCCCTCAAAGTTTCTGTTTCCAGATAAAACTGAGACTGCATAAATATTATTTTTTAATATGGAGTCTGATATATTATCAGCTAATGGACCTGAATTACCAATACAAGTAGTACATCCATAACCAACTAAATTAAAACCTAACTTATCTAAGTAAATATTTAGTCCTGCTTTTTCTAGATAATCTGTAACTACTTGAGATCCAGGTGCTAAAGATGTTTTTACCCAGGGCTTAGTCATTAAACCTTTTTCAATTGCATTTTTTGCTAGCAAACCTGCTCCAATGAGTACACTTGGATTAGAAGTATTGGTACAAGAAGTGATTGCAGCAATTAATACATCTCCATCGGTTATTTTAAAATCTTCTTTTTCAACATTATAAATATTTGGTTCTTCTTTTTTTGTAATTTCAGAAAATATTTTTTTAAAATTTGATGATGCGTTAGTAAGCAAAACTTTATCCTGAGGACGTTTTGGACCTGAAATAGTTGGTACTACAGTTGACATATCTAAAGATAGAGTATCTGTAAATTCAACATCTAAATTTGCCCAAAGTCCTTGTTCTTGAGCATACTTTTTTACAATATCAATATTTTGTTCATCTCTTCCTGAGAATTTTAAATATTTTAAAGTTTCATCATCAATTGGGAAAAAACCACAAGTTGCACCATACTCAGGTGCCATATTTGCTATAGTAGCTCTATCTGCTAAAGTCAGATTTTTTAATCCTTCACCATAGAATTCAACAAACTTTCCAACAACTCCTTTGTCTCTCAACATTTTAACTACAGTTAAAACAAGATCAGTTGCTGTTGTACCTTCTGGCATTTTTGATTTCATTTCAAACCCTATAACTTCGGGTATTAACATCGAAATAGGTTGACCTAACATTCCAGCTTCAGCTTCAATTCCACCTACACCCCAGCCCAAAACTGATAGACCGTTTACCATAGTTGTATGACTATCTGTTCCTACTAAAGTATCTGGAAATATATATTCTTCACCTTTATATTTTTCATTCCAAACAACTTTTGAAAGGTATTCCAGATTGACTTGATGACATATTCCAGTTCCCGGTGGAACTATTCTAAAATTATTGAATGCTTGTTGCCCCCATTTAAGAAAAGAATATCTTTCAGCATTCCGATTAAATTCAATATCAACATTTTCTTTTAATGAATTTTTATTTGCAAATTTATCTACTTGTACAGAGTGATCAATTACCAAATCAACTGATGATAATGGATTGATAGTGCTTGGATCTTTATTTTTTTCTTTTACAGCCTCTCTCATTGCAGCTAAATCTGCAACCGCAGGAATTCCAGTATAATCTTGAAGTAAAACTCTCGCAGGCCTATATGCAATTTCTGTATTAGAACTTTTAGATTTTAACCAATCTTTAACAGCTTCAATTTGATTTTTATTAACCGTTATATCGTCCTCAAATCTTAGTAAATTTTCAAGTAAGACCTTCAATGATTTTGGAAGCTTTGATATACCTGCTAAACCATTTTTCTCAGCCTCTTTCAGTGAGTAAAAATTATAACTTTTGCTGTTAACTGAAATTTTAGTTAACGAATTGAACGAGTTTTTGTCTCCTGGTTTCATATTTAATAATAAAATGTAGCTATGCAGCTTAATAAAAGCGCTGACATAACATAATTGAACCATTTAATAAATTTCTCATTTGTCGCGAATTTTCTCATAAATTTACCAATTAAAGTCCAAAATAAGATACTAAATATAGCAAAGAAAAAGGCAGAAGTTAGGAGCCAGAAAGAATAAGTAAAAAAGTTATCTCCAGATTCGATATAAGTTGATACTGCAATAATAGCAACGATTACTCCTTTAGGATTTAAGAATTGAAAAAGAAATGTTTCTATAAATTTAACAGGTTCTAGTTTTTCTTTTTGGTTAGAAGATTTGGAAAATGAAATTCTGTAAGCCAAGTAAACTAGAAATGCAGATCCTGTAAAAACTAAAATTTTTTGAATTATTGGGTATAATTTAAAAATGTTAATTAACCCAAAATTGACTAAAGATAACATTGAAGTAAAACCAAATATAACACCTAACATTAGAGGTATAGTTTTTTTTACTCCATGATTAAAACCTGAGTGAGATGCAACAATATTATTTGGACCAGGCGAACAACTAGTGACAAAAAAAAATAAACTTAATGATAATAGTTCTGGATGCATTTAAGCAATCGGTAATCCATTCTCTGCTTCTTGGGATGGATGAACTAGAGTTACTCTACCCTCTGCATCTATAGCTCCAAGAATTAATACTTGCGAAACAACTCCAGCAATATTTTTTTCAGCAAAATTACAGACACCAATTACTTGTTTTCCTTTAAGATTCTCCTCATTATAATAATGAGTAATTTGAGCTGAGGATTGTTTTATCCCTATCTTTTCTCCAAAATCAACTTCTACAACTAACGAAGGTTTTCTTGCTTTTTCATTTTTTCTTACGGAAATAATTGTTCCTAATCTAATATCGACTTTATCAAAGTCCTCATACGTAATTTGTTCTTTCATAAATTTAATATATAATGATTTGTAAATGAGTACAGAAAATAATCCTGATAAAATTTATAAAGATTCGATACGAATATTGACGGATTTAATTGCTTTCAAAACTATTTCTGGAAACGATAATAATAGTCTCATTAATTATTGTGATGATATTTTAAAAAATTTAGGAGCTACTTCATTTAGAATTTTTGATGGTGATAAAAAAAGAGTTAATCTTTTTGCTTCTTTAAAATCTAAAAACGGAAACGGTAAAAAACCTATTATTCTTTCAGGTCATACAGATGTAGTCCCAGTTTCAAAAGGCTGGTCTACTGATCCATTTGTTGCAACTATAAAAAATGAGAAATTATTTGGGAGAGGTTCTTGTGATATGAAAGGTTTTATTGCATGTGTTCTAGCATATGCTCCTGTATTTAAAGAAAATAATTTAGATAGAGATATTCACTTTTCATTTACATTTGATGAAGAAACCGCATGCATCGGCGCACCATTATTAATAAAAGAATTAAAAAAAAGAGATATTAAAAATGGAATTTGCATTATTGGTGAACCAACCAATATGAAAATCATTGATGCACATAAAGGCATGAATGAATATACAGTTCACTTTGGAGGTTTAGCGGGTCATAGTTCTAAACCAAGCCAAGGTGTTAATGCGGTTGAATATGCATCTAGGTATGTAAACAAATTACTAGAAATTAGATCAAAATTAAAAGATAGAGCTCCTAAAGATTGTATATTTAATCCACCATATTCTACGTTATCAGTTGGTGGAGTTTCAGGTGGTATAGCTCATAATGTTATCGCCGATAAATGTAAAGTTGAATGGGAAACTAGACCAGTGGTCAGAGAAGATGGAGATTTTGTAAATCAAATAATAGACGATTATGTTGATAAAGAATTATTGCCAGAAATGAAAAAAGTTTTTTCAGATGCTTATATTAAAAAAGAAATTATAGGTGAAGTAGTTGGATTTAATAGATTGAACGATTCCGAAGCTTGTGAATTTGTTTCTAGTATAACTGGTGACAATTCAAGAGAAGCTGTTTCATTTGGAACAGAGGCTGGACTCTTTCAAGAAGTTGGTATTAGCACTGTAGTTTGTGGTCCAGGTTCGATTGAACAGGCTCATAAAATTGATGAATATATAGAACTTAGTGAATTAAAGAAATGTCTAGACTTTTTAAAAGGTGTAAAAGACAAATCTATAAATTAATTCCAACCACCTACAGATTTAACTTCTAGAAATTCAAGCAATCCTTCTTTGCCTGCTTCCCTTCCAATTCCAGAATGTTTGAAACCTCCAAAAGGTGCATCAACTGCAATACCAGCACCATTTACATCTACCATTCCAGATCTAAGTTTTCTGGCAACTCTTTGTACTTTTTCCTTATCTTGAGTTTGAATATAGTTTGTTAATCCATAATCAGTATCATTTGCAATTTTAATTGCCTCTTCTTCAGTGTCAAACGGAATAACAGATAAAACAGGACCAAATATTTCTGTTCTTGCAATTTCCATTTCATTTTTTACATCTGCAAAAACTGTAGGTTTTACATAATAACCATCATTTAATCCGTTTGGTTTTCCAATTCCGCCTGCAACTAATTTTGCTCCTTCATCTATTCCTTTTTGAATTAAACCTTGAATTTTATTGAATTGAGTTTCAGAAATTACAGGACCAATATGCTCTCCATTTTTATTTGGATCATCTACTTTAAATTCATTTGCGTATTTTCTCAGTCTTTCTATCGCTTCTTTATATATTGATTTTTCAACAAGCATTCTTGTAGGAGCATTACATGATTGTCCTGAATTTCTAAAACATCTAAATGCACCTCTTTCAATTGCTTCAGCATCAGCATCTTCAAATATAATATTTGCTCCTTTTCCTCCTAGCTCCAAACTTACTCTTTTAAAGTCCTTTGCAGCATTTTGGGAAATTAAAGCCCCTGCTCTTGTAGAGCCGGTGAATGAAATCATATTTACATCTGGATGACTTGTTAATGCATCTCCAGTTATTTCCCCATCTCCATTTACTAAATTAAAAACACCTTTTGGAAATTTTGCTTCATCTATTAACTCAGCTATGATCATTGCCGATAAAGGTGCTAGTTCTGAAGGTTTTAAAATCATAGTGCAACCTGAGGCCAATGCAGGAATGACTTTTAAAGTAACTTGATTTATTGGCCAGTTCCACGGTGTTATTAATGCACACACTCCTTTAGGCTCGTATATTATTCTTTGATTTTTTGCATGATCTCCCAAAGGTTTTTCGAATTCAAATTCTTTTAAATAACGAATAAATGATTTTGTATGACTCGCACCAGTTCCTGTTTGTAGTTTTGACGCAAAGTCTTTTGGGGCTCCCATCTCTTGAATAATTGCATCTGTAATATCATTCCATCTTTTTTTATATAATGAATAAAACACTTCTAATAATGACAATCTTTCTTCTTTAGAGGTAAATCCCCAAGCTTTAAAAGCTTCTTTAGCTGCTAAAACTGCATCATTGATATCCTCCTTGCTGCCTAAAGAAATTACTGCACAATTTTTCTCTGTTGCTGGATTTATGACCTCAATATCTTTTGGGTTTTTTGGGGGAACCCATGAACCATTAATATAAAAATTTCTCTTTTCAATCATGCACGCAAATTATCCTTTCTTCATGATTTTGCAAATAAATTAGTTAATTCATAAACAATTGTTGCTGCAGCTAGAGAGGTTACTTCTGCATGGTCATAAGCTGGCGCAACTTCAACTACATCTGCAGAAATCAAATTTAAACCTGATAAACCCCTGAGGACGTTTACCATTTCTCTTGTGGTCATTCCTGCAATTTCAGGTGTTCCTGTACCTGGTGCAAATGCTGGATCTAATACATCAATATCAATGGACAAATATAATGCATTATCACCTACTCGATTTTTTATTCTTTCAACAATTTTATCAATTCCTTCTGTTTGAAATTCATCACAATGAATAATTTTAAATCCAAAGCTTTCATCATTTTTTATATCATCTCTACTATAAAGTGGACCTCTTATACCTACATGCATAGAAGCGTCATCTAAAAATAAATTTTCCTCACGAGCTCTTCTAAATGGAGTGCCATGCGTATATGGTGCTCCAAAGTAGGTGTCCCAGGTATCTAAATGGGCATCAAAATGAACAAGTGATACGGGTCCATTATTCTTTTTATTGGCTGCTCTAAGTAAAGGCACAGCAATTGTGTGATCTCCTCCAAGGCTTATTATTCCTCCAACTTTATTTAATAAATTAGTTGCTCCTACTTCAATTTGTTTGATGGCTTCATCAATATTAAATGGATTGCAAGTAATGTCACCTGCATCTGCAACCTGTTGTACTTTGAATGGTTCTACATCATAATTAGGATGATAATTAGTCCTTAAATGTCTAGATGCTTGTCTAATACTTTGAGGGCCAAATCTTGCACCTGGTCTATAACTTGTCCCTGAATCAAATGGAACTCCGACAATAGCAACATCGCAACTTTCTACATCTTTTAGCTCAGGTAATCTTGCAAATGTAGAAGGGCCCGCATATCTTGGCACTTCTGTGCCACTAACAGGCTGAATAGGTTTTTTAGACTTTGTCATTTTAGTAATAAGAATATTATTAGAATGATCCAAAAAAAGGGATAATAGAAATATATGTATTTTTTTGCAAACATCTTAGGCACTGACTCATGATCTCTATTAATATTTTTTTTTCTTTTTCTTTTTTTCATTAAATAAATCCTATCACATTCATATTATATCTAATATCATCAAAATAATTAAAATGAGATACATTATATTAATATTTCTATTATTTTTTAACTTTTCTTATGTAAATGCAGATGCAATATATAATTTAATTAAAATCCCAAATTTAGAAGTTCATAAAGTTGATGATGTTAATGGTATCAAATATTTGGTATCGAAAAGAGGTTTTGTAATTGGTGACACAAATAATATTAAATGTAACGGCATAAATAATAGTGATTTGGATCATGAATTTAATACAATTCAAAATAACCTGAGAGATTATAACTCAAATTTCTTAAGGAAAATAAATTTGAAATTTGTAGTTCTTTGCAAAAACTTAGAAATTTCAGGCATTAATACAGGAGGTATACCAGATAATAAATTCAGGACTTTAATTTTAGACTTAACATTTAACCGAAATTATTTTGAAAGAATGATCCATCATGAAATATTTCACATGATTGATAACAGTTTTCCTGAGCTTTTTAAAAAAAATAAGTGGAGCAAACTTAATAATAAAGATTTTTCTTACGCATCATGTTCTACATGCACTGATTTATTAGGTTTAGATTTAGAAATTAAGAAAGGCTTTTTAACAGAATATTCAATGAGCACAGCTGAAGAAGATATGGCTGAAATTTATTCATTATTAAAAACAAACTTTAAAGAAATAGATATATTAATAAAAAAAGATAATATTTTAACTAAGAAGAAAAATTTCTTAATTAATGGTCTTAAAGAAATAGATGAAAAGTTTATTTTTTGAATGATAAAAAAAATAAAACCATCGCTATCTGAAAAAATATTATTTATTTTTCTAATTCTACTTATTATTTTAACTTTATCTTCATTTTATATATTAAATAATAAATGTCTTTTTGTAAAAAAAATTGATTTAAATAATATTGATTTTAAAGATAAGCAGAATATTGCAATTATGGAAGTTGAATGCGGTAACGTTCTAATAGAATTAGATCCTAAAATTGCACCTAAAGCTGTAAATCGATTTAAGAAGTTAATAAATAGAGGTTCCTATAATGGTTCAACTTTTTATCGAGTAATAGAAAATACTTTAATACAAGCTGGAGATATTGAATATGGAAATGTATCTAATCTAAATTATTCTAAAGTAGGAACTGGTAAGTCTGGTTTAGGAACAATTAAATCTGAGCTTAGTGATAATTTTTTATTTAATGCTGGTTCTATTGCTTTTGCTAGAAAAGAAAAGTTCGATACAGAAGATAGTGAATTTTTTATTACTTTAATTGATATTCCAATATATCAAGGCGAATATACTCCAATTGGAAGAGTAATTGCAGGGATGGACTCTTTAAAAAAAATTAAAGCGGGAAATAAATCAACCTATGTATTAAAACCTGATTATATTAAAAGTCTAAAGTTATTAGTTAACTAGAGGTTTTCCAGTTGATAATGTGTGTTTAATTCTATCTTGGGTTTTACTTGTCTCAATTAATTTCATGAAAGCATCTAACTCTAATTTAAACAACTGATCTTCTGTAAGCGTTTTATCTATAGTTGTATCACCACCACTTAAAACATTTGCTAGCTCTGTTCCAACCATCATTCCATGATCTAATATAATTTTATCGTTATACAGTTTTTCTAACATACCAACCATTTTGTCTTTTAAAGATTTGCCAGATAAATTAAATGTGCATTCTTTTGGAGGAGTAAATTCTTTATTTTGATCCAAAATTTTTCTAGCTTCATTTAATAAACTATTTCTGCTCATAATTTTTTTATTTTCAGGGATTAAATACTTTAGAGGTTCAGCTTCTACTGGAGATGTTGCAGTTTTTGCATAACCAATGATATCAAAAACTTTTAAAGGTGCAAAATCTGGATCATTTTTTGCCTCGTCTGTTTGAGACCATCTCCATAACATTTCTTTACATCCTCCTCCAGCTGGAACTAAACCAACCAATGTTTCAACTAATCCAACAACAATATTTGTATGGGAAGCAACAAAGTTACTTTGAACTAAAACTTCAAAACCCCCTCCAAGCGTAAGACCTGATGGTGCTGAAACTACTGGAAATTTTGAGTATTTTAAGTGTTTGCATGTTTCTTGAAAATATCCGACAAATTTTTCAATTGATTTAAAGTCACTCTTATCTGCAAAATTCATAGTATATGTTAAATTAACTCCCGCAGAAAACTGCATACTTTCATTAATAATTATTAATGGTTTGTCAGTTGCATTTTTTAAAGAGTCCATCGAGTCATAATCTAAAGCGTTCGCTTTGGTTGTAAATTCGACAATGTTAAATTCAGGAAATCTATAAATTTCAGCAGAATTATTTTTATCAAGTTTAAGGGCTCTTGGTTTAATTTTTCCTAAAGTTTCAATTTCTGTATATTGTTGTCTCTCACCATAAAAATTTTCATCTTTGGATTTTGATAAATTTTCTAAAAATTTATTTCCCTCAAAATTGTCAATTTTTTGAAAAAAATTATTTACTCCAATTTCTTTTAACATTTCAAAAGGCCCTCTAGACCAATTGAAGCCAAGTCTCATTGCTTCATCAATGTCGTTAAATTTATCTGTAATGCCTGGAACTAATGAAGAAGAATATTTTATTATTTTAGAAATTACTGACCAAGCATAATCACCGTATTTATCTCCACGATTAATTAATTTTTTTATATCAACTTTTTCAGATTTAATGTCTATTTTTTTTGAGGGAGAATATTCTCCAGTTTCAAGATTGATGGCCTCTAAAATTTTCTTACCACCCTCCTTATTCATTCTATAAAATCCACCTTTTCCTTTTCGACCAGTGTATCCAGTCTCTATTAATTTTTTCACAAGTGGCATTTCTCTTGCCACAGGTTGAAATGGATCACTTTCAGGTAACTCTTTAATAAAACTTTTCAATACATCTGCCATTAAATCGATACCAATTAGGTCATACAATCCAAATACTCCAGTTTTAGGTATACCCATTGGTCTGCCAAAGACAGCATCAGCCTCTTCTACACTAAGTTTCATATTAAATGCTTCGGTCATTGCAATTTGCATTGCGTAAACTCCAATTCTATTACCTAAAAATCCTGGAGTGTCATTACAGATAATTGCACCTTTACCTAAGTCTATTTCACAAAAGTCTTTTAAAAGTTTAACTTTATCTAAATCACTTTCATTACTTTTTACTATTTCAAGTAAATCCATGTATCTAACAGGATTAAAGAAGTGAGTTATGCAGAAATCCTTTTTGTCTTGATCAGATAATTTTTCTGATAGAACACTTATTGGAATAGATGAGGTATTAGATGAAACAACAGACTCTTTTTTTCTATGTTTAAAAATTTTTTCGTAAATATTATGTTTTATATCTATTCTTTCTACAACAGCTTCTACAATCCAATCTGCATTCGAAACCACATCAAAGTTTTCTTCAATGTTTCCTACATGTATATTATCTAATTTTGATTTATCTATTAACAATGGAGGTCTAGATTTTCCTATCCTCTCTTTAGCCTTTTGACTAATTTCTGTAGTTAAATCCAACAAAGTAACAGGAACATTTGCGTTACATAAATGTGCAGCTATACCGCTCCCCATTGTTCCAGAACCAATTACAACTACGTTATTTATTTTCATAAAGAAGATTTCTTATATTAAATTGAGACTGAGTAGGAAATAAAATAAATGTCATAACTACTGCTGTAAACTTGCTAATTCATCAATATTAATATGACATCTAATAGCGTTACCATTTTCACCTATTTGCCATGGTGGAACCTCTAAATTACAAATATCGCCTATTTTCCTAGGGCATCTTCCTTGAAAAGAACAGCCTTTCTCAGGGGGGTTTTCCTCTACTATATCCTCAGCTACTAATTTTGGTTTAATATCTGGATCTGGTTCTAAAACAGCACCTAATAATACTTCAGTATAAGGATGTGATGGAAATTTGTAGACATTTTGAGAAGGACCAATTTCACATAATCTTCCTTGATATAAAACTGCAACTCTATCACTAATTGCTCTAACAACAGCCAAATCATGAGAAACAAATACATAGGTTGTTCCTAGATCTTCTTTTAATTGTTGTAATAAGTTTAAAACAGCTGCTTGAACCGAAACATCTAAAGCTGATGTAACCTCATCGCACAAAATTATATCTGGCTTAGCAGCAAATGCTCTTGCAACTGCAACTCTTTGTTTCTCACCACCTGATAATTGTCTCGGGTATCTTGACATATAAAATTCTCCTAACCTTACTTTTTTTAGTAGATCGATTATATTTTTTTTTAATTCTTCTCCTGATAAATTAAAATACAACTTTAAAGGTTGAGAAAGTATTTGCTCGACAGTGTGGTTTGGATTTAATGACTCGTCCGGATTTTGAAATATGAGTTGTATTGCTCGCAGATCATTTGGATTTCTCATTTTTAAATCAGAAGATAATATACGATCATTTTCAAATTTAATTTGACCATCTTTTGTTTTGAGCAAACCAGCAATTGATTTTAAGATAGTAGATTTACCACTTCCAGACTCACCAACCAGTGCAATAGTCTCTCCTTTTTTTATATCTATATTTATATCTTTAACTGTTGGGTTTTGATCAGAGATTTTATTTAATAATTGATCAAAAAATTTCTGCTTTGCATAACTAATTGAAACATCCTTTAATTTTAAAACTTCAATTGCTTCACTATTATTTGATTTTTTTTTTATTGAAGTTTTCAAATTAATATTTTGGCTTATTAATTCTTTATGATTAAAACATCTGACATTTGTATCTAATTCTTTAATATGTTCTAGATCTGGTGAATTTTTTTTACAATGATCAGTTGCTAAGTTACATCTATCATAAAAACTACAACCTTGATTTATGCTTCCAGGCTGAGGTTGGCTTCCTGGCATAGAAGCTGGAAGTCCAGCTAGTGAAAGTTTAGGTATCGATTTTAACAATCCATAAGTATATGGATGAATAGGTTCCTTTAATATTTTTCTTGCTGGTCCTTCTAAAACAATTTCTCCCGCATACATTACAACTATTCTATCACTGACTTGTGCTATGGCTCCAAGGTCATGACTAACATAGATCATAGATGTTCCAGTATCTTTTGCTATAAATCTTAATAGTTCTAATACATGCGCTTGTGTTGTAACATCTAATCCAGTAGTTGGCTCATCTAATAAAAGTAAATCTGGTTTGCCAGCCAATGCCATCGCAACAGCAACTCTTTGTTGCTGCCCTCCAGAAAGCTCGTGTGGATAACGAAAAGCCATAGTTTCTGGTGAAGGAAGTCTAACTTTATTTAGTAACTCTGAAATTTTTTTATCTCTCTCTGTTTTGCTTAGATCTGTATGTAATCTTAATGCTTCATCAATTTGGTATCCAATTTTTAAATTCGGTGTTAATGCTTGTCCTGCATTTTGAGGTATCATCGCTATTTTTCTACCTCTAATTTTTTCTAGCTGTCTACTGCTCATCTTCAATAAATCCTCAGATTTAAAGAGACATTCACCCTTAAGAGGAAATAAGCCTTGTTTTATATAGCCCATCATAGCAAGTGCTAATGTGCTTTTTCCAGAACCCGACTCCCCTACGATCCCTACAGTCTCTCCTTTTTTAATGTTGGTTGAAACATTTCTAAGTATTGAAATTTGTTTGCCCTTCTGACTGTTAAATCCAATTGATAAATTTTTAACACTTTCAATTATTTCAATCATTTAAACTGGTGCCTTTGTTGAACGATCAATTCCTAAAGCTTTTGCAAACGCATCAGCAGTTAAATTTATTCCAATAATTAATGAACTTAATCCTACTATTGGAGCAATCACAGACCAGTATGCAAACGACATCAATCCTCTTGCATTGGAGATCATCAAGCCCCAATCAGGTGTTGGAGGACTTACACCAAAACCTAAGAATGACAATGAGCTAAATCCTAATAACATCCAAGACCATCTCATTGCACCTTCTACTAATATAGCGTCTCTAACATTTGGAATAATTTCATTCCAAATAATAGACATGTTGCTATGACCTCTTGCTCTGGCTGAAACTATAAAATCTTTAGCAATAACATCATGAGTAGCAGCTCTAGCAACCCTTACTATTCCTTTGCCATAAAAAAAACCTAGTGCAGGAATTAAAACCTCTGTTGATGTTCCTAAAAGAGAAACAATTAATAGCATTGCAAGTATCCAAGGGATAGAAAGAAACGCATCAACAACTCTCATTACAACATCGTCAATTTTACCTCCAACTAACCCACAAAAAATTCCAAGTAAACCTCCCCAAAGAAGAGCTATGAGCGATCCAAAGAAAGTTACTGTGAGAGCTGTTCGCCCTCCAAGTATTGTTCTTGTGAAAACATCTCTACCCAAGCTATCTGTTCCAAACCAATGTTCAGCTGAAGGTGCAAGTAACATAGTATTTGGGCTAATTGCTTTATAATCGTACGGTGCAATGTAGGGGCTTATTAATGCTAAGACCACATGAAATAAAACAATTGTTAGACCAATTAGTCCAGAAGGCTTAGAGGCCATAGTTTTTAAAATCTCAAAAGTCTTTTCTAGCTTATTTTTTTGTTTATCTTCTGAAATTAAATTACTCTGCATTTTATTTTCGTATCTGTAGACTTTTTAATCTTGGGTTAAGCATGAGCGTCATTAAATCTGCTATTAAATTTATTCCCACATAGATTGATGCCAATATTATTGCTAATGCTTGAACAACTGGTAAATCTCTATTCGATATAGACTCAATTACTAATCTACCTAAACCTGGATAATTAAAAACAACTTCTGTAACAACTACACCACCTAGTAACCAAGCAATTGTTAATGCTACTACATTTATTGCTGGTAATAATGCATTTGGTAATACATGTCTAAATACCATTTTCCAATACGGTACACCTTTTAAAATTGCCATTTGCACATAATCACTTGCCATAACTTGAATTACACTTGAGCGGACCATTCTTGCCATGTGTGCAGTCATAATCATTGAAATTGCTACAACAGGTAAAATTATATTTGAGAGTAATTCATAAAAAGTTGCATCAGATGGTATAATCACAATTCCTGGTAGCCAACCAAGCCAAATTGCAACAATTAAAATAAGCAAAGTAGCACTAATAAACTCAGGAATAGTCATCGAAAAAATTGTGATAGTTGAAATCATAATATCTGGAAGCTTATCTCTCCAAAGAGCAGTTATTATTCCTAATACGATTGCTAGAGGAATTCCTATAAGTATTGAAACAGAGGCTAAAACTAAAGAGTTTTTAACTCTTGGACCTAATACTTCATTAATTGGCATTTCTCCACTTAAAGAGTAACCAAAATCACCTCGTACAACATTTGATGCCCAGTCTAAGTATCTTTCATAAGCAGGAACATCTAGACCAAGTCTTTTTATGCAAGCATCAAGAGCTGATCCATAAGCTTCTCTTTCTAAATATGTTGTGCATGCATCCCCAGGTAAAACTTCAACACCTACAAATGTAATCAATGAGACTATAAATAAAGTAATAAGCCCTAGTCCAATTCTTTTTAAAATTAATAAAAGCATAAGATTAACTAGAACTTTTTAACAAAAATAAATTAAATAGAAATAAAATAAAGGCCGCTTATATGCGGCCTTTATCTAAATACTTTTAGTCAACTTTAACTTTGTGCCACTGTATAGAAAAGTGATCTACAGCATCAAGGTTTTTAACTTTTGACGAAGTAACTACAAGTCTAGACACATGGTATGGGATCATTGTTCCACTTTGTTCCCATAAAGTCATTTGAGCATTTTGATAAGCTTTCTTTCTTTTATTGAAATCCAACTCACTTCTAGCATCAGCTAAATTTTTATCAAAATCAGCGTTTTTGAAGTAAGACTCATTCCATTTAGCTCCACTATGATAAGCTTCATGCAAGATTGTGTCTGCTGGTCTTTGGTTCCAACGTGTCATTGAAACTGGTTTTTTCATCCATACTTCATTCCAATAACCTTTAGATGGTACCATTTCAATGTTAACTTTAATTCCAGCTTTTGCAACTTGTTGCTGAACAACTTCTGCAATCGTAGGCCAAGTTGGTTCTAAAGTTGCTGGATAAACAGTCAATTCAATTCCATTTGGAAATCCCGCTTCTCTTAGTAAATTTTTTGCTTTACTAATATTTTGAGGACAATCCATCTGTAAACGATATTGATCAGAAGGCATTACAGGCGTATCGCAAGATACAGTTGCTGCTCCACCCATAACCAGATCTACAAGTTCTTGTCTATCAACTGCTAACCTAAAAGCTTTTCTCACTTTAGGATTATCAAATGGAGCAGTATCAGTTCTCATAACCACACCTCTCCAATTTCCTGTTGGAATTACAGTTGTTGTAAATTTTGAATTACTGTCAAATATCTTTTTTTGATTGAAAGGAACATATCTATTCATATCAATTTGACCCGTTAAAAGAGCTTGAATTCTTGCTTGAGCATCTGGGATAGCGATAACATGAACTTCGGCAACTCCAGGTGCACCTTCCCAATAATCTGGGTTAGCTTTTAGAATTGTAGTTCCTTCTGGATCAAATTTATCAACTATAAATGGTCCAGTACCAACTCCAGTTTGTCCTATAGTATCTCCTGATCCTTCAGGTATCATTCTTAATCTGTAGTCAGTTAATAATAATGGAAAGTCAGCAAACGAAGTTGATAACTTCATTTTAACAGTATGCTGATCAACTACCTCAATGTCCTCAACTACATTTAAACTTTTTCTAACTGGAGATCCGATGTCGGGATCTTTAGCTCTCATTAGAGAATATTTTACATCTGGAGCATCAAATGCTGATCCATCATGGAAATATATTCCTTTTCTTAAATTAAATGTCCATTCAGTTGCATCAGAATTAGCACTCCAATCTGTTGATAATGATGGTGATGGAACACCTTTCATATCAGGCCTAACTAATCTATTTTGTGTTTTGATGACAACTTGAAATAAACGCCCTTTTGTTATGGCATCTAAGTTAGTATCTTTTCCAAATCCAAGATCATGTGATACTTTAAATACTCCACTTGATGCATTGGCAATAGAAAAAGATAATATCAGAGACATAAAAGTCGCTGAAAAAACTTTAAGTATGTATTTCATAAGTTCCCTCTTTTTCTTTAATTGTTTAAATAATCAAAAAGATAACAATTCCAGAACTAGATAACAACATGCAAAATGTAGTGATTCATCTACTAATTGAATAGATATTTTAATTAATATACACTTTTTCTAAATTTATAAATGCAAAACGAATTAAACAAAGTCAGATTTTCTGTAAAACCTTTAAAATCCAATGATAATAAAGTTGTTGAGCTTGCACGAACTGTCGGGATACATCCTCTAGCATATCAAGAACTTCCCTACGATCCTGAGTATTCATTTTATGCAGGAAGATTAAATCCAGAAGTACTTTCACATGCCACAGCTGATGAAATGTATTGGAAAGTAAGACAAGAAGTAATTTTTCGTCATACTGGTGAACATCCATATGAAATTTCTGGTCCAGATTCAGAAAAACTTTTACAAAAAATATTCACAAGAGATATCTCAAAAGTAAATGTAGGAAGATGCTCGTACCAATTTGCTTGTTACAATGATGGAGGTATGCTGACAGATGGAGTTTTACTAAAACTTGAAGAAAATAAATTTTGGTTTGTTCAAGCTGATGGTGATCTTTTTTCGTGGTATAAAGCTCACACTGATAATCTTAATGTAAAAATTTCGGACCCAGACGTTTGGGTAAGTCAAATCCAGGGACCAAAATCTATGGATCTTTTAAAAGTTTTAAGTAAAGAGACTTTTCCTTATAATTGGAAATATTTTGATTGGAAAGAAATTACTATACTAAATGAAAAAGTAATCATAAGTAGATCAGGATTTAGCAATGAACTTGGTTGGGAAATTTATTTTAGAAAAAATAATAATACTGAAAAAGTTGGGGATCATATACTTGAAGAAGGAAGAAAAATGGGAATGATACTCACAGGTACCCCTGGTTTCAGATGTAAAAGAATAGAATCTGGATTATTATCAGCTGGGCAAGACTTTAATCATGAAACAAATCCATATGATGTTGGTTTGGGTAAGTATGTCGATTTAAAAAAAAATTATTTTATTGGAAAATCAGCTTTGATGACTGCTGATAAAGAAAAAAGATGTTGGGGAATAAGAGTAGAAAATGGAACAGGTTTAAAAGGAACTTACATAAAATTTAATAATGAAATAATTGGAAAAATTACATCAAGTACTTGGTCACCTTTTCAAAAATGTGGCGTTGGAATAGTTTTAATGAATTCTACAAAATACAAACCAGGATTAATAGTAGATGTTAATTGCAATGATAATAAAATTCATAAAGGTGAGATATGCACCTTACCAATGTATGACTTTAAAAATGAAATTGTAAGAGGTTTAAAAATCGATATTCCAACAGGTCCTTCGCCGTGGTCAGGAATAAAAAAATAATAATAGCAATTGGTGGTGGTGGATTTACACATTCTTCAGATGAAGACTTGGATGAATTTATTATAAATCAAGTTAATAAATCAAAAATCAAAATCGGTTTTTTACCTACAGCTAGCAATGATAATCAAGAAAAGATCAATCTTTTTTATAAAAGATTTAAATCACAAAAATTTAAATTATCTCATTTTAATCTTTGTTCAAGTGTGGAAGGTTTTAATGAATGGCTGTTAAACAAAGATATAGTTTATGTAGGAGGTGGTAATACCTCTGAAATGATTAATATTTGGAAAAGACATAATCTTATCAAAGTATTTAAAGATGCCTATGAAAAAGGAATAATTCTGAGTGGAATAAGTGCAGGAGCTGTCTGTTGGTTTGATTGGATATTATCAGACTCAGTCAATAAAGAGCTAAGTCCATTAAAAGGAATAAATTTTTTAGAGGGAAGTTGCACACCGCATTCTTCAGATAATAATCGAATTCGACAATTTATTTCAGAAATTAAAGATGGAAATTTACCCGATGGAATAGCTATTGATGATGGTGTAGCTGTGCTTTTTATTGACGGAGTTCCTTCAGAGGTTTATTCTTCAAGAATTAATCATGACGCTTATTATGTGACTAGACATAATAAGATAAGTTTAAAAACATATATTAAAAATTTAAATGGATAACATTAAAGCCAGTAAAAAAATTTTTAGCATTGAAGACGCAAAAAAACTATCAAAGAAAAGATTACCAAAGATAGTTTACGATTTTATTGACGGTGCATCAGGAGATGAAAAATTATCAGAAATTAATAGTTTTGCTTTAGACCAAATACGTCTTGAGCCAAGAGTTCTAAGAAATGTAGAGGAAAGAAAACTAAAAAAAAATATTCTTGGATTTAACTATGACTATCCTTTTGGATTTGCACCAATGGGTATGACAAATCTTTCTTGGCCGGGCGCAGACTCAATGCTGGCAAAAGAGAGTGCAAGAAATAATATACCAACTTCTGTATCGATGGCTTCCACAACTACTCTGGAAAAAATGTATGAACTTTCAGAAGGTCATTCATGGCTTCAACTTTATATTTTTCAGGATGAAGCTTTTGTCATGGAATTGCTCGATAGAGCAGAAAAAACTGGTTATGAGGTAGCTATACTTACCGTTGATGTTCCAGTTTTATCGAGAAGAACTAGAGATGATAAAAATGGCTTTTCTTATCCATTTAAAATCGGACCTAAACAATTTTTTGATTTTGCAACTCATCCTATTTGGTCAATATCTACATTACTTAATGGAATACCAAAGCCAATGAATTATGAAACTTCAAAAAGTGGAAAAGGTATTTTTAAAAGAAAAGAAAGTAGAGGAAAAACAGATTGGGAAACTTTAAAAAGAGTAAGAAATAAGTGGAAAGGAAAATTAATAGTAAAAGGCGTCATGTCGTCAGATGATGCAGTTAAAATTAAAGAAATGGGTGCTGATGCCATACAAGTTTCAAATCACGGAGGTAGACAATTAGATAGTGCCTCAGCAGCAATTAATATTTTACCTTTTATTAGAGAAGCAGTAGGAAATAATTTTCCAATTATATTTGATAGTGGAATAAGAAGCGGTAGTGATATTGTAAGATCATTAGCTTTAGGAGCAGATTTTTCAATGATTGGAAGACCTGTAATGTATGCAATGGGAGCTGACGGAGCAAGCGGGTTAAGAAGAATTGTAGATATAATTAAAGAAGAAACAAGCACAACGTTAGGTTTGGTTGGATTAAATGATATTAATGAGGTTTCTTCTGATATAATTGAACAGAAACTTTTTATGAATACAACTTACTAATATGGAAAAAAAAATAAGAGGTGGAGCATTAATTGCAAGAGCATTAAAAGATAAAGGTATTAATAAAGTTTTTACTCTATCAGGTGGATTTTGTAATCCTGCAATTGAAGGTTTCATGGAATGTCAAATTGACGTAGTTAATTGTCCTCATGAACAAATAGCTGGACACTTAGCAGATGGACACACAAGAATTACAAGAAAACCATCTGTATGTTTAGTTGGACCTGAAGGTTTTGCAAATGCAGTACCATCAATGATGGAAGCATGGGGAGAAAGAACACCGATAATTTATATAACTGGATCAAGTAGTTTAAAAAGACAAGGCTCAGGTGGCTTTAAAGAAATTGATGATGTTTCAATAGCTGCTCCTCTTACAAAATATAGCGCAAGCATTACAGATGGAACAAGAATTAGAGAATTTGTTGATAAAGCTTACAGAATTGCAACGAATGGATATCCCGGGGCAGTTCATTTAAGTTTGCCAGTGGATATAATGTTTTCTTCATTTGAGGAAAATGTTGGACTTGAAGAAAGACCATTTTCACATAAAGCAAAGCCAGTTGCAAAAGCATGGCCAGATCCAAATGCTCTATCAAAAATACTTGAGCTAGCATGTAATGCAAAAAAACCTGTCATAATTGGAGGACATGGTGTTTGGTGGTCAAACTCAGAAAAAAATTTAGAGAATGCGGGTGAAAGTTTAAATATTCCTGTTTTTAATGTGCCATACCATCAAAAACTTTTGGGAGAAGAGGCAAATGCATATATGGGTTTAGCAGATATTCACCAATATCCACCCTCAGAATTTGCATTACATAACTCAGACTTAGTTTTAATGATTGGTGCAAGATTAGATAACCAAATGAATTTTGGTAACCCTCCTTTCATTCCAAAAACATCAACTTTAGTTTGTATTAACGGTTCCCATGAAGAAATTGAGTTTAATAGAGCAGCTGATCATAACCTTTTATGTGATCCAGGAGTATTTTTAGATACTCTATGTAATTTGAAGAAAAATAATAAATGGAATTTAGGAAATAGTTGGTTTCAAGATAATAAAAATAAAAAAAAAGATTGGGTAGATAAATCTTTAAATGAATTAAAAATTGAAGCAAATAAAGCTAAAAAAAATGGTGGAAAAATTCATCCGCTGCAATTAGCGTTAGATGTTCAAGAAGCTATGGATGAGAAAGATTGGCTTGTAATTGATGGAGGAAATACTCATTTCTGGTCGGAGATCGCAATAAATTTAGCTGGTGCTCAAGGAAAAAAATTGGGTGGAATTTTACATCCTGGCACATTTAGTATGCTGGGTGTTGGTGTATCATTTGCATTATCTGCAAAAAATGAAAACCCTAAATCGAACGTAATCTTAATTAGTGGAGATGGTGCATTTTTATCTGGAGGCATGTCTATAGAGACTGCTTTTTTTGAAAAAAAACCAATCGTTGTTGTTATTGACAATAATGGTGGCTTAGCATCAATTGGGCAACAACAAGAAAGATTATTTGAGAGTGGAAAAAGAGTGGCAACAGACTTTAGAGATATACCTTTCCACAGTATATTTGAGGGCTTTGGGGGTCATGGAGAATTAGTAACGAAAAGAGAAGAATTAGGTCCAGCTTTAAAAAGAGCTATTGCAAGCGGTAAAACTGCTTGTGTAAATGTAAAAGCTAAACCTGTATTAAGTCCAATTGTTGCTGCTGTTGCTAGCAAAAGAGAGAAATCATCAATAGAGTAAAATGGCAAAATTTAGCTCACATTTATTGAATGGTTCTGATGGAACTCATGCAAGTAACGTCAAAGTAAAGATTTATCAAATACAATCCTCAAAATTAAAAAAGCTTTTTTTGAATACAAAGACTGATGGAAATGGTAGGATTAATAAGTATTTCAATCTTAGCAAAAAAGATTGTAAATGCGATTATGAAATGATTTGTGATATTAAAAGATACTTTAAAAAGAAAAAAATTGTGGGTGAAATAGTCATAAAATTTAAAATGACTGATAATAAAAAAAATTATCATTTGCCAATCATAATTTCTCCTAACAGCTATACAGTATGGTGGTCTAAATAATATATGGCTTCGTTAATACAAAGTAAAATAAGCACAAAACTTAATATGTCTAGGAGAATAAGAAGAACTCCTTATACCAAAAGAGTTGAAGAGTGTGGTGTAACTGATTTTACTGTTGTAAATCATATGCTTTTACCAAAAAGATTTCAGAAATCTGTTGAGGATGATTATTGGCATTTGAATGAACATGTTCAATTATGGGATGTGTCTTGTCAAAGACAAGTTCAGATATCAGGTCCAGATGCTAGCTTATTAGTACAAAAAATGACACCAAGATCATTAAAAAATATGGAAACTGGAAAATGTTTTTATATTCCTATGATCGATGAAAATGCTGGAATGATAAATGATCCAGTATTGTTAAAGTTAGACGATGATATGTTTTGGATTTCTATAGCAGACTCTGATGTATTGCTTTGGGCAAAAGGTATTGCGGTTGGTTTAAATTTAAATGTGAGCATAACAGAACCGGATGTATATCCACTTGCAGTACAAGGTCCAAAGTCTGAAGATTTGATGGCATCAATATTTGGAGAAGATATTAGAAAATTAAAATTTTTTAATTTTAGAATATTTGATTTTTTAGGAACTAAACAAGTTATTGCAAGATCGGGATATAGCAAACAAGATGGATTTGAGATATATTTTAAATGCTTTGAAGATTACTTTGATAAAAATGAAATGGGAGAAAGAATTTGGGATATAATATGGAAAGCAGGAAAAGAATTTAATATTGCTCCAGGATGCCCAAATTTAATTGACAGAATAGAAGCAGGATTAATGTCATATGGGAATGATTTTACAAAAGAAAATAATCCAATTGAATGTAACTTAGAAAAATATTGTAGTGACAAAAGCGATCATGATTTCATTGGAAAAAAAGCTTTAGATAATATTAAGAAACAAAGTGTAAAACAAAAATTAAAAGGAGTATTATTTGATGGTGTAGATTGTCCCCCATGTTCAATTCCTTTTCCGCTATACTCAAAAGATAAGAAATTAATTGGTAAAATAACCTCAGGGATTTATTCTCCAAAATTCAAAAAAAATATTGGTTTATCCATGATTTTAAATGAATTTTGTAAAATTGGGTCAGAAGTTTTAGTACACACTCCAGATAATAAATTAAGAAAAGGAATTGTGTCCTCTTTACCATTTTCAAAATAAAAATTAGTGGGTATAAGACTTATATGAAAAGAGCAGTAATAGCAGGATATTCAAGATCACCTTTTACTATGGCAAGAAAAGGTGAATTGATTGATGTTAAGCCTGTAAATATGTTTGCAGAAGTTGTTAAAAATCTTGTATCTAAAACTAAAGTAAATCCTGCTGATATAGAAGATATTGTTGTTGGGTGTGCTTTTCAGGTTGGAGAGCAGAGTTTTAATATTGGGAAACTCACAACATTTTTATCTGGAATGGAAATACATACATCTGGAATGACAGTTGATAGATGGTGTGGCTCATCTATGGAGGCTATTCACGTTGCAGCAGGTAAAATAGCAATGGGTGCAGGAAAAGTTTTCGTATGTGGAGGTGTTGAAAGTATGACTAGGGTTACAACTGGCTTTGAACCAATACCTTATCCTTACACAGATAAAGAAAATCCAAATGTCTATTTTTCAATGGGAATAACTGCTGAAAACGTTGCCAAGAGATATAAAATTTCAAGAACTGAACAACAAGAGTTTGCAATTCAAAGTCATCAAAAAGCTAATGAAGCTGAAGTTGATGGTAAATTTAAAAATGAAATAGTTGAAATTGCTGGTTGCACAAAAGATGGAAACATACGTCCAAAAAGTAATCAAGAAACTTTGGATGGTTTAAAACTTGCATTTGATCAAGAAGGAACTGTAACTGCAGCAACATCATCACCTCTTACCGACGGAGCAGCAGCAACATTGATATGTGAAGAAAGTTATGCAAAAGAAAATGGATTAGAAATTTTAGGTAGAATTGTTGCAACTGGAGTAAAAGGTTGTGAACCTGATGTAATGGGACTTGGACCTATAGGAGCAACTAAAAAAGCATTAGAGAGAGCAAATTTATCAATTAATGATATCGATATTATAGAAATTAATGAAGCTTTTGCATCTCAATCAATTGCATGTTTAAAAGATCTTGGTGTCGATCAAAAAAAAGCTAATTTAGATGGTGGAGCTTTAGCACTGGGACACCCTCTAGGGGCAACAGGAGCGAGAATAACTGGCAAAGCTGCAGATTTACTTAGACGTGAAAATAAGAAATATGCTTTATCTACTCAATGTATCGGTTTAGGTATGGGTATTGCAACAGTCATCGAGTCGGTAAATTAATTATCTGTTAATTCCTCTTAAACGTTCCGATCTTCTCCTAAGTAATTCTGCACTAATCAATATTAAGGTCGATAAAACGATTAAACAAGTGGCTACTGCTAGAATTGTAGGGCTTAATTGTTCTCTTAGACCTGTCCACATTTGAATTGGAATAGTTGTATTTTCAAGACCAGCTAAAAATAAAACGACTACAACTTCATCAAAAGAAGTTACAAAAGCAAACAAACCTCCTGAAATTACACCAGGTAAAATTAAGGGAAGGGTTACTTTCATAAATGTATTTACTGGATTGCTACCTAAACTAGCTGCAGCCCTCGTAACACTATGATCAAAACCTGATAATGTTGCAGTAACAGTTATTACAACAAATGGTGTTCCTAAAATTATATGAGCTAAAACTATTCCTGTATGAGTTGCCGCCAAACCTGCCTTAGCCATAAAAAAGAATATTGCAACACCAGATATAATAAGTGGAACTATCATTGGTGAAATCAAAGTTGCCATTATGATTCCTTTAAAAGGCATATGTCTACTACTCAATCCTAATGCAGCAACTGTTCCTAAAATTACTGATCCTAAAGTTGCAAATATAGCAATAATAAAACTATTCTTTGCAGCAAGGCCCCATGGATTTTTTGTACCGTAAACCATATCTTTGTACCATCTTAAGGAAAAAGCGTCTGGGTCTAAGTTTTTCATTCCTTCTGAAAAAACAAGAAACTCTTCTGCGTTAAATGATAAAGGAAATATTACAAACAAAGGTGCAATTAAAAAAATAAAAACAAAAGTGCATATAGCAATGTAAAAGTAGTGCCAAATTCTATATCTAGTTTCTGTATACTTTGGTAATGCCATACTAACCTAACTTAATATTATCAACTCCAACTAATTTATTATAAAGCCAATAGATAACCAAAACTCCTCCGAGCAACATAAGCCCCATCGCAGAAGCAAAACTCCAATCTAAAGTAGTTTTCATATGATATGCAATTTGGTTACTAATTAAGGTTCCTGATGCTCCCCCAACTAATGCAGGTGTAATGTAATATCCAATTGCTAAAATAAAAACTAAAAGACAACCTGCCCCAATACCTGGTATTGTTAATGGAAAATATACTTTCCAAAAAGCAACAAAAGGTGTTCCACCAAGAGATTTTCCTGCTCTCATTAAACTTGGCGAGATAGTTTTCATCACACTGTAGAGTGGTAAAACCATAAACGGTAATAGAATTTGGGTCATTGCAACATAAGTTCCGACTTTGTTGTACATCATTTCTGGCCTATTATCGTCTGCCACGAGCCCAATCATTACAAAGAAATCATTAACTACTCCTTGTTGTTGAAGTAAAATCATCCAGCTAGCTGTTCTAACTAATAATGATGTCCAAAATGGAAGAAGAACACAAATCATTAATAAATTGCTGTACTTCATTGGGAGTGTTGCAAGTAGATGGGCTATTGGGTAACCCATTAAAAAACAGAATACAGTAACAAAGAAAGCAACCTCTACAGTTCTCAACCATAAAATTCTATGTATTCTTCTATCTTCACTAACTTGAGTAATTTTGTTATCCTCATTTAAATACATATCCATAGCTTTTAAATATTTAGCTGAAGTATAAGGAGGCGCAGTTCTTTTAATTGCCTGCCAATATTCTACATTTCTCCATCTCTTGTGCACTTTCATTATTTGTTCTTTAATACTTTGTGTCTCGTCGATTTTATTTCTTTTTACCTGTCTAAATAATTTTTTTGTAATGGTGTTGAAACCATTTTTCTCTTTATTAAGTCTTTGAGCTAATTTTCCATGCTCTTTTTTTTCTACAAGAATTTTAAAATCAGATAAAAATGAAGCAAATACATCTTCAGATGGAAGCTCTTTACCGTCCCACGTTTCCATAGACTTAAATGTTTTTGGAAGCATATTTGTAATCATTTTATCATCAATACTTCTTGTAAACATTTCTCCGATTGGAAAAATATAAGTAATAATCAAAAAAAGTAGTAATGGGGCAACAAGTAAAAATGCTTTAATTTTATTTTTTCTTTCAGCTTTTTTTAAGCTTATTTCTAAAGGAATTCCGTCAGTTGTAAGTATTTGTTTTGTTTCACTGCTCATAAATAAAAAGGGCGACTTAAAAAAGCCGCCCTATATATATTATATTATTCTAGTCTTTTATACTCTTTTATAGACCAGCTTTCATAGCTTCCCACTTCTCACCAAGTTCTGTACCGTTATCAGCCCAGAAAAATGGATCAACTAAAAAGTATTTTTTAGTATTTGAAGGAGCAGTTGGCATTTGTGGCATCATTTCAGTTTTACCATCTTTGTACCAAGGCTCATTTGCTTTGATAATTTCTAAAGATGATAATCTGTATGGAGCATATGCAATATATTTAGCACTTCCAGCTAACATTTCAGTGTTAGTCATCATTGCTAAAGCTTTTTTAGCATTTGCTTCATCTGGTCCACCTTTAACAAGTGCGAAATATTCATAGTCAAGACCTTGTCCATCCCATACTTGTTTAATTGGAGCACCTTCGCCAACCTCAGCATTAAAGAATCTTCCATTCCAACCAGTTGCCATAACAACTTCACCAGAAACTAATAATTCTGGTGGTTGAGCACCTGCAGACCAGAATACACATCCACCATTTGGATCTGTACAAAGCTCTTTAATTTTATTCATAGCTCTATTAACACCAGCTTCAGTTTCTAGTAATTTGTAGATCTCTGATCCACCTTTACCCATGTAAACACCGTCACCAGCTAATGCTATTTCTAGGTTTGTTAGAGCAGATTTGTAAATAGCTCTTTTTCCTGGAAATTTTTTAGTGTTAAAGAAATCTTTTATAGTCGATGGTGTGCCGTCAACATTGTTTACGTTGTAAGCATAGTTCCAAGAATATAAAATGTTTCCTACGGCACATTTACTTGGCATTGGAGCAAAGAAATCTTGACTTGCAGGAGTTCCATCTGGAGCTGCAGGGAAGTCTTTGTCAAAATCGAATTCGACAAAAATTCCTTCGTCACATCCGTTGATAGTATCAAATGCGAATACATCGATAATATCCCAAGTAATAGCACCTGCTTCTTTTTGAGCTTTGATCTCAGATAATCCACCTGAATAGTCTACCCAGTTGATATCAACACCAAGAGCTTTTGCAGTTGGATCACCATACCCCAGCTTTTGAGACTCTGTATAAGCTCCACCCCAAGATGCTACTGTAACCGCAAATGCAGATGAAGTTATTGAAAGAGCAAAAGAAAGAGCAAGTAATAATTTACTTAATTTTTTCATTTATCCTCCGTTTAAACGTTTAATATAAATTAATTTATATAAGCGAAGTACAACAAAAACGATATTCAGAGTCAACAGGCCATTTTGTTATAGGAATACTGGGATATTTAAGAAATTATTTAGGATCTAGAGCTCTTGCGTCTTGACTGTTCCATCCTACTTTAATCTCATTGCCCAATTTTAAATCTAGCTCATTTGAGCTGTTTGGAACTTTTAAAATAAATTCTTTATTACCTAAAAGATCTAATCTTACTCTAGTATGATCACCATGGTAGATGACTTCTTCAATTTTTCCGGTTTGATTATTATCCATTTTATCTTTTGGATTTATTAAAGCTCTCTCTGGTCTTATTGAAACTGTTGTTTTGTCACCTTTGGAACTAACTGAAATTGGATTAGCTAAAATTTCACCATTTTGAAGTTTAACTTTACAAACATTTTTTGAAATGTCCGTCACTTCTCCACCAAAAGTATTATTTTCTCCTATAAACTCTGCAACAAACGAATTAACTGGCTCTTCATATAATTTATCAGGACTTGATAATTGTTGAACCTTACCATCATTAAACACTGCAATCCTATTTGACATTGTTAATGCTTCTCCTTGATCGTGTGTAACGTAAACAACAGTAACACCAATATTTTCATGGATATGTTTAATTTCGTATTGCATACTTTCTCTTAAATTTTTATCTAAAGCTCCAAGGGGCTCATCCATTAAAACTACTGCTGGATCAAATACGAGAGCTCTTGCAACAGCTACCCTTTGTTGTTGTCCTCCTGACAATTGTGCAGGCATCCTACTTTCAAATCCTGAAAGAGAAACCATCGACAAAGCTTTATCTACTTTTTTATCAATCTCATCTTTTTGAACTTTTCTTACTCTTAAGGGAAATGCTAAATTTTCATAAACTGTCATATGAGGAAACAAAGCATAATTTTGAAAAACCATTCCAATTCCTCTTTTATGTGGTGGAATATTTGAAATAGGATTAGAGTCTAAATAAATTTCGCCATTAGTTGGGGTTTCAAATCCAGCTAACATCATTAAACAAGTTGTTTTTCCTGAACCAGATGGGCCAAGCATAGTGATGAACTCGCCCTCGGAGATATTAAGATTTAAATCTTTTACTACTAAGACTTTACCATCGTAACTTTTATCAACTTTATCGAACTTAACGAATTCTGTATTTTTAGACATTCAGTGTTTAAAACATTTAAGAAGTTAATTATCAATAGCTAATAGTTCTTAATATGTAGCTCTTTTGGAAAATTACAGAATAATTCACAACCTTTGTCGGTAACTCGGATTGCTTCTGATGCTTCTACTCCCCAATCACCAAACTGCATTACTGCAATCATATGAAAACAAACATTTGGTTCAAGCACTGTCATATCACCTTTATAAATATTTAAAGTATGTTCTCCCCAATCTGGTGGATATCCAATGCCTATTGAGTAACCTGTTCTTGATTTTTTCTCAATACCATATTTATCTAAAATTTTCCAAAAAGCTTGGGCAACATCATTTGCTGTGTTTCCAGGTTTCGTAGCATCAATTCCGGCTTGTAAAGCTTCAATAGTTTTATTCATTGTATCAATTTTTAATTGATCAGGTTTACCTAATAAAATTGTTCGAGCCATAGGGGCGTGATATCTTTTATAAACACCTGAAAGTTCAATTATAGTTGCTTCACCTTCAATAAATTTATCTTGGGTTGCTGTTAAATGTGAAGCAGATGTACCTTTTCCAGTTGGAAGAAGAGTTGCGATACTAGAATACTCACCTCCAAATTCTTCTGTACCATAAAATAGAGATTTTTGAATTTCTCCAACAGCATCGCATTGTCTTGTACCAGGTTTAATTACTTCCATTGCAGTTTGCATTCCTTTTTGAGAAATTAAAGCAGCAGACTTCATATAATTTATCTCTGCATCAGATTTAATTAATCTAGCCCAATTAACTAGTCGATCAGAGTCAATAATGTTTGCATTTGGTAACCCCTTTTTAATCTTTTCATAACAAAAAGCTGTAAAATAATGAGCATCCATTTCAACTCCAATAGACAGTTTATCCCATTTTTTTTCTTTAATTACTTTGCTCAAGTAATCATAGGGATGTTTTGGCCAAGTATGAATATAACTCTCATCATAAACAATAATATTTTCTTTATTTAAATAGGTTTTAATATATGCCCCACCTGCATCCTGGTCTCTAACAAAGCAAATTGGTTCTTTTGAATCAACGTGCACTAATACACATTGTGCATAATAAAAAGACCAAGCATCGTAGCCTGTAAGATAATTCATATTATTTGTGTCGTGAGAAATAATTAAATCAATTTTTTTCTCTCTCATCAGAGATTGAACTTTTAATAGTCTTTGTTTGTATTCTTCTTTTGAAAAGGACATAAATTAATCAAACAGTCTTCCAAATCCTTTTACAGATTTATTTTCACCTATGCTTTCTAAAGACTCCCAGATTAAAGCTTGATTGCTTGAAAGAACTGGTATTCCAAGTTTATCTTCTAATTTTTGTATTAGAGGAAGAACTGGTAAAGCAGTGCAAGATACAAATAAAGCATCTGCCTCACTTACATCTAAATTTGTAAGAACATCAAACAGATAATTTTGATCTACTTTACCAATCTCCATGTCAGAATGAATATCAAAATATGAATTTGAGGTGATTTCAAAACCAGATGATTTAAAGTAATCAACAACATCATCATTAACTTTTTTACTATAAGGTGTGAATATAGAAAGTTTTTTAATATTTAATTTTTTTAATGCTTTCAAAGCTGCTGTACTTGGTGTTGAAAGTTTTGCCTCAGGTTTTGCTGCTTGTATTTTATTTTTAATATTATCATATCCTGCTGCAATAGTTCCTGATGTACAAGCATATACAACACAGTCTAATTTTTGCTCTGGCAAGATATCTCTTGTTACTTGAGTAATATTCTCTGACATTTTGATCAAATTCTCTTTAGTTAAAGGGTTGTAACATTCTATTCTATTTACATAAAAATCTATTTTTTTATCTTTAATTATACTTATAAAATCTTTTTCAATCACTAGATCGGTTGCTAAAGCGATAAGTCCAATACGTGGATTTTGGTTATTTTCAAACTTTGGTTCTATTTTTTGTGATTTCATAAATACAATATACCACCACTTATTGATTAATCATTAAAATTTAAAAACTGCATCTAATTTCTTGAATGGTAAGAGCAAATAAACATATAATAAGAAAAATTAATTTTGAAATATAAATGCTGGATAAAAAAAAATTTTATATCAATGGCAAATGGGTTGAGCCAGTAAACAAGAACGAATGTGAAGTTATTAATCCATCAACAGAAGAAGTTTGTGCAATTATAAGTCTTGGAAGCTCTGATGATACAAATGCTGCAGTCAAAGCAGCAAAATCTGCATTTGAGACTTGGAAAGAAACTTCAAAAGAAGAAAGGTTAAATTTATTAGAAAAATTATTAAAAATTTATAATTCTAGATGGGATGATATGACTGATGCTATTACTACAGAGCTTGGTTGTCCTAAAGATTGGTGTTCAGCTAATCAAACATCTTCTGGCGCAGGTCACATAGAAGACTTTATAAAAAGATTAAAAGATTTCGAATTCGAACCAGGTTTTGATAAAGGATCTACTAATCATATAGTATATGAGCCAATTGGAGTTTGCGGATTAATTACACCTTGGAATTGGCCTATAAATCAAATTGCTTTAAAAGTAATTCCAGCTTTTGCTACTGGATGTACAATGGTACTTAAGCCATCTGAAATTGCACCATTGTCAGGAACGCTATTTGCAGAGATGATAGATGAGGCTGGATTTCCAGCTGGAGTGTTTAATCTAGTGAATGGTGATGGGCCTGGTGTTGGAACTGACTTATCAGGACATCCTGATGTTGATATGGTCTCATTTACAGGATCTACTAGAGCTGGAAAATTAATTACAAAGAATGCTGCTGAAACTATAAAAAGAGTTTGTCTTGAACTTGGTGGCAAAGGTGGAAATATTGTTTTTGCTGATGCATATCCTGATGCAGTTAGAGATGGCATTAGAAACGTAATGAGTAATTCAGGTCAATCCTGTGATGCTCCAACTAGAATGCTTGTTGAAAAATCAATTTATAAAAGAGCTGTTGAAGAAGCTGCAGACGAAGCTAATAAAATTAAAGTTGATCTTGCTTCAAAAGCTGGTGATCACATAGGACCTGTAATTTCAAAAACTCAATTTGATAAAATTCAGAGTTTAATAAATAGTGGAATTGAAGAAGGTGCTACTTTAGTAGCAGGTGGTCCTGATAAACCTGAAGACTTAAAGAAAGGTTATTTTATTAAACCGACGGTATTCACTGATGTTAATAATAATATGAGAATTGCTAAAGAGGAAATATTTGGACCAGTATTGTCAATCATTCCTTTTGAAAATGAAGAGGAAGCTATCCAAATTACAAATGACACAGAATATGGATTAGGAAACTATTTACAAACAGAGGATAAAGAAAAGGCAAAAAGAGTCTCAAAAAAATTAAGATCTGGAATTGTGTATGTAAATCATAAAGCAGCAGACTCTGGAACTCCTTTTGGTGGCTATAGACAATCCGGAAATGGACGTGAGGGTGGAACCTGGGGATTGCATGAATATCTAGAGGTAAAAACTATTACTGAATGGAAAAATTAAAATGCTTGGTTATGTGATGGTAGGAACTAATAACTTAGAAAAAGCAATAATTTTTTATGATGAAGTCTTAAAAGTTTTAAATCTAGAAAGAAATTATAAAGATGAAGTTTGCGCTGGTTACACAGAAAAAAATGGCGATGGAACTATAGAGTTTTATGTGACCAAACCTGTCAATATGAAAGAGGCAACAAATGGAAATGGAACACAAGTTTCATTTATTACATCATCAAGAGATATAGTTGATAAGTTTCATGAGATTGGACTTAAGGCAGGTGGAAAAAGTGAAGGTGCTGGAGGTGAAAGACCAGAAGGTTCTGGAGTTTACTATTCTTATATTCGAGATCTTGATAATAATAAAATTTGTGCTTTCACAAACAATTAATGTCTTACACTATAATTCAAGAAAAAATCGATCAAGGAAAAATTATTTTACTTGATGGAGGTATAGGTGCCGAGCTTGAAAAAAAGGGAGCAAAAATGGATAAAAACCTTTGGTGTGGAAAATGTTCGGTAGATAGCCCTGGATTTCTAAAAGAAGTTCATGAAAATTATATTGATGCAGGAGCTGATGTTATTACAACAAATACTTATGCTACAACTCCAATTTCTCTAAGAAAACACGGATATGAAGACTCAATTGAATTATTTAATAAACAAGCAGTTCAAATTGCAAAACAAGCAATTGATAATTCAAAAAAGAGCGTCTGTTTAGCAGGAAGTGTTTCGAGTTATGGAAGTTTTCTCAAACTTGGAACAAAGAACATGAAGCCATGTTTTAATGAACAGATTAAAATTTTATCAAATGAGGGTGTTGATTTAATAATTTTAGAAGCAATGACATCCCAAGCAGAAATCGTGGAGACTATGCTTGAGTGTACTTCAAATATAAAGTTACCTGTTTGGCTTTCTATTTCCTGTGTAATAGATCAGAATACAAAAAATATTACACTTGGCTATGATGATGTGAAGAATAAAACTGAAATTTACGAGGATTTAGAAGAGTCGTTAAAAATTTTTAGTAAATTACATAAGGGGCCAATTTTAATTGCTCACTCAGATATTAAAACAACGAGTGCAGCTTTAGACACTGCATTGAAAAATTATAATGGAGTTATTGGTGCATACCCTAACAAAGGATATTACGAAAAACCAAATTGGAAATTTGTGGATGATTTTTCATCCAATGATTATTTGGAAGTTGCAAAAAAATGGGTTAGCAAAGGTGTAAAAATTGTTGGTGGTTGTTGTGGTATAGGAGTTGAAGAGATAAAAGCTGTTTCAATTTTGAAGTAATAATATATTGTAAAATTATGAAAACATTTATTGGTGGTATTGGTTGTTTTTGGGACGAAACTAAATACGATGGTATAAAAGGAATATTATCTACCGAATGTGGTTACTGCGGAGGTGAAGATCCTAATGTTACTTACAAAGCAGTTTGTGGTGGAGATACAGGTCACATAGAAGTAGTTAAAGTTCAATATGATGAAAATATTTTAAGCTATGAAGACATGGTTAGATTATTTTTTAAACTCCATGACTCAACTCAAAAGAATAGACAAGGAACTTATGTAGGAATTCAATATCGTTCTGAAATATTTTATAATAATGATAATGAGAAAAATACAGCAGAGAAAATTTTAAAAGAAATGAATGAGAAATTAGATGGAAAAGTTACTACAAAGATTTCCAAAGAAAAAAACTATTGTAAAGCAGAAGGCTATCATCAAAAGTACGAGAAAAATAAATCTCTTAAGTTTGGATAAAAAATACTAATTTGAAAAAAATTATTTCAGAAAAAAATCCAGAATTAGTTACAAGAAAAGATAATAAAGCTCAATGGAATCTCCCAAATAAAAGGAGGTTGGGTTTTAGAAATTTATATAAAATTAATAGATATGGAATATACCTTAGATCAGATTTTGTTTTAAAATTAAAAAAAAAAATTAATAAGAGAATTGGTAAATTATCTTCTGTAAAAAAGGTAACTAAAAATAGAGCTTTTTGCTCTTTAATAGTTGGTAAAGATCAGGATATTTTATTCGAGCAGTACGCAAAGGACTTTTCTACAAATCAGCCTCAAACAATTATGTCAATTACAAAAATGTTTATACATTTATTTGTGGGAGAGCTGATAGACAGAAAACTAATTAACTTAAATAAGAAAATTTCATTTTACTTGCCAAAAATTGGCAGTGGTTATGCAAATGCAAAAGTAAAAGACGTTTTAGACATGAACATTGTAAATCTATATAGCGAAGATTATACAAAAGCTTATTCGTCTTCATTTTTACATGAGCCTGTGGGAGGATGGAGACTGCCGATTAAAGGCAAAAACATTCAAAGCCAGGAACAATATTTAAATTCAATTAAATCTTTAAAAAGCAGAGATTTAAAAAATTATACCGATCTGGCGCATTATAAATCAGCTAATACCGATGTTATTGGACTAATTGTAGAAAAAGTAAGTAAAAAAAGTTTAAGACAATGGCTGTTGGAAACAGTTGAAGCAACAGGATTTGAAGAAGGATTGTATATAGGAACAGATAGATTTGGAACACCGTGGATGTCTGGAGGCGGAAGTTTAATTACAAGAGATTTTTTAAGAATGGGTTTACTTTTTTCTAGGTTTGGAAAAGGTGTAAATGGAAAAAATATTGGTTCTAAAACTTTTTTGAGTAAAACTATTAATAGTGAGGGACCCAAATACATTCAATTATCTAAAGATAAATTTGTCTGTTATGTTAATTCATTAATGAAATGCGGTAACTGGATTGGTCACTCTGGGTATGGGGGCCAATTTTTAGGAATAAATTTGAAAACAAAAGTTGTTGCTGCGTTTTTTTCTGTCTTAGAGACTAAATCTGCAACAAATGAAAAATATAAAAAAGATATGGTAAATATGATAGACCAAATAATTAGTAAAGATTACTAAATTAAGAAAATTTTGTTATCAAGGATTTTAAATGTTTATCTGTGACTCCACAACACCCTCCAATAATTTTTACCTGATCGTCTATTAACTCAGAACACTTATCAACAAATTCAATTTCATTTTCAGTTATTAACGCTTGCATAGTACTAGTGTCAAATTTATGGATCTCTGGATAGAACATAATTGGCCCATTCCAATTTGATTTTAAAACTTTCATTCCCTCTTTTGTATCAATAAACCAACTATGCATTATGCCATAAACATCTCCACCGATAGATTTGAGTGAATTAATTATTTCAGCAAAATTAATAATTTTATCTTCAGGAAGGAATTTTGGCTCATCAGGATATTTTAAAGGGTCATATATAATAGATCTCTCTTTTTCAGCTCTAAAATTTCTACCTACTACGGTTTCATCAAATTTACTTATGCAGCAACTTAATCCAACCCAGACAGGCAAACCTGTTTCTAAAGCAGCATTTAACAAAATTTTAGCGTGATCAATATCTAAAATCATTTCAAGAATAAGAACTTCGACTCCCTCCTCTTTTAATACCTTCGCTTGTTCTTTATAATTTTTTTCTTCTTTTGCAAATGATGGTACAAATTTTGTGTCAGGTCTAAATTCATTTTCAGCCAAAGCTAAATATGTTGACATGCTTCCAGCAATTTTAATTTTTTTTCCAGAATTTTTGACTGCTTGTTTTGCTAACTTAACTGTATCAATGTTAATTTTTATAGTCTGATCTCCTAAATTTGAAGGCTCAAGACAATGCCTTGCAGTTCCAAAAGTATTGGTTGTTATCATATCACATCCGGCGTTTATATGACTTTCGTGTACTTTGATTACTATTTCTGGTGAGAAAACATTTGCTAAACCAGAAAAAGCTGGTCCCATAGTTCCGCCAAGTCTCTGAATTTCTGAGCCTGTTCCACCATCTAAGAAGACTTTTTTTTTTGATTTCAATAATTCATTAATATCCATTATGCTAATTTCCTCTCTGACTTTGGAACATATACAACTTCAATTACACCACCAAGAATTATTAGAATACTACCTATTGTTTCTCTCCAACCAAAAGGTTCATTTGTTAAAATACTAGCACTAACAACACCAACAATTATTTCAGCTAAAAATAAAATAGATGATAAGCCGGCTCCTAGTTTGCTTGGAGCCCAAAAGATTATTACTCCTGTAGGAATAAAATAAAATATCGAGATAAGTAATAAAAAAGTGGACATTGACATGATAACCTCCACTGATGGAACTGGTCCTAAATAATCTACTAAGAATAACCCGATAGGTATACTGGCTAAACCTCCATAAAAAAAGAATGTGAATATAATTGGAAAGACGCCATCGGTTTTAATTATTTCCATTCTAATTAAACCAGCACCAAATAGTGCACCTCCAGCAAGGGCCAACCAATCACCTGCATTTTGAGGTAACGGAATTATATTCTCTTGACTGAATACAATCCATAAACCTCCTAGTGCTAAACCTAATGTGATTACCCTCTTCCAACCAAATTTCTTTTTTAAAAATATAATTTCAAATATAGTTGTCCAAACAGGTATCATGTAAAACATGATTAATGCTTTAACTACATCAGTAAGAAGAAAGCTAAGAGCATAACAAACAAATCCACTTCCAACAAAAAAACCAGTGAGAGGAAATTCCAAGCCAATAGACTTTCCTTTTATAACTCTCCAAATTGCGACTGGTGATAATATTAATATTCCAACTACCATTTGGGATATTGTTCCCCAGCCACCAGTCAAACCTCCATCTTCTAGTATTCTTTGAGGTAACCAATAAATTCCCCATGAACCAGCAGCAATAGCTAATGCAAATGAAATTTTAAAATGATGAGGGTGTCTGGTCATTATTATTCCGATAATTCTGGTTTAAATTTTGAAAAGTTAAAAATTTCCTCGTAAGATTTGGCAAAGTTAATTAGTTTATTATCTTCTTTAACATTTGCTATAATCTGCATTCCCATTGGTAGCCCTTTATTATTAAAACCAACTGGAATAGATATAGTTGGCAAACCAAGCAAACTTGATAATGTATAGACTTCCATATATCTATGATAAGTGTCAATTTTATTATCATTGATAAATTCTGGATTGTTTAGGTTCTTTTCAAAAGGAAATAGTTGAGCCGAAGGTAATGCTAAAAAATCATAATGTTTAAATAGGTTTTGTATTTTATCCATATATTTATTTCTTATTTCTATTGCTTTTAAAACATCGTTTGTTTTGATGCTTTTTCCTTTTTCATATTCCCAATATGCTTGAGAAGGTAATTCATTTAAATTTTTTAAATTATATAACAAAAAGTTTTCATACAAAAATTTGGCTCTTAATATTGTCCAAGAATACCACAATTCTTCTGAATTAATTTCAGTTTTTAAATCTTCAATATTTAAATTATTTGACTGTATTTTTTTTAAAATATTTTCACATAAGTCGATGATTCCATCTTCATACTTATATTGTTCGTTTAGATCAATGCACCATCCAATTTTTAAATCTGAAAGTTTTTTAATATTTATATCTTCAAGATCGAAAGATAATTTATCCTTTACATTCTTCCCTTTTATATAGTTAAATAAAAATTCCATGTCATTGGGAGTCCTAGCAAAACATCCAGTTGTAGATATTAAAGGAAAATCTTTTAAATTTTTAATTTCAAATCTATCTTCTGCAATCGCACCAGGTGTTGGTCTTAATCCATAAATATTTGCAAATGCTGCTGGGTTTCTACAAGATCCCATCATATCTGTGCCATCTGCAAAAGGAATTAAATTTGCTGCAACAGCTGCTGCTGCACCACCAGAAGACCCTCCCGCTGACTTACTATGATCATAAACATTTGAAGTTGCTCCATAAACTCTGTTAGTAGTATGACAACCAACAGCAAATTCAGAGAGATTTGTTTTACCAATTAAAATTGTGTTTTTTCTATAATTATCTACTAATAAAGAGTCCTGTTTTGGTATATTTTTTAATAACTCTTTATATCCATAGCATGTTACCTCATTTTTAATATCAAATAATTCTTTAACAGCAATTGGAAGTCCATAAATATCATCTTTGTCATTATCACTATTAAAATTTTCATCTTTTAATTTTGCTTCTTCAGTAATTTTTGTTTCATCTATATGTGAAATAATAGCATTTAATTTTGGATTGAATTTTTTTATTCTATCTAAATAGAAATTTAGTACCTCTACTATTTTAATTTCTCTTTTTTTTAATTTTGAAATTATTTGATGGACAGAAAAATTCTCAAGCACTTAATTAAACCTATCTTGCTTGTCTAATACTCTCTAAAACTAAAGTCTTGACCTCATCTAATGATGCCTTTTTAGGATTTTGTCCATAAGCTTGGTCTAACATTGATTTCTTTGCTATTCTCTCTTGGCAATCTTCTGGCACTCCTAATTCATTTAATCCTTTAGGGATTTTTAATCTATCTAGAATTATATTTAAGTTGTCTTGAAAATTTTCAATTGAATGGTTTTCAAATTGCATGGCCTCTGACATTCTTTTTACTTTTTCATCTAATCCAGGTAAATTATATTTCATGACTGCAGGAAGTATAATTGCATTAGTCAATCCATGATGAGTATTATATTCAGCACCAACCATGTGCGAAATTGCATGAACTAAACCTAGGCCTTTTAAGAAAGCTATTCCACCCAAATAAGATCCTATAATCATTCCTCCTCTCGCTAAAAGATTATCAGGTTCTTCGACAGCTGCATAAAGTGATTTTGAAATTAAATTTAAACTTTCTAATGCAGAACCATCACAAAGTGGATGAAACATAGGAACACTATAACCTTCAATTGCGTGTATCATTGCATCTATACCGGTCCAAGCAGTAAGATTAGCCGGTAATTTTAAAGTTAGCTCTGGATCTACTAAAGCTAAACATGGTCGGGCATCTGGATGCCATAAACAAAATTTCATTCCTTTTTCAAGATGAGTGACCATGGCAGTAACTTCTGTTTCAGCACCTGTTCCTGCTGTAGTTGGAATAGTAATTATTTTTGGAAAAGGATTTTCCATAGTTAGTTTTGGTGGCTCTTTTTCAAATTCAAAATCCCATAAAGGCACACCGCTATCAACTGTAAGAGAAATTGCTTTTCCTCCATCCATTGCACTTCCTCCGCCTATTGCAATTATTGCATCATGATTGCCTTCACGAAATTTTTTACATCCAGAATCTATTTCATCATCTCTAGGATTTGGCGATATATTTGAATAAATATCTGATTTGATTTTTGAGTCATTAAGTAAATTTTGTAAATCACTTATAAATGGTAAATTTACACTACCACTATCAGTAACGATTAATGCATTATTTATTTTAAAATTTTTACAAAACTTTCCAATTTCTTTAAATCTTCCAGGTCCATAAGCTGTAAAAGTTGGGAATGTCCAATCCTGATTATTTAATAAAAATTCTTCATTAAGCTTAAAATTTTGCATAATATTTTAAAAACTTATACTAATTTCAATATTATTAAATGAAAATTTCATCTGAAAAAACAGATCTAAAAAAAACATATTTAGCAATTGCTACAATGCTCTTAGCAATTTTATGTATAGATCTTTACATGGTTATTATTAAATTTTTAGGTGATGAATACTCAATAATTCAATTAACTTTATTTAGAAATGTAGCAGCAATTATACCTTTGTTATTATTGATCTTATTCACAAATGAATTTTCAACAATATTCAAAAACTTAGGAAATAAGTTTTTGATATTGAGTTGCTTGAGAGGAATATGTTTTCTTTCTATGAATGTATTCATTTTTATCTCAGTAGTAAATCTGGAATTTGCAACAGCAATGACGCTAACCTTTTCGTCACCTTTCTTCATAGTAATACTATCAATAATTTTATTGAGTGAAAAAATTGGTATTTACAGATGGTCAGCAGTTTTAATTGGTTTTGTTGGTGTAGTTATGATAATGAAACCAACAAGTGAAATTTTTAGTTTGTACTCAATTTTTCCAATTCTAACCGCTATAGCATGGGCTTTCACTGTCATAATTTTAAAATTCATTCAAGGCAATCATTCAACTGCAAAAATTCAGTTATACACATTAATATTTAATGTCATTGGTGGTTTACTTTTATTTTTTGTAACTACAGGACATGTTGAAATTAAAAATTTTAAAGATTTTATTTTGATGACAATGACTGGAGTTTTGGGTGGTACAGCAGCAATATTGTTTATTTATTCTTACCGTTTAATTTCAGCAAGTAAAATAGCTTCATTTGAGTATCTTGGGATACCGTCATCTTTTATTCTTGGTTGGATTTTCTTTAATGAAGCTCCATGGAGCCAACTATTTCCTGGAGTAATAGTAATTATTTTTGCTGGTATGATTATTATATGGAGAGATAATATTAAAAAGAAATCAATAGAAGGTAATAAGCAAATTTATTGATTTGATCTCATAGATTTCATGACTATTACTCTATCTATCTCACCTAATAGCTTTCCACTTTCATTACAAACTACTGGATAAGTTTTATCATTATCAATTAGCCTATCTATTAAGTTTTCAATTTTAGAATTATCTAAAATATTATCTTTTCCATCCTCAAATAAATTTTTTGTTTCATCGCAGCATTCCGTTCTCATGACTTTGCCTGCGCTTAATACTTTATATTTAGGAACATCTTCACAAAAATCTTTAACATATTGATCTTTTGGATTAGATACAATTTCCTCAGGTGTACCAACTTGAGAAACTTCTCCATCTTTCATAATTGCAATGTGATCTCCCATTTTAATTGCCTCTAAAAAATCGTGAGTTATAAATACCATAGTTTTTTGAAGCTTTTCTTGGATCTTTAAAAGCTCATCTTGCATCTCTCTTCTAATCAAAGGATCCAATGCTGAAAAAGGTTCATCAAAAATTAATATTTCAGGATCCACAGCTAGTGCTCTTGCAAGTCCTACCCTTTGCTGCATACCTCCAGATAATTCTCTTGGATAATTATTATGCCAACCATCTAAGCCAACCATTTTTAAAACTTCCATTGACTTTTCTGTTCTTATATCTTTTTTTGTTCCCCTTACTTCTAATCCATAACCAATATTTTCTAGGACTGTTCTATGAGGAAATAAACCAAAATGTTGGAAAACCATGCTCATTTTATTTCTTCTTAATTCTAATAATTCACTTGCACTCATTTTTGTAACTTCAACATCATCCATTTTCACTACGCCAGCTGTTGGTTCAATCAATCGCGAAATACATCTGACTAGTGTTGATTTTCCACTACCAGATAATCCCATTACTACAAATGTTTCACCTTTTTGAATTGAGAAACTGACATCTTTTACAGCAACAACATGTCCTGTCTTTTCTTGAACTTCCTTAATACTTAAATTTTTATCAAGGTTTTTAATAATTCTTTTTTCGTCTGGTCCAAATAACTTCCAAATATTTGTACAGGTGATTTTTTGTTCTACAGACATTTTTAATAAATAATATTACCCCAAAAATAGACAATATTTTACTTTAAATGTAAAATTATTTATTTTAATTTGCGAACATGGCTACTAGAACTGATTTAATAAATAATTCAAATCAATCGAAAAACATAATAACTTATGTAATTATTGGAGTTGTTTTTTTGGTAGCACTCTGGCTATCTACTCAAAGTGAAGGGCCTTCAAAATTTCCTAAAGAAGTCACTGATAAATTTACATTTACAGCTTGGGTGAATGACGGAGAAGATTATTTAAAAAAAAATTACAGATGGGTCACTAAAATTATAGCAAGCTATATAAAAGAAACTTATTATTTTTTAGAAGACTTTTTGCTTGAGTCTCCTTGGATTTTGATAGCTGCAATAATTATAATCCCCTGCATAATTGCGGGTGGTTTGCGATTGGGAATTTACTCTTCTTTTGTAGTTTATTTTTGGGGAGCAACAGGGATGTGGGAACCATCCTTACAAACAGTGGCCTTGATGGGTCTGTCAGTTTTATTATGTGTATTTTTTGGATTTATACTGGGTGTCTTGTGTTCACAAAGTAATAGATTTGAAAATTTCATGAAGCCAGTATTAGATACTATGCAAGTAATGCCAGCATTTGTGTATTTGTTCCCAGCATTATTTTTTTTTGGGATAGGAGGTGCTCCAGCAATATTAGCTACAATGATATATGCAATGCCTCCAATAATAAGATTGACAAACACTGGTATAAGACAAGTACCAGCTCAAACTATAGAGTCTGCCACTTCCTTTGGTTCAAGTAAGCTTCAGCTATTATTTAAAATTAAAATTCCTTTATCTCTACCAAGTATAATGATGGGTATTAATCAGGTAATAATGATGGCATTGGCATTAGTTGTTCTTGCATGTTTTATAGGTGCCGAAGGTATTGGTGGTCAAGTTTGGCAAGCAATAAGAAGATTGGACGTTGGCTGGGCAATGGAAGGTGGGCTATGTATTCTATTTATGGCGATAATGTTTGATAGGTTTAGCTTAGCGTTTAGTAAAGATAAAGAAAGACTTCCTTCAGATGTACAAAGATTTTATTTACTTCCTCAAAGTTGGGAAAAATATCAAATCGCAAAAATTTTAGAAATGCCGTTAAATTTTGGGAATAAGATTTTAAAAATCATATGTCAAACAGTTACATCTGCAATAGCAACAGTATTTAGAATCTTAGTCTCAGTTTTTAATAAATCCACAGCTGAAAACATCGGTGAATTTATTAGCAAAAGATATTATGTAATTCCTTATTTTTTAGTTTTATTTCTAATTGCATTTATAGATCATTACTTTCTAGAAGTAGGAACATTTCCAAAAGAATGGAAATTATCAATAAGACAACCAATTACTAATGCGGTGGAAAGCTTGACTGTAAATCCAGGATTTATTTCTTTTGCAAAAGGTTTAAGAGCTTTTGTTTATTTAAATTTGTTAAGACCTTTAGATGTTTTCCTAACTCAAATACCTTGGTGGTATACATTAGCAGTATTTTCGGCTTTAGGTTATGTAACTGTTGGAATAAGATTTGCAATAATTACTGCAGTACTTCTTCTATTCATTGGTGCATGTGGAATATGGACACAATCAATGATAACTTTATCCTCAGTACTTGTGTCTGTGGTGCTGTGTTTTGTTATAGGAGTTCCTCTTGGAATAATTGCATCTTACAATGAAAGATTTAGAAATATTCAAAACGTTGTGTTGGATGCAATGCAGACACTTCCTTATTTCTGTTATTTAATTCCTGTTCTAATGTTTTTTGGTGGTGGAACAGTGTCAGCTGTTCTTGCAACTGTAATATATTCAATTCCGCCAATAATTCGATTAACATCTCTAGGTTTAACACAGGTTTCTGGCACTTACTCTGAAGTATCGAGATCATTTGGTGGAACACTTATTCAAACATTAAATAAAGTTAAGTTCCCGTTAGCTATTCCAAGTTTAGTTATTGGATTTAATCAGACTGTAATTATGGCTTTTGCAATGCAAATAGTTACACCACTTATTGGTGGTAAGGGCTTAGGTCTAGAAGTCTTTAATGGTCTTGCAAGATCAGATACTGGAAGAGGATTAGCAGCTGGTATTGGAATAGTATTACTGGCTATTATTATTGATAGAATTACACTTGCGTGGACTAAGAAACAAAGAGAAGCTTTAGGCTTAATAAGCTAAGACAAATAGTACTATTTGCGTGGTTTACATACCAATACATTTTGATCTAAAATGTGTTTTTAATTAATTAAAAAGAGAGGAAATAAATGAAGTTATCAAAAAAGATATCAGCACTAATTCTTTCTGTAGCTTTGTTAATTGGAAGCTTTGGTCAAGCCAACGCAGCCAAAAGACTTCATGCAGCTATAGCAGATTGGACTGGTGGGATAATTACTTGCGAAGTTGCCGTAGCAATTCTTGAAAGAGAAATGGGATACAAAATTAAACAAACTGTATTTCCTTCAGGAACTGGTTTATGGGAAGCAATCGCTGCAGGTGAGTTGGACTTCGCTTGCGAAAGTTGGCCAAGTTACGCTGAAGCTGACACTGTTATGTTAAAAGAGGACTTAATATACGAAGGTAAAGTCGTTGGGACATACAGTGGTGATGGAAGTGTAGATTTACTTGGAACAGCAGGAATAATCGGTATGTCAGACTACTGGATACCAAGATATGCTGCTGAAGAACTAGGTATTAAAACTTGGAAAGACTTAAATAAACACAAAGCAAAATTTGCAACAATTGAAAGTGGTAAGAAAGGTAGACTTATTGGATGTCCGGTTGCAGGTTGGAACTGTCATGACCAAAAAAGACTTGATCTGTTAGGAATAGACTTCCAGGCTGATGAACTTGGAACAGAAGCTGCTGCTATCGCAGAAGCAAAAGCTGCTTACATGCGAAAAGAGCCATTTCTACTTTATTTATGGTCACCACATTGGTTCTTTGGTGAGTATGATATGGTTGGTGTACAACTTCCAGAACACAAAACTTGTGACAGCTTCACTGAAGCAAATAACTGGAAAGATTGTGGAACTGCTGCATGGCCAGCAACTGGTTGGGCTAAAGATTACACGATGAACTACGGAAACCCAGCTACTTTTGCTAGTGCAGAACATGCTGATGCTAAGAAGTTCTTTGAAAAAATGTCTTTACAAAATATTGACCAAGCTAAAATGTTAGTTGAAGTTGATATTAAGAAAAGAGATGTAAAAGAAGTTGTTAATGAGTGGTTAGACAATAATCCAGATAAATGGAAAAGTTGGCTTCCATAATAACTTTAAAATAAATTAGATAAAAGGGCTTTGATATTTTCAAAGCCCTTTTTTTTATTTCTTAAGATAATTTAATCTACCCACAATTTCATCTCTATCCATATAATAACCTTGTAGGTGTCTGTGTCCAGAATTTGGATCAAACTCAGTTCTTCCGTGAAGTACTCTTCTATTATTGAATGTATATATATCTCCAGGTCTAAGTCTAAATTTTATTTGAAATTTATCATCGTGTAAAAGTTTTCCAAATTTATGGTGAGATTTATAAACTTTATCCATTTGATCTGGATGACAATCTAAAGCGTCCATGGTTGCAGTGCTAAATCTAACATCATTATAATCACCATCTTTTGTTAAACTTATTGCAGTGCCATAAAAGCTTCTATGAGCTTTTTGTGTATAATCTTTGTCTCTAAACTTTAAAGGTATTTTTGTTAGCGTATCAAAAGTATCTTTATCGTTTTTCTTTAAATATTCTGCTACAGCGAAAGCATCTACTGCAGATGAGTCACCCCCTTTTGCTGAATTAACTAAACAATGCAAAAATTGATATCCAGGAGGATTTTCAAACCATGGTAAATCCATATGATTTTGAAGTGCATGGGCTGTATAAGCTGAGTTATTCGGTTTTGGTATATTTATAACTTCAAAAGGTGTTTTAAAAAATGTCTCTCTTGTGTGACTAATTCTATTTAAAACAGGAAACGCTGAATTTTTTTCTACTGGAGCATTATAAACTATAGCTATTCCTTTATAGTGAAGAAGCTCTAACCATTTAATTAATCCCTCTTCAGAAGATATAATTTCGTTGTGATCTATATATATACTATTAATATTTTTTTCTAAACTACTATCCCATAATTTATAAGGTGATTTGTATTCTTCGTTATTTTTTATCGTGTAACAATTTTCTCTAAGCCAACTAATATCATAATGGCTTACATGATTTCCCTCGCTCCACTCTATTTCTAATTTACCGTCGCTATTAAGATTATATTTTTTTGGGTTTATATTTTCTGATACATCTAAAATATTAAACATTCTATGCCTAGAATCTTTATCGTGTGCTGTAGGGCAATTATCTCTCAGCCACATATAATTAAATTTACTCTCTTTCCCATCATCCCAAATTACTTGAAGATAAGTCCCATTTTTTGAGATTTTTGAAATTGAGTACATAATCGATATCAATATAAAATAATTTAATGCTCAATTCAATTATTAGTTGACATATTAATAGTTGGAAGATTTGTTAGTTTGAATTATCTTTTAAAATTAAAAATGAGCATTACCTTAAAAAATAAAAAAATAATCATATCCGCAGGAGGTTCAGGTATTGGATGGAGTTCCGCAAAAATATTTTTAGATAAAGGTGCAACAGTATATCTTTGTGATATCAATTCTATTTTTCTAAATAAATGCAAGAAGCACAAACTCAATAATAAAAAATTATTTGTATTTCAGTGTGATGCCTCGGATGAGAACCAAGTAAAAAATTTTTTTAGCAAAATATTAAAAAAAACAAAAAAAATTGATGCTCTAATAAATAACGTTGGAATCGCTGGCCCAACCGGGACACTTGAAAAATTAAAAAGTAAGGATTGGGAAAATACATTAAAGGTAAACGTTATTAGCCATTTTTATTTTTCAAAATATTCAATTCCAATGCTAAAAAAAAATAAAGGTGGAGCTATAATAAATTTATCATCAACCGCAGGTATATTTGGATTTCCATTAAGATCTCCTTACTGTGCAAGTAAGTGGGCAGTTGTCGGCATAACCAAAACACTGGCAATGGAACTAGGAAAATTTAAAATTAGAGTAAACGCTATTTGTCCTGGAACAATTAAGGGAGATAGAATGGGTAGAGTGATAAGGGATAAATCGAAGTTTTTAAATGTTTCAAAAAAATTAATAGAAAAAGAATTTGTTTCAATGACTTCAATGAATACCTGGGTATATGAAGAGGATATCGGAGGAATTTGTAGCTTTTTAATTTCGAATGATGCACCAAGGATATCAGGACAAGTAATTGCTGTAGACGGCAATACTTTAAGAATGCATTAGTTATTAAACTTTAGTATTTTTTTCGCTTATTTCCATAAATGGAAAATGAGACTCTTTATAATGTATGTTCTCTGCTTTGTTTAAAAAACTAATATCATCTAGCAAACCTGCATATAAATAATATTTTTTATACTTTTCTACATAAGTTAAAATAGGAGCAGCGCATTTCCCACAAAAATGTTTTTTAATTTTATTACCACTACCACCTTCATGTTCATAAATTTTTAATTTAGACTTATCTATATTTATTGCTCCATCTCTAAGTAGTATAATTGTCATCATTCCTCCTATTTTTTTTCTACAATCAATGCAATGACAATTGAAAACTAAAGGGACTTCATCAAGCTTAACGTTAAAAGTTATATCTCCACAGATACATCCACCAGTTTTATTTATTAAAATTTTTTCTTTCATCAATTTCTAATTTTATTCTCATATTTTTTTCTAATTTTTAATACATCAACTAAATATTGGTCTCTAATATTTGAAAGCATATTAATTGATTTACCTTTAGCTTGTTTTCTTGTGCCTGATATAAGTTTATCAGATAATTTATTTGTTAACTTTGGAGCTTTCAATTTTGTCCAGGGTAATTTTAAAGCTGGACCAAATTGCTTTAACATATGTTTCATTCCTGCATTACCTCCAGCAAGATGAAAGGTTAAAAAGGTACCCATTATTGAGTATCTAAGACCTGGTCCATCTTCTATTGCACGATCTAATTCCTGTGTTGTTGCATAATTTTCATTAATAATATGTAAACCTTCTCTCCACAATGCCTCTTGAAGTCTATCCGATAAATAGCCTGGTAATTCTTTTTTAAGCATAATTGGCTTCATTGAAATTGATTTGTAATATTTATTTGCATCTGAAAGAAACTTTCTTGTGGTTTTTTTTCCAGGAACTATTTCAACTGCTGGCAATAAATAAGCTGGGTTAAATGGATGTCCAATTATGCCTCTTTGAGGATTTTTACTCTTAGAAAAAATTTTAGAGGGTAAAAGTCCTGATGAACTTGAAGAAATAATTACATTAGATTTTACATATTTAGAGATTTTTTGAATTAAATCAGTTTTAACTTTATAATTCTCTAATACACTTTCTTGAACAAAATCCACATTTGAAAGAGCCTTTTCCAAAGAATTAAAGAATTTTAAATTTTTAATTAAAATTTTTTTTCCGAAGAGTTTTTTTATACTTTTTGAAGTTCTTTTTATTTCTTTTAAAACATAATTTTTAAGATTTTTGTTTTGATCATATGCATGAACAATTTTGTTGTGAGCTAAATTCCTTATTATCCAGCCAGTGCCTATGACACCAGTTCCAACTATTCCTACAGTTTTAATTTTTGACATTACTTGTGTTTTACAAGCTTTAATTTTTCTCTTGTCTCTGAAGGTGACATAATCTCTACACCAAGATCTGTGACGATCCTTATAGCTTTCTCAACTAATTGAGGATTGGTTGCCAATTTACCTTTTGATAAATATAAATTATCCTCTAAACCAACTCTTGGGTTACCTCCCATTACTACAGTTTGAGCAACATATGGCATTTCGTTTTTAGATATTGCAAAACCTGACCATATACCTTCTTTAGGCATTATATCTTTCATCGCTTGCATAGCTAATGGTGTTGCCGGTGCTCCCCATGGAATTCCTAAACACATTTGAAAAAGAGGTGGATCACTTAATAATCCCTCTTTATATAATTGAGCACCAAACCACATATTTCCTAAATCAAAAGCTTCTATTTCAGGTTTAACTTTTATTTCTTGAAGTTTTTTTGCAGCTTTTCTTAAATCGTTTGGTGTATTAACTGTAATAACAGAACTGTCTCCAAAATTTAAAGTTCCACAATCAAGTGTACATATTTCTGGAAGAAATTGTTCTGCATTAGCAATTCTTTCCATCACATTTGCCATATCTGTCATTGGACCAAAGTCTAAAGGGTTCTTACCTTGGCCAATATCTAAATCACCACCCATGCCCGTTGTAAGATTAAGAATTACATCAGTTTCAGATGATCTCACTCTGTCAACCACTTCTTTATAAAGCTCAAGTCGTCTACTTGGTGTTCCATCTTCTTCTCTGACATGGATATGGGCAATTGCAGCACCAGCTTTAGCAGACTCTATTGCCGCTTTTGCAATTTGTTCTGGAGTTTTAGGTAAATCAGGATGTTTACTTGCTGTATCACCAGATCCTGTAACTGCACACGAGATGAAGACCTTATTGTTCATTTTTATTTCTAGGAAAATATAATATCATATCATTAACAATTATAAGAAATAAAAATTAAATGGACTTAAATAAACTAAGAGTTAGACGTAGCTTTATATTCACACCAGGTCTTCAACCAGAGATGTTTCCAAAAGCCTTAGCTTCAGGGGCTGATATGGTTTGTATAGAATTAGAAGATGGGATAGCCATGAAGGATAAAGATGAGGCAAGGAAAAATACTATTAAAGCATTAAAGTCACTAGAAGTAAAAAATGATGTTGAATTAGTTGTTAGGTTAAATTGTCAAAGAACTAAAAACGGTCTTTTAGACTTAGAAGCAATTGCTTCAAATAAACTAAAAGTTAAAGCTATCATGTTACCTAAAGTTAAAACGCCTGACGAAATTACATTTATTGATGACATGCTTACTGATTGTGGTTTAGATACTGATCTTCATGTTATAATGGAAACTAATCAAGCTCTTGAAAGCATTTACGATATTGCACATTCTAGCGATAGAATAGTTGCTCTTTATTTTGGAGGAGAAGATATGGCAGCAGAATTGAGAGTGGAAAACAAATTAGAGAATTTAGTTTATGCAAGATCAAGGTTGGTTCACGCTGGTGCAAGTAAAGGAGTAGATGTTATTGATGTTCCTTATTTAAATTTAGAAGATATGGAAGGTATGAAAAAAGAAGCTCAGTTTGTTAAAAATTTAGGTTTCACTGGGAAAGGATCTATTCATCCAAAGCAAATAAGTATTTTAAATGAAATTTTTACTCCATCAGAGGAAGAAATAAGTAAAGCTAAAAGAATTATGGATCAATTTAAAAAAGCAAATACAGGTTTAGTTGTAATAGATGGTAAATTGATAGAAAGACCTGTTTTAAGAGAGATGCAAAGAAAATTGTTAGTAGCGGATAAAATAAATAAAGGCTAATAAAATGGCATTTCACTTAGCTTCAAGAAAAATAATAAAAGATTGGACGGATTATAATGAGCATATGAATATGGCTTATTATGTTTTAATTTTTGATGAAGCATGGGAAACCATGCTTAATAAATTTGAGATGGGGGGAGCTAAAGCACAAATAAGTAAAAGAAGTACAATGGTGGTTGAAACAAGAACAACTTATGACAATGAAGTTAAAGAAAATGAAGAAGTTGATGTTTATTGCACTTTCTTTGATCATGATAAGAAAAGGTTACATTTAAAATGTGAGATGATCGAAAAAAAAACAAGAAAACTTGCTGCAACTACAGAAAGTATATCTCTTTATATCGATCTTGAAAAAAGAAAAGTTACAGAATTTGAAGAAGATAAAATAAAAATTATGGATGATTTTATTAACGAAAATAAAAATAGTTTTAAATCAGATAAATTGGTGCTTACAGATAAACTTAAAAAGTAATGAAATTTGACTACATAATTGTTGGAGCTGGTACAGCAGGATGTGTTCTTGCAAATAGACTAAGTGAAAATGGTAAATTTAATGTTGCTTTGTTTGAAGCAGGTGGATCTAGTGATATTTGGAAGGTTAATATGCCTTTAGCAATTCTATATGCAATGCACGATCCAAAATATAATTATAAATATTTTTCAGAACCAGAGCCTAATTTAAATAATAGGAGATTATTTTGCCCAAGAGGAAAAATGGTGGGTGGTTGTTCTGCACATAACGGAATGGTTTATGTTCGAGGAAATAAAAATGATTATGAGAGATGGGCTTCATTTGGTCTAAAATCCTGGTCTTATGAAAATGTTTTACCATTTTTTAAAAAAATTGAGACATGGTCCGAAGGAGAGAATGAATTCAGAGGTGGGAAAGGAATTTTACCAGTAAATCAATCCAAAAACAAAAATCCGTTGTTTAGTGCTTTTGTTAATGCTTCAGTCGAAGCAGGATATAAAAAAAATAATGATATGAACGGAGAAGATCAAGAGGGATTTGGAATGTATGATATTACAATTCATAAAGGTCAAAGGGCTAGCGCTTCTAAATATTATCTAGAGCCAGCAAAAAAAAGAAAAAATTTAAAAGTTTTTACTAATTCTTTTGCTGAAAGGATTATTTTTGAAGGAAAAAAAGCAGTCGGAATAGAAGTAAATATTAAAAATAAAGTCACAAAGGTTTACGCTAACAAAGAAGTTGTTTTAAGCGGGGGTTCAATCAATTCACCACAACTATTGATGTTATCAGGTGTAGGACCTGAAAAAGATTTAAAAGATAAAGGAATTAATGTTGTGCACTCTTTAGAGGGAGTGGGTCAAAATTTACAAGACCATTTAGAAACCTACATTCAGCAAGAATGTAAAACTAAAGATACGCTCTATTCTTACGTTAATAAAATAAATATGCTTAAAATTGGTATTCAATGGTTTCTTTCAAAAAGTGGGCCTTGTTCTACTTCATTTTTAGAAGCAGGTGGTTTCTGCAAATCTTCAGAGGACAAAAGTTATCCGAATATTCAATTTCATTTTTTTCCAGCATTTGTAATCGATCATGGATTAGTTGACCCTGACAGACATGGTTATCAATTACACGCGAGTTTGAATCAACCTAAAAGTAGAGGACATATTAAATTAAATAGTTCAAATCCATACGATTACCCTAAAATTCAATTTAATTATTTAGAAGATGAATATGATTTAAAAGAAACAATTAAGTGTGTTCGTGTAGCTAGGAAAATTTTAAGTCAAGATTCAATGAAACCTTACGCTGGAAAAGAAATAGGACCAGGTGAAAGTGCAGCTGATGATGATCAAATTACCGAGTATATTAGATCAAAAGCCGAAACAGCTTATCATCCATCCTGTACATTAAAAATGGGTGTGGACAAAATGGCGGTAGTTGACGAAAAATTGAAAGTTCATGGTTTGGAAAATTTAAGAGTTGCAGATGCTTCTGTTATGCCAGAGATTACTAGTGGTAATTTAAATGCACCAACTTTAATGATAGGTGAAAGAGCAGCTGACTTTATCCTTAATTAGACTCGAGATATTCTTTATATCTATCTAAACTTTCTTTAGGCCAAGCAATTTTAGGATCATACATTTCATCATAGCAAATATCTTTGTTTACAATATTTATCCATGGATCTTTACTTTTAACAAATATGTGTGCTTGAGGCGGAAAAAGCTCTGGATTAGATAAAGTATTTGTTCTGATACTTATCCTTTTAACAGCGAATTCATAGTCAGAATAAATGTAAACACCACACTTTTTGCAAAAGTAAACCTTGCAGCTTTTTCCACTGCCTGCAATTAACTTCTTTTCTAAAAGCTCACCTTTGATATCTAATGAATTTTCAAAAATACTTGTATTAACAACGAAAGATGATCCGGTTATTTTCTTACAATCTTTACAATGACAAGCATGTGTAAATAAAGGCTTAGATTTAATAGTATATTCAATTTCTCCACAAATACAGCTACCAGAAATTGGTTTAAAATCTTCCATAAATACTTTTTAGAGTATCTTATTAATTATGAAGGTTAAAGTTTTTTTGATATAGGTGCGATATGCAAACAAACAATAATACAAAAGGTATTTTGTTTATTATGACTGGAATGGCCTTTTTTTCCATTCAAGACTCATTAATAAAATTCATTTTTGCGGATATTGCATTGTTTGAGTTATATTTGGGAAGAACTTTAATACAGGCGACTATTCTCATATCTTTTTTTTTAATAACAAAAAAAAAATTTACTTTAAAAACCCATTATCCTTTTTTAACTTTAGTTAGAGTTGTTTGTTTCTTTTTTGGATTTGCTTTTTTTTATATTTCTTTAACCTTTATGTCTTTAGCGATGGTTAGTGCTCTGTTTTTCTCATGTCCTTTCTTTATGTCTATGTTTGCTAAATTTTTTTTAAAAGAACAAATTGGAATTAGAAGATGGAGTGCAATTGTTGTAGGTTTTATAGGAGTATTAATTGTACTTAATCCAACACTTGAAGAATTTAATTTTTTCAAATTAGCACCCGTTGGTTGTGCACTTTGTTATGCGTGCTCAATGACAATTACAAAATATACCTCTGATAAAGATAATATTTATACTCAAATGACCTTACTTTATATTTTTGCTGTTGTTGTAAGTTTAATTATTTATCTTATTAGTGGAGACGGAAAATTTAATAATTTTTCTGATCCTACTTTACAATTTATTGTTAGAGAATGGTTTACTAACCCTTCAGCTTCATGGCCATATGTCTTTGTAATGGGAGTTGTTGCTTCTATATCTTTCTTTTGTGTCTTTTCAGCTTATAGTATTGCTTCACCTTCAATTGTATCTTTGTTTGAATACTCTTATATAATTTTTGCGATGATTGCAGGATATATATTATTTGAAACAATACCTGAACCAAGAACGTTTCTTGGGGCAGCTATTATTATTTCTGCAGGAGTGTATATTTACTTTAGAGAAAAAGTCAGAGGTCAAATGATTGCGACAGACACTCCTAATAGATAATTTCTAAAATTATAAGTATTTGTTCGAAAATTGAGATAATTTTCTCATTGAAATAATAATTTAATAGGATTTAATTTTGATTATATAAATTGTTAACAATTAAAGGGAAAATATGAAAAAATTACTAATAGGTATATTCGTGTTTATCTTAAGCTTTACTTCAAAAGCTTTTTCAGATGGACATGGAATTAAAATGGGTATTATTTTAGGATTTACTGGTCCAATTGAAACCCTAACACCTGCAATGGCTGCTTCTGCAGAACTTGCTTTTAAAGAAGCTTCAGATTCTGGCTCATTACTTGGTGGAAAAAAAATATCTGTAGAAAGAGCTGACTCAACTTGTGTTGATTCTGCCGCTGCTACAACTGCTGCTGAAGGTTTAGTTTCAGGTGGTGTTGTTGCTATTATGGGTGCTGATTGTTCTGGTGTTACAGGTGCAATAGCAACTAATGTTGCCGTACCAAATGGTGTTGTTATGATTTCACCATCAGCTACATCTCCAGGATTAACAGATCTTAATGATAATGGTTATTTCTTCAGAACTGCTCCATCAGATGCTAGAGGTGGACAAGTCTTAGCGGATATTACAAAGGACAGAAAAGTAAAATCATTAGCTGTAACTCATACTAACAATGACTACGGAAAAGGTTTAGCTGATGTTTATGTAGCTGCAGTTAAAGCTCATGGTATTAAAGTAACAGCTGTTACAGCGCACGAAGAAGGTAAAGGTGACTATGGTGCAGAAGTAGCTACACTTGCAGCAGCGGGTGGAGATGCTCTTGCTGTTTTAGGTTACTTAGATCAAGCTGGTGGTAGTATAATTCAAGGATCATTAGACTCTGGATCATTTGATACTTTTGTTCTTTCAGATGGAATGATTGGTGACTCTCTTACCGACAGATTTGGAAAAGATTTAAATAAATCATTTGGATCTTTACCTGGATCAATGGGTAAAGGTGCTGGCATATTTAAAGAAGTTGCTAGTGCTGGTGGTATTGATTCATCAGGTCCTTACACAGGTGAAAGTTATGACGCGGCAGCCTTGATCACGCTTGCAATGCAAGCTGGTGGAAAAGCTGACAGAATGACTGTTCAAAAAAATGTAATGTCAGTAGCCAATGCTCCTGGAACAAAAATTTATCCAGGTGAATTAAAGAAAGCACTTGATTTATTAGCTAAAGGTAAAGCGGTAAACTATGAAGGTGCTACAGCTGTTGAATTTACAGATGTTGGTGAAGCTTTTGGATCTTTTATTGAAAAAGAAATAAAAGGTGGAAAGTTTAAAGACAAAAAGCAAAGATAATTAGAAATTAAAACCCCAGTTTCTTAACTGGGGTTTTAAAATAAATATTTGTCAGATAAATAAAATATTAATCCTAAAACAATACCTAATAAAATATAATACATTATTGTTTGATGATTTTTTCTGGAATAATTCCTTGTGGTCTATAACGCATTATTAAAAGTAAACCAATTCCAATAACCAAGAATCTAAAATATGGAGCACTTTCAATTAAGTGCACTCTAACTGCATTAGTTTCTGGCAGATGGGATGTAAACAAATTAATTAAAAATAATGCAATTGGAGCAGCTTCGACCCATAAAAACCAAACTACAAATCCCCCCAATATTGCTCCGAAATTATTTCCTGTTCCGCCTACTATAACCATAACCCAAATTACAAAAGTATATCTCATAGGTCTGTAGCTACCTGGTGTAAACAAACCGTCATTTGTAACCATCATAGCTCCAGCTAAGCCAACAATTGCAGATCCCAAAATAAAAATAAGAAGATGCTCTTTAACAATATTTTTACCCATTGCACTTGCCGCCTCTTCATTATCTCTTATAGCTCTCATTTTTCTTCCCCAAGGTGAATAAAGGGCTTTCTGTGTCACAATTAACAAGATAATAACAACAGTTAGAAATAAACCTGTAAAACATAATTTTACATAGACCGATGAAGCATCAATAACCATTTGATTTAGAGCTTCTTGCTTATCAGAGATTGAATTAATCAAATTTAATTTTGATGAATTAAATTTTGTAACTAAATTTATAAACCATTCTGAAGTTTGTAGATCTATTTCGTATGGTGCTGGTCTTTTTAATCCTATTACATTTTTTACACCTCTTGCCAACCATTCCTCATGTTTAATAATTGAAACGATAATTTCTGCTATTAATAATGTTGCAATAGCTAAATAATCTGCACGAAGACCTAATGCGATCTTTCCTATGACAAATGCTAAACCGCCAGCCAACAGTGCACCGAAAATCCAGGAAAATAAAACGGGTAATCCCATGCCACCGAGAAATCCTGTCTTTGCTGGATCAACTGACTCGATCGCCTCTATTCCTGGTGCAGCAGTTACTCTTAGTAAAATTATTCCACCCAAGATTACAGAAGCTACTGAGTAATTTCTTAATTTAGACTTATCAAATCTATTAAGTATAAATTTAACTACAAAGATAATTGCAACAATTATCCATATACAAGCTAAAATATTTAAACCTCCAACTTGCCAAGATTTTTTGACTGGTTCAACCGAAACTAAAACTACAGCTAATCCTCCTAATGCTGTATATCCCATTATCCCAAAATTAATTAATCCAGCATAACCCCATTGTATATTTGCTCCAATTGTCATAACTGCAGAAATTAAACAATAATTTAAAATAGTTAATGCTATAGACCAGGATTGAAATATCCCAACCAAAATTATTAAAAATATCATGATTGAATATGCGGCGATGACATTTTTATAATTCCTCATATTACTTTTCCTTTAAAGATACCTGACGGCCTTATTAATAAAACAATTACTAAAATTGAGAATGAAACTGCAAACTTGTAATCTGTTGATAATAACTGGAGTAAAGAATCTGGCTCAAGATGTTCAGGTAATAGATATGAAATAAATCTTTTGTATGCGTAAGTTACAAATATTTCTGCAAAGGCTATAACGTATCCACCCAAGAAAGCTCCAAATGGATTTCCGATTCCCCCAACAATTGCTGCGGCGAATATTGGAAGCATATTATTAAAATAAACAAAAGGTCTATAACTTTTATCTAAACCGTATAATACTCCACCAATAGTGGCCAAAATTCCTGCGATGACCCATGTTATCAAAACAACTCTCTTAGGATCTATACCAGACAATAATGCTAAATCTTCATTGTCTGAATAAGCTCTCATACTTGTTCCAGTCTTAGTTCTATTTAAAAACCAAAACATTATTGAAACAACAATTAAGGTTACAATTATTGTTATTGCTTGTGTTGATTTTAAAGTTATACCTTCTGCAAGACCAGTCATTTCTTTAAATTCTGTTGCTTTAATTATAAATTTTTCACCATCTAAAAATCTTCTATCAGATGGTCCGATGATAATTCTAATTATGGCTTGAGTGACAAACATTACCCCTACACTAACCATTGCAAACTGAACTGGAGGACTTTTTTTTATCCTGTAATAACTGAAAACAAATTTGTCTATGATTAACATATATAAAATCATCATAAGGATGGCGAAAGGAATTGTTAAAAGTGCTGTTGGTAGAACACCTAATCCAAAACCTAAGGACTGAAAATAATATGTTAGAATAACTGCAAACATTGTTCCAAAAGACATCATGTCTCCGGTTGCAAAATTAGCAAATCTTAAAACTGCGTAAATTAAGGTAACAAAAATTGCACCTAAAGCTAATTGTGAACCATAAGCTAACGCTGGTATTACTGTGAAATTAAAAAGTACAATTATTGCATTTAAGAAATCCATTATGCTCCCAAAAATGATCTACGAACCTCGGGATCCTCTAGCAATTCATTACCGGATCCCTCAAATTTATTTTGACCTGTTACCAATACATAGCCTCGATCTGAAATACTTAATGCTTGCTTTGCGTTTTGCTCAACCATAATAACGGCAACATTTGTTTTTTTAACTTTTATTATATGTTCAAACAATTCATCCATTACAATTGGAGAAACTCCAGCTGTGGGCTCATCTAACATAAGAACTGATGGATCACTCATTAAAGCTCTTCCAAGCGCGACTTGCTGACGTTGTCCGCCAGATAATTGTCCGACGACTTGAGATTTTTTTTCACTCAAGATTGGAAATAAACTATAAATACTCTCAATTTTATTTTCTAAACTCCCTTCTGTCAAAAAGCCACCAATCTCTAAATTTTCTCTTACAGTCAGCTCAGCAAATACATTTCTTGTTTGTGGAACAAATGAAATACCCTTTTTTACTCGATCTTGAGGATTAATTTTTGAAATATCTTCACCATTCAAAGTTACAGAACCTGATTTTAATTTTAATAATCCGAGCATCGCTTTCATGGCTGTTGATTTGCCAGCACCATTGGGACCTAGAATAGCTACTATCTCTCCCCTATTGGCAGTTATGGAACATGAACTAATAATATCAGGACCATCCCCATAACCTGCAGTCATTTTTGCTCCTTCAAAGTATGCCATTAATTTTCTTTTTTTGTTAAGTTTGACTTTCCAAGATAACTCTCAATTACTTTTTCGTTTTTTTTCACTTCATCAGATGTTCCTTCAAATAAAACTGAACCATCTGCCATTACTATTACTGGATCACACATTCTGCTTATAAAATCCATATCATGCTCTATCATACAAAAAGTGTAATTTTTTTCTTTATTCAATTTTAATATTGCAGTTCCTAGATCTTTTAAAAGTGTTCGATTAACTCCCGCTCCCACTTCATCAAGTAAAACCAATTTTGCATCAACCATCATAGTTCTTCCTAATTCTAATAATTTTTTTTGACCTCCTGAAAGATTTCCTGCCCTTTCATTTGCTAAATGTGTTAAATTAAGAAAATCTACAACTTCATAGGCTTTTTCTCTAATAACTTTTTCCTCTTTTTTAACTAGTCCTGGTTTAATAAGTGCATTTAATAAATTTTCTCCGCTTTGATTTGAAGGCACCATCATTAAGTTTTCTAAAACTGTTAAGTTTGAGAATTCATGTGCAATCTGAAAGGTTCTTAATAATCCTCTGCCAAATAACTCATGTGATGGTATATCAGTAATATTTTCATCATTAAATATTACCTCTCCATCATTAGATTTTAAATTTCCAGCTATTAAATTAAATAATGTTGTTTTCCCTGAACCGTTTGGGCCAATTATTCCAGTTATTGAACCCGATCTAATATTTAATGAGCAATTTGATACTGCTGCTAGTCCTCCGAATAATTTTGTAAGATTATTTACCTGTAAGATATTGTCAGACATTTTACTTACTTTTTTTTAATCTATTCAAGACGCTATTTGCTGTTCTATTCAGAGATTTATAAAATCCAAGTTTTCTTAATTCTTTAACAGCTTGTTCATTTAAACCTTTTGGGGTTTGTGAATTTTTAACAAGGACTTTTAAATCTTTATTTGAATTAATTTTTGCATCTTCAGATAAAGCAATAAATAACGAGGTAATATACTTTTGAGAGTCGCTTCTATTAATTCCCTTTTTTACTAACCATTCACTCAGAGTTTGTAGTAATTCATAAAATGGTGCCATCATTGATGAAGTTGACCAAAAATTTAGTGATAGGTTTTCATTTTTTATTTCAACAGATGTGCCAAGCTTATTAAAAAAATTTCTAACTTGTTTATCTGGTGGAAAAATTGGTACTGGTCCTTTTCTAAGAGAAATTGGAGGTAAAGGAATTGCTCTAATAATCTTAGTTTTAACTTTAATATATTTTTTTAATTCAGTCATTTTTATAGTTGATATAAAACTAATTATCGTTTGACCTTTTTTAAATTTTAATTTTGGAAGAATAATTTTTCCAATCGTTGGTGTTACTGCTAAAAAAACCCAATTTGATTGATTTATAATATCCTGATTATCAGCAGATATTTTTATCTTTTTACTTTTTCTTTTAAGTTCACTTGAAATTTTTGAATTTCTCTTTGAAACAATTATTTTATTAATTTTTAATTTTGACCCCAGTATTCCGTTGATTACTGATTTCGAGATATGTCCTGTACCAATAAATCCGATTTTCATGATAAACTAAGTGATTATTATCACTAAAATTAATTAATTAGTAAAAAAAGAACCTCTAATTCTTAGTAATTCTCTTGATAATTTTTTATTTTCTACAAATGGTTTTCTACCATGAAGCCAGAAATAGTTATTTGCAACTACTGAAAAGCCAACTGGTAAAGGCATTACAATCTTTTTTTGACTTCCTTCTAAAGAGTCTGATAATTTTTGTAGAAATAATCCTTGTTCCATATTTTTGGGCTCAGGAAATTGGTCTATGTAAGAAATTTGTGGTTTTCCATTTTCGTCTTCTGAAAAAACAGGATGTTCCACCTTGTAATCAACATTTTTACTTTTTGGAGAACCCCATATAAAGTTTTGTTTTCCAACTTTATCATTAGTTAAGCTATCTAAATGTTCCCAATCATCAAGGTGTAACATTGCAGTTTCACCTCCTTGAACATTTTCTTCCTCCATTTTTAACATTAATAACCAATCAGTTTTTTCTTTGACGTAAGTTCCATCAGTATGAAGATCCATATTAGTATATGCTTTTCTAAGATATGAGTCGCTATTGTCCTCATGTTTAACATGAAATCTCGCATAATATTTTCCAGCCATTGAATCAAAATTTGGATTACCTAGTAAGTGTGTTACTGCTGTTGATAGTTTAATAAGAAATTTGTTATCAATTTTTTTGGATTTATTTTTAGGTCCTATAATGAAACAACCTGTGTCTCTATCTCTTAATATAGAGTTTATAAATTTTCCTAGCTTTCCACTCGTTGAATCATCTAAAGATTTTGCAAGTGTAAATCTAGTAAAAGGTTTATATTCAAGAGCTGTAATATCAAATTTTTTAAAAGGAAATATTAGTTTATCTATAATTTCATCTTCAATTTTAATATTGATTATTCTTTTGGAATAATCACTAAATGAAATATCAAACCCTTGAATAGTATCTAAGCTATCCATTATAATTATTTGTTACAAACTCCAATTGAATTTGGTCCACATGTTTCACCATTAGTCCATGTTGCTCCAATTAAATTTGCTCCATCAAAATTAGCATTGGTCATATTCGATGAAGTAAAGTTAGCTTCCATTAGATTTGCATTTTGAAAATTTGCTTCAATCAATGTTGAGCCCATAAAATCAACTCTTGTCATATTGGCTCCTGTAAAGTTAGCTTTTTCGAAATTTCCACCAACTAGAGTTGACTCATATAAGTTAGCTCTAACAAATGTTGACTCTGGAAAAGTTCCAAATGACAAGTTAGAATTCATCATAATACTTTTATCAAAATTTACTTGTATAAAACTTGCGAATGATAAGTTTGAGTTAGGCAAATAACTTCCTTGCAAATCTTGTCCATCTGAAAATCTACAATTAGTATAATCAACTCCATCAGTTAAAGGATCATCACATGCTGCTTGTGAAATACCTGGTATTAAAATTAAGAACAATAGTAAAATAATTTTTTTCATTTATATCGTAAAGCTACTTAATAAAAACATAATGATAGCAGAGAATAAAGTTGGGTAAACTAAATTATTTCTAGTTAATTTAAAAATTATTATTGCTAAAAGTACAACAATAAATCTGGACAAGTAATTACTGTCAGAAAGTGCACCAGCTGGAAATATTATCATTCTAGAAATTAAAGCCGCTAATGTCGAATAGGCTAAATAATTAAACCACCTATATATTTTAGTATTTTCATCTATTATTTCAGAAGTAAAAGCTCCTAAAAACCTTGAGATATAAGTTGCTAAAGATGTAATAACTATTATTAAAACAATATTAGCTGACATTTTTCTCTCCAATAACAAAAGCAACAGTTCCAGCTATAAAGCCTCCAATCAAAACGCACCAATCAGGACTAATAAAATAAAATAAAGGTCCTAAGATAGCTCCTAAAATTATTGAAACATTTAATTGTATAGACTTCATCACTCCTATCATTGTGCAAGTAAAATAAATTGGATTAATTATAGCTAATCCAATCATCATTTCTCTATTTAAGAAATCAGCAGAGTAATAACCTAATATAGTTGAAAAAATTGCTATCAACCAAGTTGCAGTTCCAATTCCTATCCAAAAATCGACTCTATATTTTTTTTCAATATCTTTATAATTATTTTTAAGAATTAACCACGAAGATACTGCAACAAAATGACAGGATAAATAATACTTCCATCTTGGTTGACTTTGGTGCTTTAACAATGGCATTAAAGATACAGTCATCGGATACAATCTTGCATTAACTAACCAAACTGCAAAAAATAAATTAAGTAACGAAACGCCAATCAAAATCGATTCTGCCATCACAAGTGAGCCAGGTAATGCATAAGTTAAAAAAGTAGAAAAAATACTTTCTTGAATTGTAAAACCTAAATTTTTTAGTAATGCACCTATTGCTAAAAAGCTTAAACCTAGAGCAATTGCGGGGCTATCGAATTCTTTTGCACAAAGAATTCCTTTGAAAAAATATTTTGAATTAATCATCCGCCTAGAAATAGACGTCCAACATCATCATTTTTAAGTAAATCATCACCTCTTCCTGCTATAGCAGTTTGGCCGGATACTAATACATATCCAATATCAGAAAACTCTAAACCTTTTTTGGCGTTTTGCTCAACTAGAATAATTGTTTTTTTTTCATTTTTTTGTAAGTCTCCCAAAATTTCAAATACCATATCAATATATCTCGGCTCTAATCCAATAGAAGGTTCATCAACTAAAAGAACTGAAGGCTTCATTACTAAAGCTCTAGATATTTCTAATAATCTTCTTTCACCACCTGATAAAACTTTTGCTGGTTGATTTCTTCTGTTCCTTAATCTTTCATATTTTTCTAAAATCTTTTCTGCCTCTTGATATGATTCTTCCGTTTTATCTTTGATAAAACCACCCATTAACAAATTTTCTTCAACAGTCATATCTGGAAAAACAGAATTATCTTGCAGAATATAAGCTATACCAACTGACTTTAATTTTTCAGCTGGAGTTAAATTTGTTATTTCTTTTCCATCAATTTCTATTTTACCAGAAAAAATATTTGTAAATCCATATATAGAATGAAGTATTGTTGATTTACCTGCTCCATTAGGACCAATTAAACATAATGATTGTGCTTTGCTTACAAATAAATCAAAATTATGTAAAATCTCCATTTTACCATATCCAGCATTCAAATTTTTTATTGTTAAATGAATATCTTCTGAAGATAAATTTTTTAAATCTTCTGCACCAGGTGCTTTTCCTAAAACTTCATATTGATTAGACATTATTGAGCCCCCAAATATGCATCTACTACTCTTTTGTCATTTTTAATCTCTTCTGGAGTTCCATTTGCAAGCATTTTGCCATGAGCAAGACAAAATATGTCTTCAGCTAATTGCATAATTACTCTCATATTGTGCTCAATAACAAGTAATGTTATTCCAAAATCTTGATTAACTTTGATTAGTCTATCAATAATTCCATTGATTAAAGTAGGATTAATACCTGCTGTTGGCTCATCTAATAGTAGCATTTCTGGTTCATTCATTAATGCCATTGCAAGTTCTAATAACTTTTGCTGACCAAAAGATAAGTCTCCTGCTCTAAGTTTTCTTTTTTGATACAAGCCAACAAAATTAAGTAAATTTTCTGCCTTTTCCGTAAGTTCTTTAGGAATTTTTGAGAAAATTTTAAACAAACTCTCATCACTACCTTTGTGACTGATAAGCATATTGTCTACACAATTTAATTTTCCATATATCCTTGTTTGCTGAAATGTTCTTAATAAACCAAGTTTAGCTATTACAGGGACAGGTAATTCTGATACTTCTTTTCCATTAAACTTAATTGAACCATTATCTATTGGATAGGTACCAACTATTGAATTAAATAAAGTAGTTTTTCCTGATCCATTAGGTCCTATAAGTCCTACTATCTTTCCTTTTTCAACTGACATCGAAATATCAACATTAGCTTTAACACCACCAAATGATTTACTTACATTGTTGCCTTCTAAGATGCTCATTTTAATTCCACCTGTGCTTTTCGACAACTTCACCAAATCTTTCTGGATATTTTTCTCTTAACCATCCCATTAGACCTTCAGGAAAATAAATAACTATAACGACAATTAAAACTCCTAACGCAACATATTGCCAACC
>CACLYQ010000002.1 GCA_902611175.1 uncultured Pelagibacteraceae bacterium
ATAAATAATGAATGATCTATCTGAAAAAAAATGTGTTCCCTGTGAAGGTAATATTCCACCATTTGATATAAAACAAATTCATAAATATCTTAAAAAAGTTGATGGATGGGAAGTAATTGAGGATAAAATAGATGGATATCATCTTATAAAAAATTTTAAATTTGACAATTTTTTAAAAAGTCAGGAATTTGTAAATAAAGTTGGAATTATTGCTGAAAGTGAGGGGCATCACCCTGATTTATGGTTTGGATGGGGTTATGCAAAGATTAAAATATTTACGCATGCAATCAAGGGTTTAGCAGAAAGTGATTTTATACTTGCAGCAAAAATAGATAAAATAATTACTCAATGATTAAAGTGTCTTGTCTTAGAAAAAACTAAAATAGTACCAGTTTGATTTGCAAATTTAATAATCTCTTTATCATTTTTAGAACCTGAGGGCTGCACAACTCCAATAATACCCGCTTGTACAAGTTTCTCTAAACCATCAACAAATGGAAAAAAAGCGTCTGAAGCAGCTAATAATTCATCTCCATTTTTAATTTTTTGAAATTGTTTCATTTTATTAATAGCTATTTGACAACTATCTATTCTGCTAGGTTGTCCTGATCCTATTCCTACAGTTTTGTAATTGTTTGTAATTACAACTGAATTTGATTTTGCATATCTAGATACATTAAATGCAAAAATAAGTTTTTTTAAAGTCTCTTTACTTGGTTTTTCTTTTGAAACGACTTTAAAGTTTTTTGTTGAAAAATTTAAATTATCAGGTTCTTGTACTAATATCGAGTCAAATTTACTCAAAAAATTCAATTTAAAATTTTTACCGAGCTTAGACGAGTCAATAATTCTTAGATTTCTTTTTTTTTTAAATAATAAAATTGATTTCTCATCAAAACCATTGGCAATTATTACTTCAAAAAAAGTTTTATTAATTTCTTTAGCTAAATTAATTTTCACTCTAAAATTACAAGCTACAATACCACCATATGCACTTATTGGGTCAGAATTAAATGCTTCTTTATAAGATTTGAAATTATTTGGGTTTAATGAAACACCACAAGGATTTGCATGTTTTATAATTGTAACACCTCTATTTTTAGGTAATGATTTAGTGATACTTAAAGCTGAATAAAGATCATTATAATTATTATAGCTTAGTTGTTTTCCACTAAGTTGTTTAATCTTTATATCTTCATTTTGTTGATATATAGCAGCTTCTTGATGAGGATTTTCGCCATATCTTGTCTTTTCATATAACTTGCCAGAAAAAATATTCTTTGAAGGAAAGTTATTTTTTATTTTTTTATTAAAATAATTAAATATTTTTGACTCGTAATATGCTGTTTCCATAAATGCCTCTTCTGCAAGTTTTTCTCTATAATTTAGATTAGTAGAGCCATTATTCTTATTTATTTCAAATATAAATTTTTGATACTGACTTGGATTACTTATTACCACTACATCATTGTAATTTTTTGCGGCGGCTCTTACCATTGTAGGTCCACCAATATCTATGTTTTCTATTATTTTATTGTGTCCATCTTTTTTGTAAAAAATGTTCTCAAATGGGTAAAAATTAACGATTACTAAATCTATATTATCGTAACCATTAACCTTCATTTGCTTTTGATGTTTTTTGTTATTTCTTATATTGAGTATTCCAGAATATATCTTGGGATGTAAAGTTTTTACTCTTCCATCTAAAACTTCTTCAGTACTTGTATATTTAGATACTTCAATACACTTATAACCCAATTTTATAATTTTTTTGTAAGTACCTCCTGAGCTAATAATCTTTATACCAAGTTTATTCAACGAATTTAGCAAAAGTTTAAGCCCTGATTTATCTGATAAAGATATTAAGGCATTTTTTATTTTTACTGTATTTTTTCTATTTCCCATTTGATTTCTTGGTCAGCATTTTTTATTAAACCAGATATACATATATTTTCATTTTCACTAAATAGATTTTTATTACCAAAATATATGCCTCTTTCAATGTTAATAGATCCATAATTCGAAGTAAACTTCCACCCTGAATTTTCAATTTTGATTAATATAGTTTTATTATCTAATGTTTTTGTTAGTTTAACACCTGGTGTCATATGAAATCTAATATCAAATTTTTTAGAAACATATTCTTTTTTTGAAATAATTCGATCTTTACCCAATAATTTATTTTTTCCCAAGAAAAATTCTAAACATCTTTCATGAATTATACCGAACTTCTTTAAATATCCGTTGTGAGATGCTTTAATTAACCAATAATTTTTTTTATCTACAATATTTTTATTACTAACTTTTAGACCATTTTCGATGTTTTTATATTTGCTGTTAATATTGAATGAGCAGCTTGAATGATTTTCTAGAATAAGTGTTGAATGTGCGGCCGTTGATTTTGAAATTAAATTAAACTTATTTTTAAAATCTTGGAAATAACCAGAATTTGATATTAATTTTTTTCCTTTAAAGAAAAATTCAAAAGATAGAGCACCGCTTTGATAATTATTTGAAAAACCTCTCGATGGTGAGTGTCCAATATCCATTGCAAGGACAGTATTTTTATCTTTTAAAATAGCATAACCACCAGATTCATTATTAATATTTTCAAAATTATATTTGTGTAAACTTAAATATCTGTTGAATTCATTTAGATCAGCTTGATGATTTCCATTAAATAACAAACTTTCATTTATATTTGAAAATATCGAATAGGATTTTCCTAAATAAAAAATTATTTCATCAAGATACTCTGGTATATCACTTAAAGATTCTTTTAACAATTCCCTGACAAGAACAAAATATTTAAGATAAAAGTTTAGTTGCCTAATGCTTCTAGTTTTTGGAAAATATTCATTATCAAAAGATTGAATAACAATTTTTTTTAATAATCCTAGACCATAATTTAAAAATTTATCATTTTCATATGATAGCCCAGTTATTATTATTGCTGTGCAACCTAGCAATTTATCATCAACAGATTTAGATTTGGTAATTTCATTTATTAAATGGTTAATTTGTTTATTGATTAAAAAATTAAACTTTTTTTTATAATTAATACTCCCATCATCATAGGAAAGTTTCGAGTTTGCAATCCATGATATTATTCTTTTAGATAAAATATCAATTTGCCAGTTTGATGAATTATAATTTTCATTTTCGTTAATCCATCTTTCTATTATTGATTGGGTTATATTTGGAGAGGATTTGAGATCAATGCTAAATAACCAATAAAAACTGTGCAACTTATTGTAATTTCTGCCTTTTAATAATTTATTTTGCCAAATATTTTCCTTATCTAATTCTTCTATTTTCAATTTTTTTTTATCGTATTTTACTAAGCAACTAAGGATACTTAAACTTGGTCTATAGCTAATACTACCAATTTCAATTTTAGAAATTTTTTTATTATAATGAGTTGATTTTAAATATAATTTTCTTAGCTGATCTTTGGATGAGTTTAAAAATTCATTTGCTAAAATTAAAGAATTTTTTAAATACATCTTACATCGATCTTAGAGTTTCTATGTTTTTTTTTATGTTACCATTATTTTCTTTAAATATTGTTGTCCCTGATACTAATATGTTCGCTCCTGCTGATATAACTTCTTTTGAGTTTGAGAAATTAATCCCACCATCAACTTCAATATCAAATGTTAGATCATTTTTTTTTTTTATTTGATAAATTTTTTTAATTTTTTCTATAATTTTTGGTATAAATTTTTGACCACCAAAGCCTGGATATACGCTCATAATTAAAATCAAATCAATTTCTCCTAAGTATTTTTCTATAATGTCTATTTCTGTATCTGGATTTAATGATACGCCTACCTTTTTTTTTAAATGTTTTATAAGTTTTATAGAATCAACTAAATTTTCAGTCGCCTCAGGATGAATTGTTATAATATCTGATCCTGCATCAGCAAAATTTTTTATGTATTTATGAACTGGTGAAATCATTAAATGAACATCAAATGGCAAATTTGTATATTTTCGAAGCGTCTTTATCACTGGAGGTCCAATTGTTATGTTGGGGACAAAATGACCATCCATAACATCCACATGAATTAAATCTGCTCCACTTTCTTCTAATCTTTTAATTTCTTTACCTAATTGACTAAAATCCGCTGAAAGTATTGAAGGTGAAATTTGTATTTTTTTCATTGATAGTTAAAAACTAGTACTATCAATTTTAAACTATATTTGAATTATTATTTACCAAAAATTTTATAAATTTCTGCTGCTATTTCACTTTCTAATGGAAACGATAACATACCCATGACAGAATAACCCATTAAATACGGCATTAAATAAAATCTAAACATGTAAAAAAACCATGCAACATAAAGTGGAACGAGAGGTCCTATTATGAAACTAGGTGTTATAAACTTAAAAATTTTTATTATTGGATTTGTATATTTAACAAACACTTTCATAAAAAAAAATTCAGAATCTTCTTTTTGAAAAATATTCATTGCAGATCTTCCTATCAAAGTCCACATGATGATACCTAAAATGTAGTCAATTATTAAAATGTATAACGGCATTTATTTGAAAAAATGGGGGCGAATACCGCCCCCACAAAAAGTTTAATTTAGTGTTGCTTACCAAGTATTGTCTTACCTGATGGAACACGAACTTCGTCTACCATTTGCTGTGTAGCTTTATCTGGTTCTTCAGTCATTAAACTTACTACAACCATTACAACTAAACAGACCGACGCTCCGATTATACCGAAACGTAAATGGTCAATACCTAACCAAGGTGCATTACCCATAAACTTAGGATACACATAAATTAGATAAGCTGTTCCTGATGCAAGACCTGCTATCATACCTGCTATTGCTCCTTGTCTTGTTGCTCTCTTCCACCATACACCAAGTATTAATGGGAAGAACAATCCTGACATTGCAAAGTCAAATGCCCAAGCAACTGCACCAAGAATACTAGTGATCCTCATTGATGCAATGTATGCTCCAGCGGCACCAATAACAATTAGAAGTGCTCTAGCAACCAATAATCTTTTTCTTACATCTGCTTTTGGATCAATGATTTTGTAGTAGATATCATGTGATAAAGCGTTTGCGATAGCAAGAATTAGACCATCAGCAGTTGACATCGCAGCAGCCATTCCTCCTGCAGCAACTAGTCCAGAGATTACGTATGGTAATCCAGCAACTTCAGGAGTTGCTAGTACAACTACGTCACCTCTCATGAACCATTCATTTAACTGAAGAATGCCATCTCCGTTAAAGTCTGCTATGAAGGCTTGTTTTACATTAATCCAAGCATTTACCCACTCAATCTGCATAATTTCAGCAATTGGTTTTCCAATAATACCTGTTGGTAAGTTTGGATCTATTAGTGAGATCTTGGATAATGTTGCAAGCATTGGCGCTGAAGTATAAAGCAATGCAATAAAGAATAGTGACCATGCCACTGATTTTCTTGCAGCTTTAACACTTGGAGTAGTGAAGTATCTCATTAAAATGTGTGGTAAAGAAGCTGTTCCTACCATCATACATAGTGCTAATGAAATAAACTTCCATGCAGCCATTCCACCTTCTGGCACACCTGCGTGTGATACAGCGATAGATTTTAGACCACCTGGAACACCTGCAGCTTTGATATCTGCAGCAGCATTTTTAACTAATCCAAATTGCGACTCAAGTGCACCTAATCTAGCCACTTCCTCACCTAACATAAAGTGTGGAAAGAAACCAAATCCAGATTTGTTACTAATCCAGAATACTGGAATTAGATAAGCAATAATCAATACTATGTATTGTGCAACCTGTGTCCAAGTTACCGCTCTCATTCCGCCTAGCATTGAACAAAGTAAAATACTTACTAGTCCAACCCAAACTCCTAATTCAAATGGAATACTTAGTGCTCTAGATGCAATTGTTCCTGTTGCGTTAATTTGAGCTGTTACATATGTGAAAGAAGCCAATGTTAAAACAACCACAGCGCAGAACCTTGCAAAGTTCCCCCCGTATCTTGTTCCAATGAAATCCGGTACAGTGTAACATCCAAATTTTCTTAAGTATGGTGCTAAAAGTGATGATACTAAAACGTATCCCCCAGTCCAACCGACCAAGAAAGCCATATAAGTATAACCACCAAAATAAATACCACCAGCCATTGCAACGAATGATGCACCCGACATCCAGTCAGCTGCAGTTGCCATTCCGTTAAATACTGTTGGCACCTGTCTTCCAGCAACATAATAAGCGTCGACTTGTACAGTTCTAGATAGATATCCAATTATGGCATATATACAAACTGTAAAAGCGACAAACAAAATACCAATTGTTTTTGCGGTCATACCTGCTTGCTCTGCTATTGCCATCAAAATGATGAATATGAAGAAGCCCCCAGTATATGTTCCGTAAATTTTTGGTAGGTTGTCAATAAAATTGCCTTTAAACATTAATCATCCTCCTTTTCGGTAAAACCAAACTCTTCATCGATTTTTTCCTGTCTATTTGCAAACCAAAAAATTAGGACCACAAATGCAATGATGGAACCTTGCGCACACATGTAATACGCTAATGGATATCCCATAAAACTTGAAGTGTTTAGGTCAGAACCAAACATGAAGATCAGATAACCGAAAACAAACCAAATAATTAATGTAATGATCATCAATCCTTTGGTTTTTTCCCAGTGCTTTTCTTTGTTTGACATTATTTTTATCCTCCCTATAGGTTAAAGATATAATTCATACTCATTTAATGTAATATTTAAAGAGTAAAAAATGGCATATATTTATAGTAAAAGTGGTAATATTAGTTCTAAATGGGCATTAAATACAAATTAAAGCTCAAAGATTTGAAATTTGAGTATTTAAAGGAATATTTCATTCCATTTCTAAAATATTTCAAAAAAACAAAAAAAATTGAGAATTATTCTGATTTAAAAGAATTTATTCAAAAAAAATCTGCATGGGTAAGCCAAGTTACTCTATATGGATATCTCAAAACACGAATGGGAGCAAAATATGTATTGATGTTTGAAGATGAAATATTTTTAGGGTCAATCAATAAAGCTAAATGGAATATTTACTCAACTGCTTTACAAGATTTAACTTTTTATACTGTCTCTTTTTTAAAAAATATCAGAAATCAACATGATACTGAAAAAGCAAATGAAATCTATTTTGAAATTTTAGATAATGAACTTCAAAAAAATGAAATGCCAAAAGAGATATACGAGAACGCAAAAAAGAAATTTCAAGAAAGATATGAAAACATAGAATGGAATAAATACCATGAGTCATTACCATTTAATGCTAGCGCTTTGTCTTTATATGAATGGTCTCCAATAGCTGAAGAATTAAAATCTTTAGATAAAAAAATTGTTTTGAACTCTATGATCTTAAAATGGGATAATGTTAAAAAAGAATTTATTGAATTAATAAATTTTTAAGTATTTTTTCTATTTTCAACTAAGCTTTTTACGACACTTGGATCAGCCAAAGTTGTTGTATCACCTAATTGATCATGCTGGTTTGCTGCAATTTTTCTCAAAATTCTTCGCATAATTTTTCCTGATCTAGTTTTTGGTAAACCAGGTGAAAACTGAATTAGATCAGGTGTCGCTATTGGGCCGATTTGTTTTCGAACCCATAGCTTTAAATCTCTTTCTAAGTCTAATGTAGACTCTTCTCCAACATTTAAAGTAACATAACAATATAAACCATTACCTTTAATATCGTGCGGATATCCAACCACTGCAGCTTCCGCTACTTTTGGATGAGCAACGAAGGCACTTTCTATTTCTGCAGTTCCTAGATTATGCCCTGAAACTATAATTACATCATCTACTCTTCCAGTTATCCAATAATATCCGTCCTTGTCTCTCCTACATCCATCTCCAGTAAAATATTTTCCATCAAATTGAGAAAAATAAGTATCAATAAACCTTTTGTGATCTCCATAGACAGTCCTCATTTGTCCAGGCCATGATTGTGCAATACATAATCTGCCTTCTGCCTCACCTTTTAAAACTTTACCTTCTTTATTAACTATTACAGGTTTAATTCCATAAAAAGGTTTTGTGGCTGAGCCTGGTTTTAAATTAATAGCTCCTGTTTGAGGACTTATTAATATTCCACCAGTTTCTGTTTGCCACCATGTATCAACAATAGGACACCTAGAGTCCCCAACAGTTTTATAATACCATTCCCATGCCTCGGGATTGATGGGTTCACCTACTGTTCCTAATAATTTTAGAGTTTTTCTTGATGTTTTTTTAACAGGCTTATCTCCTTCTCTCATCAAAGCTCTAATAGCAGTTGGAGCAGTGTAAAAAATATTTACCTTGTATTTATCGACAATTTGCCACCACCTAGAACTATCAGGGTATGTTGGTATTCCCTCAAACATAATTGTTGTTGCGCCGTTTGATAATGGCCCATAAATAATATAACTGTGTCCTGTAACCCAGCCAATATCTGCCGTACACCAATAAATATCTTTAGGTTTATAGTTGAATATATATTGATGAGTCATTGATGCGTAAACCATATAGCCACCGGTTGTATGCATTACCCCTTTTGGTTTACCTGTTGAACCTGATGTGTACAAAATGAATAAAGGGTCTTCTGCATTCATTTCTTCTGGTTCACATTTGTTTGACACTTTTTTTGTTAGCTCGTGGTACCAAACATCTCTTCTCTCATCCCAATTAATTCGATTACCTGTTCTTTTTACCACAACACATTTTTTTACATTTGGACAATTTACTAATGCTTCATCGGCGATTGATTTTAATGGTATAATTTTCCCACCTCTAACACCTTCATCCGCAGTTATAAGATAATCAGACTCACAATCATTTATTCTTCCTGAAATACTATCTGGCGAAAATCCACCGAAAATTATTGAATGAACTGCCCCTATTCTTGCACAAGCCAACATTGTATAAGCAAGTTCTGGTATCATTGTTAAATAAATAGTAACTCTATCACCTTTTTTTACGCCGAGTTCTTTCAAACCATTTGCTGCCTTTGAAACTTCTTTGTGTAATTCTTTGTATGATATTTTCTTATGTACTTTTGGATCATCACCAACCCAAATTATAGCGGTTTTATCTTTATTCTTTTTTAAGTGTCTATCTATACAATTAGCTGAAGCGTTTAATGTTCCATCATAGAACCATTTAATTCTCACATCGGAACTACTATACTTCACATCTTTGATTTTTGTGTATGGCTTTATCCAATTAATTCTTTTTCCTTCTTTTTTCCAAAATCCATCATTATCTTTTATAGAAGATTTATATTTTTTTTCATATTGTGATTTATTTACGAGAGCTTTATTAATCCAATCTTTTTTTGTTCTATAGATTAATTCTTTTTCTAAGTTTGAAGTTATAGATTTTTTTTTAATCTTTCTTTTTTTAGATTTCTTTTTTATCTTTTTTCTAACTTTTTTTGCTTTCTTTTTTTTTGGCATGGATTTTTTTTAGGTAATACTACCCATCTTCAAAATAATTTTCCAGCATTTAGTATCTATTGGCATAACTGAAAGTCTACTTTGTTTTATAAGAGCTATATCTTTTAAATCTTTATTTTTTTTAATATTTTCTAATGAAACTGGAGCTTTTAGTTTATTTTTATACTTAACTTTCACTGCTACAAATCGTTTTTCCTTGTCTGTTGGGTCAATAAATGCTGTTTTGATTACTTCAACAATACCAACAATCTCTTTACCTATATTCGAATGGTAAAAAAAACAAAGATCTCCCTTTCTCATTTTTTTTAAATTATTAGCGGCTTGATAGTTTCTGACACCATCCCAATCAGCTCCTCTTGATCCTGACTTTTTCTGTTGGTCTAAAGACCAAACGTCAGGTTCTGATTTTAATAACCAATATTGCATCCAAATAATTTATATTAAATTGCTATGTAAGTAAAAGGGATAAAAACTTGAACAAAAACAAAAATAGAAAAAATTAAAATTAAAAAAATAAATATTAAAAAAAATATTAATTTTACATAACCATATTTTTTTTTAAAATCATTAATTAGATAAATATAATTTAAAATTTTTTTCATATCTCTTTAGCTTTAAATATACCATCGTTCATTATAACATATTCAATATTCATTCTTCTCATATTTGTGTAAACATCAAATAAATCGAATACCATTGGATCTTTTGAAATATTAAAGGATGTATTTACTATTATGTGAATATTATTCTCAGCTAGCTTTTTTAATAATTTAAAAATAAATGAATTCTCATCATCAATAACTTGTGTTCTACAGGTGTTATCAGTATGAACTATAGAGAAGTAATCTTTTTTTAAATCCTCTTTTGCTTCACATAATGTTCCCATTGAATACAAATTATTTTTTATACTATCTTGAATAGAAAAATATTTTTCAAATTTCTCTTTAAGCAACATGGGAGCTAGTGGTTGATAAAATTCTCTCTTTTTTATTTTGTTATTTAAATTTTCAACAGCTAATTTATCTTTAGCATTACAAATTATAGAAGTATTACCCAATGCCCTTGGACCAGTTTCTATTTTATCAATATAAGTTGTGAGAATGTGACCTTTGCTTATTAACTCAGAGGCTATATCCAGAGAATTTCCCTGTTTAGAAATTTTTTCAAAAAATTCATTTAATTTGAATTTTTTATTTATTTGGTCTTTTTCTGGTCCAGGAAAAAGACCTATATTTTTTAAAAATTTATTATTTTCGTGAAAATACGAAAAATTAGTAGCCCCAATTGCAGAGCCTGAGTCACCTGGCGATGGAGGAACGATTAGTTCCTCAAATATGTTTTGTTTTGATAAATCATGTATCATTTTACAATTTAATGCAACGCCGCCCGTTAAAACTATTTTGTTTTTTCCCGTCAGTTGCTTTGCTTTTAAAATTAGGTTTTTTACAGACTTATTTAATATTAGTTGTGCTGAACTTGCTATATTAGAATACTTTTGAAAGTTTTCTTTAATTGATAAATTTAAATAAGGTTTTCCAAAGATTTTTATTAGTATATCAGAGAATGATCTTTCGGGATTTCTATGAAATTCAAAGTATGATGAATTAATTTTTAATTGCTCACAATCAAAAATTTTGTCCATTTCTTTTTCATATATTGGATTACCATATGAGCTTAAACTCATGACTTTAAATTCTCCATCATTTATATCAAAACCTAAAAAATCAGTTATAGTTGAGTAAAAAAGCCCTATCGAATTAGGATAAAAGTTTGTCCAATGCTTTTTTATTAAATTTTCATAATCAATTGTATATATAGTCATTGTTTCACCTTCTCCAACTCCATCGCAACTAACAAAGGCGTATTCATCAACTTTATTGACATATAATGATCCATATAAACAATGGCTGAGATGATGAGATGAATATAAAATTTTTTCTTTAGGAATTTTTATTATTTTATTGAGATGTGTATAAAAAAATATTGAACCTGAATTGAAATTTTTTAAATGGTGCGTTAAAAATTTTTTATTCTCTAAAGGTTTTTTTATTGAGTAAAAAAAAATTTCCCACCATGATTTAAAAGGTTTTTCATAAAAACAAATAGATTTTATACTTCGTTCACTCAAAGAGTATTTTTTTATTAAAAATTCTAAGCATCTCTTTGGGAAACTTTTGTCACCTTTTATTCTTGTGAAATACTCTTCTTTAAGAAAACAATTAACACTTATTCCGTCAGTCAAAAATACAGAGGACTCATGGTAATAAGCAGAAATACCAATATAAAACATCAGATTTAAAGTATTGATTTTGGATTAATATTTTTAAGCACATCATAGTCAGTCTTAGATTTATCTAAATCTAAAAATTTTACAGGCAAAAACATGATTAAAATTAAAGAGTATAAAATAGGATTAAAAATTTTTGATATTTTAGTTAAACTGTTTGCATAAAGATGTCTTAATTTACTTATTAGATTCTCTTTAAAGAATTTTATTACATATGTAACTTTAGAGTTATTATTTTTTGCAAAACTTAGTGAGTATTTTGCATGTCTTTCTTCATCTAGTAAAATCTTGTCAATTAGTTTAGCATGTACTGGTTTAAAATTTCTGATATTATTGAGAAATTCATTTAATTTTTTTTCTGCAATTTCTTCATTTGCCCCAATAAAAATTGCAAAATCTTTTATGTTTTTTTTTTCAAAAATAAATTTATCTTTATATATATAACCCTTAGCAAATAGGTGAATTGGTACAAATCTAATTTCTTTATTATTTAACTCATATTCTAAGGAAATTTGATTTTTGATATTTGTAAAAATTGAAAAATGTTTATATTCATCTAATGAATGTCTTATGAAACCTTTGCTTAATTTTAAATCATCTACATTTTTAGCTGCGAACAACATTTCTAATGCAGATGCAAATTCTGCAGCAGAAAATTCGTTTAAAACAAAACAGCACCTCAATGGTTCAAATTTTTCCATTTTGTTTTTTGGTACTAAAAACATTTTAATAATAATTTTTTTTTTAATTTTAACTATTACAGATTTAAAATCAAAAGAATGTATAGAATTTTTACCTTTTGGTCATAATGAATATTATGTTCACTTACCTACTCAAAGTCAGTTTTGTGTAAAATATGGCAAAAAAGACTTAACTTTTAAAACTGATAACTTAGGGGGTAGGTATTTCAATTCAGTTAGTACAAAATTACAAGTTTTTGGTGATAGTCAGGTTTTAGGGTTGGATATTGATGACCAAAATAAACATTTTTTATCTCAGTACTACAAAGAAGATTTTATAATATATGCAGCCCCAAATAACGGGCCTTATGAAGTTATTAATTTCATATTATTTAATAGTAAAAAAATAAATAGAAAAATCATTATTCACTTTAACTTGTCTGTAGACTTATTTAGAATTTACCCTGGTTGGTCTATTAATAATTTTGTAGCACTCAGAGACGATCAATTAGATGAGATTCTTGAAAGACCTTTTAAATATAGACTTATTATTTTAAAAAATTTATTTAAAAACAAGTTTTTTACAGTTTCTAGAAAAAATCAAAAACAAATGCAAAATCTATTTAATAATCTCGAGATTGTGGATTTAAAGCAAAATATAAATTTATATTTAAATCAATTAAATCAAATTACTAACAAACTAGGTATTAAAGTACATTTTGTTTTATCACTACCATATTGGTTGTATGAACAGGACAAAAAATTAAAAAGCTTTATTATTAATGAAGATATAGAAAAAAGAATTAAATATATAATTTGTCCTACATTTAACAAAAATTTTGCAATTCATAAAAAATTAATTTATCAGGTAAATAATAGAAGTGATATTTTAACATCAGATAAAAGACATATTAAATCAGAAAAAATTACTTTGACTGAGCTAAGTAATTATTGTAAATTTTAGAGTGTATAAAATTTTAATAATTCCATTAGTTTTAATATTCACATTTATAACAAATGTTAATTCTGCGACAGTAAAAATAGGAACTGCAACAATAGAATCTGCTGAGATAAAATCAGGAACTGATACAAAAAAAACTAAATTAACTTTGAAAGAGGCTAAAGTTAATTTTGATGATGGTTCAATTTATGTTGGACCATTAAGAAAAAATAAACTCCATGGCAAAGGCAAATTAACTTTACCTGATGGAACAGTCTATCAGGGAAAATTTAAAAGCAATAAATTTACTAACAAAATTAGCAAAAAAAATAGAACATTAATTAAAGTTAACCTAAAAAAGGGAATTAAAGTAGAAAATCAAATGAAAGTAAAAGGTTTGAATAAATGGTATCCCGCTAAAGTAGTTGGTGGTGAATTTCAACTAACAAAAAAAGGACAACTAATGGCTTCTCAAGATAAAAAATCAGAAGGCTCCGGAGGTGGAAGCGGTGGAGGCGGAGGTGGCTGTTAGTTTTTAATATTTTATTCCAGAACCTTTTAAAAAATCTGCATTTTTATCTAGGGGCAATCTGGGACTGGCTTCTAAACCAATATCATCAAACATTTTGATTCTATACTTTTCAAGACCAACTAAAGCGATCATCGCTGCATTATCTCCACATAAATGTAAATCTGGAAAAATAACTTTAAAGTTACTTTCATTACTTAATTTAATCAATTTGTTTCTTATACCTTTATTAGCTGCAACCCCTCCAGCAACAACAAAATAATTTTCTTCAATTGAATTATTTTTTAAAAAATCATTAATAGCATTTTTAGATTTAATATATATTATTTGCTCTATAGTCTTTTGAAAAGAAGCCGCCAAATCACGTCTTTCCTCATCCGAATTTATATTTTTAGCAATCCTTAATATTGCTGTTTTAAGACCGGCAAACGATAAATTACATCCACCTTTATTTATTATAGGTTTTGGAAGTTCAAATTTATTTGGGTTGCCCATTTCAGCAAATTTTTCTAATTTAGAACCACCGGGAAATTCTATTCCTAAAAGCTTTGCGGTTTTATCGAACGCCTCTCCTAAAGCATCATCAATTGTAGTTCCTAATCTTTTGTACTTACCTAATCCATTCACACTTAAAAATTGACTATGTCCACCTGATATTAATAAAACTAAGTATGGATAACTTATTTTAGTATGCAACTTTGGACTTAGGGCATGACCTTCTAAATGATTGACACCAATAAAAGGAATATCTAAAGATGTTGCAAGAGCTTTACCAAAATTTAAACCAACACTCAGACAAATTATTAATCCTGGGCCAGCTGTTGCTGCAACTGCGGAAATTTCGTTTATATTTATACCACTTTCATTTAAAGCTTTTTTTGCTATTAAATTAATTTTTTCAACATGAGATCTAGCAGCTAACTCTGGTACAACTCCACCAAATTCTTTATGAATATCAAATTGACTAGAAACTATATTTGATAAAATTTTTGGTGTTCCACTTTCATGATCTTGAATAATTGAAACTGCAGTTTCATCACAACTTGTCTCAATTCCTAATATTATTGGATTTTTTGACATAATTTATTTTTTAAAATTAATATAATTAAATTATAAGAATGTAATAAAAATAAGTTTTATGAAAAGAACAAATTTAGTTATCGGAACACGTGGTAGTAAGTTAGCTATGATTTATGCGGAAAAAGTGAAAAATGAGCTAAAAAAATACTTTCCTTTTGATATTAAATTAAAAAAAATTGTGACAACAGGCGACCAAAAACAAAATGAAAGATTATCAGAAATAGGTGGCAAGGGTTTATTTTCAAACAAAATTGAAAATGATCTATTAAATAAAAATATAGATATAGCTGTACATGCATTGAAAGATATGCCTACTGTTGAAACAGAAAATCTTTTAACTAATAATTTTTTGAAAAGGAATTCTCCTAATGAAATTTTAATAAGTAGAAACAATATAAAATTTGAGGATTTAAAAGCTAATTCCATCATCGGAACCTCATCTTACAGACGAGAGTATCAGCTAAAAAAAAAGAGACCCAATTTAAAATATAAATTAATTAGAGGAAATGTAGATACAAGAGTTAAAAAACTTGAAAAAGGTGAGTACGATGCAATACTTCTCTCAAAAGCAGGAATTAATGCTTTAAATTTAAAAAATAAAATTTCACAAGAATTTAGTGTAGATCAAATCATACCCTGTGCTGGTCAGGGAATTATTGCCATACAATGTAGAAAAGATGACAGTGAGATAAAAGAGTTACTTGAAAAAATTAATGATGAGGAAGCTAGAATTGTTGCAAATGCTGAAAGAGAAGTTTTAAAAGTTTTGGAAGGTGACTGTGATACTGCCATTGGTGTATTTGCAAAAATAAAAGGTCAAAAAGTGGATCTAACAAGTGAACTTTTTTCAGTTGATGGTAAACAGAGATATTTTATTAAAGAAACTGTTGAAAAAAACCAAGTACAAGATGCATGTAGATCAATTGGAGAAAAGTTAAAACAACAATCAAAGGGATCATATAAAAATTAAAATGCATATTTTATTAACTAGACCATTCGATGATAGTAAAGAATTAATATTAAAATTTAGTTCGATGAAACATCTTGTTTCTCATTTACCTCTTTTACAAATTAAAAAGAAAGAAATACCAGAAACAGATTTTTCACAATTCAAAGGTATTATTTTTACTAGCTCCAATGCATTGAAGAATTTAGATATTTCGAAATTAGATAAAAATATAATTTGTTTTTGTGTTGGTCTTGCAACAGAAAGAAAGGCAAAAGAAGTAGGCTTTCAAAATATTTTCTCTGCTGAGGGTAACGTAAATAATCTTAAAGAATTAATTTTACAAAACTTTGACCCAAAGATCGGGCCAATGGCCTACATTAGTGGGGAAATTGTTTCTTATAATCTTGATAAAGATTTAATTTCAGAAAATTATGTCATAAAGAGAATCATAAATTATACTGCAATTCCTAATGAAAATTTAAGTGATGACTTTCTAAGAGATATCAAATCTTCTGTGCCAGAAATTGTTTACATATATTCTGAAAATAGTGCGAAGACATTTTTTACGTTAATAAAAAAATATAATTTAGATAATATTTGGATGGAAACTAACCTAATGTGTATGGGTGAAAAAGCATCTTCAGCATTGAATGACATAAAATGGAAAAAAATTTTTCTTTTTAACCCTGGTGAAGAAGAGTTTTTGCTATATAAAATTTAAAAATGGACGTTTTAAATAAACTAAATGAGTTATTTTTATCTGTATGGAAGCAGGGAATTCTTGGGGTAGATTTCTTTCAGATAATAGTAGGTCTTGGAATATTTATATTATTTTTAATATTTAGAGGCCTAATTAGTAAACTTGTTATAAAAAAATTAGAATTAATTTCAAAAAGAACAACTAATAAATTAGATGATACTTTTGTAAAATCTATGGAAGGTCCTGCTAGGTTTCTTCCAATTGTTCTTGGTGTCTTCTTTGCCAGTTACTATATGTCATTTGATAATGAGACAAGGGGTTTCATAGACAACGTTAACAGAACATTAATAACAATTTTAATATTTTGGATAATACATCAGATAATTGAGCCTATATCATATATTTTAAGTGGATTAGATAAAGTCCTGACAAAAGAATTAATAGGCTGGATTATAAAGTCTCTTAAAATTTTAATTTTTATTTTGGGCGCAGCTGCTGTTCTTGAGTTATGGGGAATTAAAATTGGGCCAATAATTGCAGGATTAGGCTTGTTTGGTGTTGCAGTAGCATTAGGTGCACAGGATTTATTTAAAAATTTAATATCTGGAATTTTAGTATTAGTTGAAAAAAGATTTAGAATTGGTGATTGGATTAAAGTTGAAGGAGTTATTGAAGGTATAGTGGAGAATATTGGATTTAGATCAACCGTTATAAGAAAATTTGATAAGTCACTAGCAATTATTCCCAATTTTCAATTTGCAGAAAATGCAGTAATTAATAACACAAGGAAGACCAACTGGGCTATTAGTTGGATAATAACTCTTCAATATGACACTACAATTGATCAATTAAAAACCATAAGAGATGAGATTGAAGATCATATAAATAAAGGTGATGATTATGATAAATCTGTTGGAGTTGCTGTAAGAATAGATAAGTTTTCAGATAGCTCAATTGATATGTATGTAAGATGTTTTACAAAAACAAATAGTTGGACTAATTATTTACAAGTTAAAGAAAATCTGGCACTTGAAATAAAAAAAATTGTTGAAGGTAAGGGAGCTGCCTTTGCATTCCCAAGTCAGTCCATCTATGTTGAAAAAAAATGATTGCTATATTTTATTTAGCTCTTCAAATTTTAAAACTTTATTCATATGTTGTAATTGCCAATGTTGTTATAAGTTGGTTGGTCGCTTTTAATGTACTAAATACAAGCAATCGGTTTGTATATTTAATATTAGATTTCACTTATAAAATGACAGAACCGATTTTAATGAGAATTAGAAGATTTTTACCTAACCTTGGTGCTTTTGATATTTCTCCTATAGTACTTCTTTTGTTGATATGGTTCATAGAAATGTGTATGAAACTCTACATTGCACCACTAATATTTTAATAAATGATTTTAATTGATGGAAAAAAAGCTGCTGCTGATTTAAGAGAAGAGCTCAAGAAAGAAGTCTTATCTTTAAAAGATAAGTTTAATAAAGTACCAGGTTTAACAGTCATATTGATTGGTGATTTAGCACCTAGTCAAATTTATGTTAGAAATAAAGAAAAATCTGCCACTGAAGTTGGTCTTAAATCAGAGGTGATTAGATACTCTGACAGTGTTGAAGAAAGTGAAGTTTTAAAAAAAATCGATGAACTTAATAATGACGATTCCGTTTCGGGAATTTTAGTTCAGCTCCCACTTCCTAAACATATTGATAAACAAAAAGTTATAGAGGCAATTATGCCAGAGAAGGATGTAGATGGATTTCATCCCATGAATGTTGGTAATCTGTCGTCAGGTTATGAAAGTTCTATTCCGTGCACTCCTTTAGGTTGTTATTTATTAATAAAAAAAATTGAACCAAACCTTAATGGAAAAAAGGCTGTAATTGTTGGAAGATCAAATTTAAATGGTAAGCCAATGACACAGTTGTTGTTGAAAGAAAATTGTACAGTTACAATTACTCATTCAAAAACAAATGATCTTAAAGGAGAATGTTTAAAAGGAGACATTATAGTCGCTGCAGTTGGAATCCCTGAGCTTGTAAAAGGTGATTGGGTAAAAAAAGATGCAATTGTGATTGACGTTGGTATTAATAAAACTGAAAACGGCCTAGTTGGCGATGTGGCATTTGATGAAGTATCTAAAGTTGCAAAAGCTTTAACTCCAGTTCCAGGTGGAGTCGGACCTATGACTATTGCATGTTTACTTAAAAATACAATTGAGTGTTTTAAGAGAGCAAATAAATAAAATTTACTATTGATTTCTAATTAATGGATAAACTTTAGGACTTAAATATTTAAGATTAGTTAGCATAATTAAAATCAAGGTCACAACTCCTATAGAGGCACCAAGGTAAATTAAAACTTTAAAATCAAATTGCCAAATTAATTCAAAAATATTCTCCATAATAAATTTTGATCCAATTACTGCAAAAAAAATTGCAATTAATATTACCGACATAAAAATTATTATAAATTCTATCAAAGACGAAAATATAATTTCTTTTTTTGAAAAACCTAAAATTTTAAATACAAGATTTTGGTACTCTTTTACTTTTCCTTGGACCATTATAGCACTTGAGATAACAATCAATCCAATGACAATTGTTACACCAGAAATTAAGGTTACAGCTATGAAAACTTTATTTAAAACTGATGTTACTTTGTTTAAGTAATCAGCAATTTTTATCATAGATAAACTCGGTAATACTTCTAACATTTTGGTTTCATCAAAATTATCTGGATTTTTAAACTTAGCAGTTGCTAAATATTCATGTGGAATTTTTTTTGCAAATTGTGGATTAAATAACATGGCAAAATTAATACTTAGATCACGATAATCAACTTCTCTAAAATTAACTATTTCTCCGTCAATTTCTCGACCATAAATGTTTAAAGTAAAAATATCCCCCAACTCAATATTAAAATCTTTAGCTACTTTTGCATCAAGCGATATCTGAAGTTGGTTAGGTTTAGATAAATCCCACCATTCTCCCTTTAAAATTGGGTTATCTTTAGGTATATTTTCAACCCAAGATGATCTTCTTTCACTTCCAATTACCCAATAACTATCATTATCTGGTTTAATATAGCTATTTGGATTTACACCATTAATTTTTAATACTCCGGAAGAAACCATAGGTACTATTTCAATGTTTGCATCAGGGTTCATTTTGTAAACACTTTGTTCAAATTTTTTCTTTTCACCTTTTTGAATTCCAACAAAAAAATAATCAGGTGCAATATCTGGAATAGATCTTGCAATTTCTCTTTTAAAATTTGTTCCAACTAAAGCTAAAGTTAATAATAAAGTTACACCTAAGCCTAAAGACATAATTGTGATTGGAGTGATACTTTTTGTTTGAGTTATATTTTTTATCGATACTTTTAAAGAGATATTTGAAATAAAATTAAACTTTTTCAGTAAATAAATTATAATTTTAGAAAGTAAAAAAAATACAATTAGACATACAAAAAAAGCCAGAAAATAACCCAAGCTATAAGAAGGTCTTTCAGATCCTAGTGTAAACAATAAAACTAAAAATGATAACAAGATAAAACTCAAAATAACTGACTTTTTTGAGTAATAAAATTGCAGGTTTTGGAATACATTTCTAAATAGGTTTGATGCTTTAACTTGATCAATTGAACTTATTGTTGGTATTGAAAAAATTATAAGAACTAAAAAACCTACAATAAATATTTTTATAAAATTAATTAAAGAGAATTTTGGATAAACATTTAATCCCAACCCATCAGATAAATATTTATCTGCAATTGGTACAATTAAAAAACTTGAGCCATAAGAAATTACAGTAATAATAAATAATAATATTAATAATTGAAGATAATAAAGTGTTTTTATATTCCCTGAATAAAATCCTACAGCTTTTCTTACAGCTATAGACATATTGTTCTGGTTTATAAATGACAACAATGTATTAGCGATACCTATTCCAGCAATTAACATTGCACTAATTGAAACTAAAGAGAGAAATTGGGAAAAATTATTAATTATCCTTTTTAAGCCACTTGCTGAATTTTCTGGAAATCTAAGTTTTACTTTTTGGTCATCTTTAAAAATATCTTTGATCTTACTTTCTATTTTTTCTGAATCATCAATTGGTTTAAATTTTACTTTATATTCATAATTTAAAAAACTACCTATTCCATTTAGTTTTAGTATCTCTAAAGTTTGTTTTCCTGCTAATGCCCAATCTCCAAAAGCTACAAACCCACTGACATCAGGTACAGATTTTATAATTCCAACAACTATGAAACTTTGATCTTGTACCTTAACTTTGTCATTTATTTTTATCTTTAAAGTTTTTGATAAACTTTCATTAATCAAAATTGTCTTGGGTTCCTTTTGCATTCTTTCATAAGCATCTTCTGGCTCATAAACAACTTCACCGTAAAGTGGATATTTTTCATCAACTGTTTTAATTCTTGTAAATAATGATTTATTTTTTTCTCTGCCTGTCGTAGAAAGCATTGTACTGAACTCTATCATTTGTGAGACAGTTGAAAATTCCTTTACTTTATTGACTAAATTAAGATCCCCCTGATTACGGTTATAATCGATTTCGAGATCTCCACCCAAAAGAACTTTTGCATTATCATTAAGCTCTTTTTTTAAACTATCTTCGATTGTAAAGATGGCACTTAAAATAAAAAGACTGATAAACAGCGTTACAATAATGCTTGAAATTTTTTTATAATTTCTGCTTAGATCTTTTAAAGCATACTTGAATATTAAACTTAACCCCGAAGAACTATTTAATTTTTCCATCTTTGATTTTAATTTTTCGTTTTGCTTTGTCTGCTAATTTTGGATCATGCGTGACCATTATTAAAGAAGACCCTTCTTCTTTGACGTATTTAAATAAAATTTCAGAGATCATTATTGAGTTTTCGGTATCTAGATTACCAGTTGGTTCATCAGCTAAAATCAAATCTGGTTTCATTGCAATAGCTCTTGCAATCGCAACACGTTGTTGCTCTCCGCCAGATAATTGACTTGGAAGATTATTGAATCTATGTTTTAGACCAAATCGATCTAATAAACTTTTTGCTTCTTTCTCTGGATTTTTAAATTCATTAAGTTCAAGTGTTAAAGCTACATTTTCAACAGCTGTATAGTTTGGAATTAAATAGAAAGATTGAAATATAATTCCTATATTTTGCTTTCTAATTTCAGATACTTCGTCTTCATTAAGATTTGTTATTTCCCTGTCTTGAAATATAATTTTCCCTGAGGTTGGACGTTCTAGTCCACCAATAAGCATAATCAAGCTTGTTTTTCCTGACCCACTTTCTCCAACCACAGATACAGTTTCTTTTTTTTTTATAGTTAAATCAATATTATTTAAAACATTGATATTGTCCTTCCCAGTTTGGTATTTGAGATTTATTTTTTTTAATTTAAGAAGTGTGTTCATGAATAAAAGTTTATTTATAAAAATATTGTTATTCTTTCTAGTGCACATAAATGCAAGTGCAATAGAAAAGGTTATATTATTCGGCGATAGTTTAATGGCGGGTTATGGTCTACCTAAAGAACAACACTTATCTTTGGTTTTAGAAAGTAATCTCGTTAGGAGTGGTTTAAATATTAAGGTAATAAATGGAAGTGTGTCAGGAAGTACTTCTTCTGGTGGATTGAATAGAGCAGAATGGAGTTTATCAGAGCCCGGTATTGATCTAATCATCCTTGGTCTTGGGGCAAATGATATGCTTAGAGGAATTCAACCAGATGAAACAGAGAGAAATTTAGAAGAAATAATTAAAATCGCTAACAGTAAAAAAATAAAAGTTATAATAGCTGGGATGGTTGCGCCAACAACTCATGGAACTAAATATAAAAAAAATTTTGATGCTATTTATCCTAAATTATCAAAAAAATATAATTTACCTCTTATTCCATTTTTGCTAGAAGGTGTTGCTCTTGATCCAAATCTAAATCAACAAGATGGCATACATCCTAACAAAGCTGGAACAATAGTTATAAGTAATACAATTCAAGATATTATTTCAAAAAATTATTAATCGGATATGAAAAAAAAATATCATCATTTAGCAAATGGCACATTTCGTAATCCTGAAGGATCAAAGGTGATCGATATGAATTTCAATTGGTCGTTTAAGGTCTTTAACCAAGAAAAAAAAAAATTAGATATGACTTTTCCTGTAAGTAATATCATTAAAAAAGAAAAAGTTTTATTGGATTTAAATAATTTCCAAAAAGAAGATTATGTAGCGTGGATAGGTCATGCAACATTTTTATTAAAATTAGGGGAAATAACAATAATAACAGATCCAGTTTTTTCGAAAAATGCAGGACCTTTATTTTTTGGGCCAAAGAGATTTACCGAACCAGCATTAAAACTTAATGAGATACCAAGAACAGATATTTTTCTACTAACTCACAATCACTACGATCATCAAGACATGAAAACAATAATGAGATTTCCTTATAAAGATTCTAAAGTTTTGGTACCTTTGGGACTAAAAAAATATTTTAAAATTAATAGATTTAAAGATGTAAATGAAATGGATTGGTATGATCAAATAAGAATAAATCAGAATTTAAATATTACTTTTTTGCCATCAGTCCACTGGTCAAAAAGGAGTTTAACGGATACTAACAAAACTTTATGGGGTAGCTATTTGATTGAATACAAAGGAAAAAAAATATTATTTTCATGTGATACTGGTGTTGGAAAAATATATAAAGAATTGGGAGATAAATACGGTCCAATTGATTTAACATTTATTAACATTGGCGCATATAATTTTTATCCTATGGCTTCAATTAAAGATTCTTCTGCTTACCACACTAACCCTGAAGAAGCCCTTGGACTTGCTAAAGATTTAAAAAGTAAAAAAGTAATTGGAATGCATTGGGGAACTTTTGTCTTATCACTTGAACCAATATTAGAGCCCCCTTTAAGGTTTAAGAAAAATGCAGAAAAATTTGGATTTAAAAAAGATGATGCAATTATTTTTAAAATTGGTGAATTTAAATTATTTAGAGAGCTTTTTGATACTAACTAGAATTTTCCATCAACCACAATCCATCTTGATTTAAAAAATATAGTTTACCATTTATAGGATGAATTTGTATGTCTCTGATTCTTCCAATTTTATCTTTAAATATTATTTCCTCTTTTACGTTTGATAAATCATTAAACTCTAATTTTCTTAAAGACTTATCTTTAAGAGAAGTAATTAATGCATGACCATTCCATTCTTTAAATTCATTACCTTTATAAATTGTGATTGCACTTGTGGCTATAGATGGAACCCAATATTGAATGGCTTTTGTAAAGCCAGGTTTCCATTTTGGCCCTATTGGTATACCTGAATAATTTGTGCCACCCCATCCAAGAATTTTCCAACCATAATTTTCACCTTTCTTTGCTTCACCAAACCAATCGCCTCCTTTTGCACCATGATTGCTCATATAAATTTTTCCATCAAAAGGTGATAAAGCTAAACCTTGAGGATTTCTTACACCAATTTGATATATTTCAGGTAGCCAGTCTGATTTCCCCTCAAAGCGAGGATTGTCTTTTGGAATGCCACCATCTAGATAAATCCTAATTATACTTCCTGGATGTTTATTTCCATCTTGAGCAATCATTCCACCGCCTCTTTCACCTGCAGAAGCAAATAAATAATTGTCTTTAATTGCCAGTCTTGAACCAAAATGATAAGGCGAGTCAATTGGTGGATTGGCTTGAAAAATATTTTTAAAATTTAATTTGTTTTTATTAAATTTTGCACGTGCAATTGAAGTACTAGTCTTCCAATTATTTCTATTTTCTGTGTATGAGATGTAAATGTAATCTTCATGATACAGAATATCCAATAATCCTCCCTGTCCATATTCTACAAAATTTAAGTTATGACCAATTTCACTCATCTCTCTTGTTGAAATATTAACAAGTTTTATTTTGCCACTTTTCTCAGTAATAATCATTTCATTATCATTAACGAACGACGAACCCCAAGGTGCTTCTAATTCAATAATTTTATTAAAATTAAAATTTTTACTAAATGAATTAGTTGAGAATAATATTAAGGATAAAAGAAATAATAATTTCTTCACTCTATGAAAGTTTTGATCTACCACCATCAACAGCAATAATTTGTCCTGTAACCCAAGAACTGTCTTCAGTTATTAGAAATTTTGCAAGTGAAGCTGAGTCTTTACCTTCTCCAAGTCTTTTTAATGGATGGGCTTTTGCTATACCATCAGCTAAAACTTTATTTTTAAGCATTGGCTCTGCAATTTTTGAATTAGTTAAACTTGGAGCAATGCAATTTACTCTTATATTAGGAGCAAATTCTGCTGCTAAAGAAACAGTTAATCCTTCAACAGCTGCTTTAGTTGAAGCTATAATTGCATGATTTGTAAAACCCCTTTGAGCAGCAACAGTTGAAAACAAAACAATCGATCCTTTATTTTTTTTTAAACTTTCTTGATAACCTTTAATTAAATCTACTGCAGAATATAAATTTAGTTTCATACATTTTGTAAAATCTTGTTCTGTAACCATTCTCAAAGGTTTTAAATCAATTGAACCAACACAATAAGCTATACCTTTGATATCATCTATTTCGGACTTAATCTTTTCAACAAAACCATTTTCTAAAACATCAGAGACTGTATATTTACAATTTAGTTTTTCAGACAAAGATTTTGTTCTTTCTTCATCCCTACCAATTAAATGTACTTCTTTGCCGGCTGCGTATAACTGTTCGGCTAAATTAGATCCGATAGATCCTGTCGCACCTACTACTAAATATTTTTCTGACATAAATTTTTAAAGAGTTATATATAGTTAATGAAATTATTTTTTCTACTTGGAAATCAGCTTTTCTCAGAGAAATATCTAGAAAAGTACAGAAAAGACCACTTTTTCTTTATGGCTGAAGATTATCAGCTTTGTACGTACGAAAAGCATCATAAACAAAAGATATTATTGTTCTTATCTTGCATGCGATCTCACGCAGATAGACTAAAAAAAAATAAATTTAAATTAGAATATTCTTCTATCGAGGATAAATCTTTCAAGCTGGATTACACAGAAAAATTAAAAAAAATAATTAAAGCAAAAAAAATTAAAGAAATTTCAAGTTTCGAAATTGAGGATAAGTTTTTTGAAAATAAAATTACCAATTTTTTAAAAAAGGAAAAAATTAAATGGAATATTATTCAAACACCAATGTTTTTAAATTCTAGAGAAAAATTTAAAAACTATTTATCGAAATCAAAAAAACCTTTTATGGCAGTTTTTTATAAAGAGACTAGAAGAGATTTGGATATACTCATGAAAAAAGATGGTAATCCAGAAGGAGGTAAATGGAGTTTTGACGAAGAAAATCGAAATAAACTTCCAAAAAATATATCTATACCCAAATTTCCTAAAATTGCTGAGACTGTTCATACCAAAAGACTAAAAATTTTAATTGATAAAAATTTTAAAAGTCACCCAGGTAATACGAAAGACTTTTGGTTTGCTACGGAATATGATGATGTAATTAAATTATTAAATTTTTTTATTAAAGAGAAATCAAATTTATTTGGGGATTATGAAGATGCAGTTGATCAGAAAGACAATATATTATTTCATAGTGCTTTAAGTCCTTACATCAATTTAGGTCTTATCACTCCAGAATTTATAATTAAAAAAGTTTTAGATTTTCACAACAAAAATAAAATAAGATTAAATTCCTTAGAGGGTTATATTCGTCAAGTAATTGGATGGAGGGAATTTATGAGGGGAATTTATCAAAGCTATTCAAAAGAAATGGAAACTAGAAATTTTTTTAAACAAAATAGAAAAATGAAAAACTCATGGTACGAAGGAACAACAGGATTACCACCTCTAGATTATGCTATTAAAAATGCAGTGAATTATGGTTGGTCACATCATATTGAAAGGTTAATGATTTTATCAAACATAATGAATTTATGTGAAGTTAAGCCAACGAATGTTTACAAATGGTTTATGGAAATGTTTGTGGATTCCTCTGACTGGGTAATGGTCCCGAATGTTTATGGAATGGGGCTTTTCAGTGATGGAGGAATATTTGCAACAAAACCATATATTTGCGGCTCCGCTTATTTCATGAAAATGATGGATTTTAAAAAAGGAGAATGGTGCAATACCATGGATGGTCTTTATTGGAGATTCATTAATAGAAATAGAGCCTTCTTTTTAAAAAATCCTAGACTTTCTATGATGGTTAGAATTTTCGATAAAATGAAACCTGATAGAAAAAAATTAATTTTAGCTGAGGCAGAAAAATTTATTAAACAAAATACTGCATAGTGAGAAAAGAAAATTTACCCACAAAAATTTGCCCTGTATGTAAGAGATCTTTTACTTGGAGAAAAAAATGGAAATTAAACTGGGATAAAGTGAAATATTGTTCTAAGAAATGTTCAAAAAATAACTAATTAGCAACAAGAGCAGCTTTTCTTTTTCTCTGGTTTTTTTGCTTCAATCACTTCTTCTTTAGGGGCTGATTGTTCAAGAATTTTTGCTGCTTCAGCTTCTTTCTCTTTTAATATTTTATTTTCAATGTACGCGTAAAGAGAGTTGAAACCTAATTTTGAAGCTTTCTTTTCTTCATAATTCCTTCTGCCTTTAAGATTTTCAATAATTTCAAGAACTTGCGGATTATTCATATTATTGTTATCTCATAATTTTGATAATTTACAATAGTTCTTTAAAAAAATTCTTTAATTATAGTTGGTATGTACTTTTTGAAATTAAAAAAACCTTTATTGCAATATTTCCAAGAACTTCGGTCTAAATTACGATAAAGAAATTTTATATTATTTATTCCTTGAGAAGTTAAATAATCTAAGTTTTCTCCAACACAAGGATAAAAAAAATAACTATTCTCAATTGTTTTAAGGTTACCAATATCAATAATTTCACAATCCAAAGATTTTTCATCCAACCTTCTTTTTTGATCCTGAATTAAATTAGTCTTAAATTTCATTGTTTTTTCACTAAGTTTAATATTTCTACTGTCGTTATTATTATTAACTAAATAAATCTTTTTAAATTTATGGTCTTTGAAATCAGTCAACTCAAAAGAAAGATTATTATCAAAAATAATTAAATTTTGCTCATCCAAACTTACTGGATTACTAAAATCTTTTAAGACAGCCTTGTATATTTTCTCGCTAACTTTAGGTGGTGCATTTTCATTTAAATTAATGTTATTAAATCTGTTATTAGTAAATTTTTTTATATTCCATTCACTTGCCAAATAATGCTTACCTTGTGTTTGTATCCCAGCAACCCATCTCCATCCCAATGTATTAGATGCTGCATCTCCATCATAGAGATGTTTCATAAAAAATTCAGCTCCTAATTGCCAAGGTAAATTTAAAGTAAAAATCCAGATACTGGCAAACCACATTCTTGTATGATTATGAAGGTAATTAAATTCTTTTAATTCTTTAACCCATTCATTAAAACATTCTATATTTGTATTTCCATCAATGGCATTTAAATAATCTTTATTATCTTTGTATTTTTCTCTTATAACTTTTATTTCTATTATGTAATCTGTCCATACACTAGGTCTTAATTCTAACCATCCTTTCCAATAAGTACGCCACAAAACCTCCTGAATAAATTTTTCATTTTTAGAAAATGAAAATTTCTTTAAGGCTTTATCTATAACTTCTAACTCACTTAATATTCCATGAGATATATATGGAGAAATACATGATATATTTGATCTTTTATCCGGACCAAAATCAAAATTTCTCAATCTTGAATATTCAGAAAGATTATTTTCAATAAAATTATCTAGTTTATTAGTGGCTTGCGCCCGACTTGGTTCAAAATTCATGATATTTTATTTTAATTTTTTCTTGTGAAAATTAATAAATCTTTCAACATTTGATTTATTAAAAGTTTTATTTTCCTCAAATGAAACTTTTTTCATAGAATAAGCTGAACTTTTAGTTATTCTTGAATGAATAATAACATTCCCTTTATATAACCTCAATTTAACTGATCCATTAACTTTACTTCTCTTAAGATCAACAATTCTTTGTAATTTAAATCTCTCTTTAGAAAACCAATATCCATTGTAAATCAGTTCCGCATATCTAGGCATAATTTTTTCTTTCTTATGCATTGTATCTTTATCAAGTGTAACAGACTCTATAGCCCTATGAGCGTGCATTAATAAAGTTCCGCCTGGTGTTTCGTATACACCTCTTGATTTTATACCGATAAATCTATTTTCTACTAGATCAACTCTTCCAATAGCATTTTTTCCAGCTATGTCATTTAATTTTCCAAGCAATTTAGATGGAGATAATTTTTTCCCATTCACTGCAATCGGATCTCCACTTCTAAAATCTATTTTTACAATTGAAGATTTATTAGGTGCTTTTTCTGGAGATACCGTTCTTTGAAAGATAAAGTCAGGTGCAGAGTTTTTTGGATTTTCTAACAACTTTCCTTCTGTTGATGTATGAAAAATATTATCGTCTACCGAAAAAGGTGGCGCTCCTTTCTTGTCTTTAGGTATTTCAATTTTATTTTTTTTTGCATAATTAATTAGATCTGATCTAGATTTCAGCTTCCAAATTCTCCAAGGCGCAATAACTTTTATTTTAGGACCAAAATAATGATAACCTAACTCAAATCTTACTTGATCATTTCCTTTTCCTGTTGATCCATGAGATACAGCATAGGCATTAAATTTTTTAGCAATTCTAATTTGATCTTTGGCTATTAAAGGTCTAGCAATTGAGGTTCCAAGCAAATAAACACCTTCATATATTGCATGGCCCCTAATCATTGGATAAACATAATCTTTTACAAAAATATCTTTTAGATCTTGAATAATAATATTTTTTACGCCAAGTTTTTTTGCGTTTCTTAAAATTTTATTTCTATCTATTTCTTGACCAATGTCTGCAGTATAACAAATTACTTCTGCATCATAATTTTCCTGTAACCATTTTAATATGATTGATGTGTCCAAACCTCCAGAATAGGCAAGAACTATCTTTTTCTTTGATTTCATTATTTAACTACAGCTTTTTTTAGCTGCGTTATATGCTTTAGTGAAGCCCATCAAAGAATAATGATCAATTGTTTGAGATCCAGATTTATTATATCCAGTAACCATTAATCTTGAGGCCTTTTTCATTCTGCTAACAACTTTTTTTTCAATTTTATTACTTGAAATCCATGCAAAATTATCTTGAGCTATATCAAATTTATATTTTGATTTACCAGAGCTAGCTGTAATTGAATTTTGACTGTTGTATTCATAGCCTGAGGTTGTGCTTACTTCGTCTTTAATTTTTTCAGATGGTCTAAAAGTTACAAATAATCTTGCATCTCTATCATTTTTTTTAGGAGATTGAAGAACAGGTTTAGATTGAGCAAAACATACTTTACTATCCCCATTAGTAACAACAATTGCATCCCAGTCTTTAAATGTTCCTATTTTATTTAATTCTTCTGAATAAGAAGTTGATCCTAATAAGAGAATAAAAAAAATTATTTTAAAAATTATGGACATGGATTTGGATATTTTTTTTGAATTTCATTAATTTCATTAATTATTTCTTTATCAAAATTCACTTTTACACTTTCTATATTTGTTTTCAACTGCTCCATTGTTGTTGCACCAATAATAACGCTAGACATGAAATCCTGTATCTCACAAAATTTTATACACATTTGACTCATATCAATGTTGTATTTTTCACTAATATTAAAATACTCATCAACAGCTTCGTTAGTATTTGGTTTTCGATATCTTGTCCAAAAATCCCAATCTCTTTCCATCCGAGATCCTTTTGGAAATTGCTTATTTCTATATTTACCACTTAAAAAACCACTGGCTAAAGGAGAATAAGATAAACAGCCAATATTTTCTCTTATAGATACCTCTGCTAATCCAACTTCATATGACCTATTTAATAAACTATAGGGATTTTGTATGGACATCATTCTTGGCAAACTCTTTTCCTTTGAGAGTTTGAGATAATTCATAACACCCCAAGGAGTTTCATTAGATAAACCTACATGTCTAATTTTACCTTGCTCAATGTACTTTTGTAATTCAACCAACACGTCTTCGAATTTATTCCATTCATTTTCTTTATGCACATATCCAAGTCTTCCAAAATTGTTTACATTTCTTTCCGGCCAATGAAGCTGATATAAATCTATATAATCAGTTTTAAGTCTTTTAAGACTGTTATGAAGTGCAGTTTCGAGATTCTTCCCTACAAAACTATTTTCACCATTTCTAATATAATCTCTAGCAGGACCACAAACTTTAGTTGCAAGTATCACATCTTTTCTTTTTTTTGTTTTTTCAAACCAATTTCCAATGATCGTCTCTGTATGACCAAAAGTTTCAGCTTTAGGAGGTACAGCATAAAGTTCTGCTGTATCCCAAAAATTAACCCCATTTTCTAGTGAGAAATCCATTTGTTCGAAGGCCTCTTCTTGGCTATTTTGTTCACCCCAAGTCATGGTGCCGAGGCAAATCGTGCTAATATCTATATTTGTTGTTCCTAATTTTTTATAATTCATTAAATATTAAGTATTTGTTACCTATATTTTGACTGCTTGAAAAATTTAAAATTTATTACTATATATTTAATTATGGAATTCAATAGAGACAATATTTTAAATAGATCAACGACAGCAAAAAAAGCTGTTGTGATGGATGAAGGCCTTAGAGCCTACATGCTTAAAGTTTACAACTACATGGCAACTGGAGTTTTGCTAACGGGAATCATTGCATTGCTATCTTTTAAAATGTCAGTAGTTACAGATGCAAGTGGATCAATAGTTGCTTTAACTGAGTTCGGAAATGCAATTTATCTATCAGGATTGAAATGGGTGGTTATGTTAGCTCCTCTCGGAATTGTTTTTTATATGAGTTTTGGGATAAATAAAATGAGTTCTTCAAAAGCTCAAACTACTTTTTGGATTTTTGCAGCCTTAATGGGTTTATCACTATCATCAATTTTATTAGTTTACACAGGACTTAGTGTGACGAGAGTATTTTTCATATCTTCAGCAACATTTGGAGCTATGAGTATATATGGTTACACAACTAAAAGAGACCTCACAAAATTTGGATCATTCTTAATGATGGGTTTGATCGGTATTATAATCGCATCTTTAGTAAATATTTTCTTAAAATCTTCAATGATGTACTTTGCTATTTCAATCATTGGAGTTCTTATATTTGTCGGATTAACAGCATACGATACACAAAAAATTAAAAATATGTACGCAGCATCAGACTCAGGTGAAGTAATTGGCAAGAAAGCTGTTATGGGAGCTTTAACATTATACTTAGATTTTATAAATTTATTTATAATGCTTTTAAGATTGTTTGGTCAAAGAAGATAATCAAAAACTACAGTTTTTTCCAATTTGTTTTTTTTAGAAGTATTTCTAAATCATAAGCATTATTTAAAATTTTACCATTTCTATCAGTTATTAAATATTTCAAATTCTTATTAGAGGGTTTAAAATTTTTACTAATGTTGTAGATAGCTTTTTCTGCTGCATTTTTAAAAATACTAAAACTTACTCTTTTACTTGATATTGAGAGGCCATAGTCTTTCCAAGATCCTTCAGATACCATTTTAGCATATAGGTCTAATATAATTTTTAGTTCTTTTTTTTCAAAAAAATACCTTTGGTTTTGTTCTTTATTTGAATTATTTATTACTAATTTTAAATTACTCATTTAATTTGTGTTTATTAATCAACCCAACTTGTGATGCTGTAAAGATGAATGTAATTGGTAACATTCCCCAAACTTTAAAGTTAACCCAAAATTCTTCTGTTTGAGTTCTCCAAACAATTTCATTTAATATAGCTAAAAAAATAAAAAAATAAGTCCATCTGTTATTCAAAATTTTCCAACCTTCATCAGACATTGGCAGTGTTTTTCCAAGTATTAATTTTAAAACTGGTTCATTGGTGAAGTATTTTCCAAAGAATAAAGCTAAGGCAAATAAAATATTTATAATAGTGGGTTTCATATAAATAAAAATTGGATTATCAAAATAAATTGTTAAACCTCCAAATAGAGTAATTAAAATTCCTCCTAACAAAGGAACCATAGGAACTTTTTTTTCCAGTATCCAAACCAAGAGAACAGAAATTATTGTTGCGACAATTAGAGGTGGTATTGCAACTTTTAAATTTTTATCACTGTTATAATAAAAGAAGAAAAAAATAGCTAAAGGCCCAACGTCTGTAATGAATTTTAGAAGTGATTTATTCACTGCTACATATTAACAGATTAATAAAACATTTATATTTTTTTTATTGATTTTTTTCATCAAATATCCATATTTAATATCGTGAGTACTCAAAAAGCTAAATTTTCAATTGGAGACGTTGTAAAGCATAGACACTTCGATTTTAGAGGTGTGATTTACGATGTCGACTTTGAATTTAATAACTCAGAGGAGTGGTATCAATCGATTCCAAAAAACGTGAGACCTAGAAAGGATCAGCCATTTTATCATTTACTAGCAGAGAATGACGAAATTACTTACGAGGCTTATGTGTCTGAGCAAAATCTATTATTTGATGACTCTGAAGAGCCTATAAAACACCCTCTAATTAACGAAATTTTTTCAGGTAAGCGTGGATCAAGCTACTTCAAGCCTTCAAATTAACTAATAGCCAATATTTAAACACAATTGTCCCAAATCTCTGTCATATCTGTTTGTTATAAAATATTTAATTCTGATCAAGAGTACTGTTTTTCCTCTATCTCCCTCTGTATTCTTGGTCAGAAAATTTTGAACAATTTTAATCTAAAATTTATGTGCTATAAAAAATTATGATTAATTATTTCAATCCAAATAATACTTTAAAGATAATTAATAAAATACAAAAGTTTGTATTTGCGCTATTTATAATTGTATTGTTACTTGGATTAGTTGAAGCTTTAGTTCTTTCTCCTGAGGATTATAAGCAGAGTGACTCAGTTAGGATTATGTATGTCCATGTTCCATCAGCTTGGATATCACTCGGAATATTTTCATTTATTTCCATTCTTTCTTTTGGAGTTTTTGTTTTTAAAAATAAAAATTTCTCTTTAATAACAAAAAGTTTAGCACCTTCTGGTTTTGTTTTTAGCATAATAGCTTTAGTTACAGGATCAATTTGGGGAAAACCAACCTGGGGAACTTGGTGGGCTTGGGATGCAAGAATAACTTCAATGCTCTTACTTTCAATTTTTTATTTATTGTTCATTACTTCTTGGAAGATTACGACAGACACTAGTAAAGCAGAAAAAATTAGCTCAATAATAGCAATTATTGGTATTATAAATATTCCAGTTATAAAATTTTCAGTAGAATGGTGGAATACTTTACACCAACCTGCGTCAGTAAAAATTTTGGAAGAAACAACAATTCATTCTTCAATGTTGACACCATTAGCTATAATGACTGCGGCATTTGCTCTATTTTCACTTTTGATATTTTTAATGAAATATAATACAGAACTGTTAAAGATTAAGAATAAAGGTCTTAATAGATTATGATTAGTGAACTACTAAATATGAATGGATACGGTGTATACGTTTGGTCATCATTTATATTTACTCTATTTTCTTTTAGCTTCTTGTACGCGGTAGTAAAATTAAATTTAATTAAAGAGAAAAAGAAATTTGAGGAAAATTATAAATCACTAGATGAAAAGAAACTTGCATCAGTAGCTAAACAAAAAACGTACAGAGAGATATTAGCAAACACTTCCACATCTAAAGTTTAACTAAAATTCACATGTACGGAAAAAAAGTTAAATTTAGAGCCCTTTTTATTTTTTTAATTTTAATTTCATTAGTTCTTACAATTTTTTTGGTGATTAAATCTCTTGAGGAAAACGTAGTATATTTTAAGTCTCCAACAGACATTAAAAACCTTAATGAAATCAAAAATGCTCAAAAAATTAGAGTTGGTGGAATGGTGAAAAAAAATTCTATTAAAATAAATGATAAAGAAATTTTTTTCGTAATTACGGATTTCAAAAATGAATTATTAGTCAACTTTAATGGATCTGTACCTAATCTGTTTGAAGAGGGTAAGGGTGTAGTTGCCGAAGGTTTCTTAAAGGATAAAAGTTTTCTAAATGCTGACAAGATTTTAGCAAAACATGATGAAAATTATATGCCTCCTGAAGTCAACGAAGCTATGAAAAACAATTAATTTGTATGTCTAATTATTTAGGAAATTATTCTTTATATGTTGCTTTAATAGCATCTGTTTATTTAATTTTTAAGTCATACTTGGATGCAAATTCAGAAAATAAATATTTAGATAAAAACTTTATTTTAATTACTTCAATACAAACTATAATGATTACGGTAAGTTTTTTTAGTCTAGTTGCAGCTTTTGTAATTTCAGATTTTAGTAATGAAACTGTTTTCAACAATTCTCATACTTTAAAACCTTTATTTTATAAAGTATCAGGTACATGGGGAAATCACGAGGGAAGTTTATTATTGTGGTTATTAGTTCTTTCAATTTTTCTATTTATTTTTTTATTAAATTCAAGATCACAAGATACTAAATACAAACTTTTAACGATACTATTTCAACAAATTATTATTTCAGGTTTTCTAGTTTTTATTTTATTAACTTCCAACCCATTCAAAATACTATATCCAATTCCTAGCGAGGGATTAGGTTTGAACCCTATTTTACAAGACCCTGCTTTAGCTATTCATCCTCCAATTTTATATTTAGGTTATGTTGGAACATCTATTATTTTTTCAGCTTCACTTGCCTCAATGATTAGCGGAAATATTGGAGATAAGTGGGCAAGGCATATTAAAAAATGGGTTTTGGTATCTTGGGTATTTTTAACAATTGGTATTTTGCTTGGATCTATATGGGCATATTATGAGCTGGGCTGGGGAGGTTTTTGGTTTTGGGATCCTGTAGAAAATGTTTCATTAATGCCATGGTTTTGCTTAACAGCGCTACTGCATACTGTAATTGTATTACAGAAAAGAAATTCGTTTAAAGAGTGGACTATTATTTTGTCAATTACAACTTTCTCACTGAGTATGAGTGGCACTTTTCTTGTTAGGTCTGGAATTTTAAATTCAATTCATACTTTTGCAAACGATCCATCAAGAGGGCTATATATATTAAGTTTTCTCTTTATCCTAATTTTGATGTCTATATTAATTTTCTTTTTTAATCAGAATAAAATATCAAACACAGCTAAAGAGAATTTTATTTTAAGTAAAGAGACTGCAATATTAGTGAATAACTGGTTTATGATGTTTTTTTTATCTGTTGTTCTTGTTGGTACAATTTATCCAATATTTCTTGAAGTTTTAAATGGTTCAAAAATTTCTGTTGGTCCACCTTTTTATCATAATCTTTTAATACCCTTCTTAATTCCTTTTTTAATATTCATGAGCTTTGGCCCAAGTTTGAAATGGATTAAAGATAAATTAAAAAAGTTTAACAATAATATTTTAATTATTTTTTTAGTTTCACTACTTATTTCATATGTCATTTTAACAAAAACCGAAAATTCGTTTCTGTTGTCTATTCCCCTGATAGTTTTGAGCATCTATCTTTTATTAGTAACAATTAAGGATTTTTTTGTTAGTAAATCCTCGATTAGCCAAAAAATTTCACATTTTGGTTTTAGTTTATTAATTACTAGTATCTTATTGAATGGCCTTTTTTCTAATGAATTCAATTCAAATATGAAAGTAGGAGATGAAAGAATATTCAATGAAAAAGTTGTAAAATTAAAAGAAGTTAATGTTACAGATGTAGACAATTATAAATCTCTTAAAGCTAGTTTTGAAGTTACAAATAAAAATTCCTCTTTTGCTTTATACCCAGAAGTTAGAATTTACCAACAGCCTTTAACTATTACGAGTGAAGCGGATATTAAGACAACATTATTTTCAGATAATTTTTTAGTATTTAATATTTTAAAAGACGATGGTTATTATAATGTAAGATATCAATATAAACCCTTAATGATTTGGATATGGATCTCAACTATATTTATTGGTTTTGGTGGTTTATTAAGTGTCATTAGAAAAAATGAGCAAAAATATTAAATTTTTAGGATTACTACTAACATTAATAATAATTTTTATAATCTTGCTTAAGGGATTGAACGTATCGAAAGATTACTCTAACGAGAAATTAAAAAGTAAAATAGATTTTTCACTTAATGCAAAAAAACTATTTTCTGATGAAATAATTAATATTTCAGACTTATTTGATAAAAATAGTCCTTCTGTAGTAAATATTTGGGCATCTTGGTGTGCACCATGTAGAGAAGAGCATCAGTTTTTAATGAAATTAAAAGATATGAACATAAATATAATTGGAATTAATTATAAAGACAGTCCAAAAAATGCGAAAAATTTTTTAAGCTTACTTGGAAATCCTTATTCAGAAGTTATTACTGATAACGATGGAACAAAATCAATAGAATTTGGAGCTATTGGTGTTCCTGAAACTTTTATTATAAGTGGTAAAACAAATGAGATAATAAAAAAGTATATTGGCCCATTGACGAGCGAAAATTTAATAGAAATAAAAAATTTGTTAAAAAAAAATGCCTAAAATTATAAAGTTAGTATTCTTATTATATTTTTGTTTTAATTTTTCCTATGCTAATGAAATAAATACTAAAGTAGATCAAATTACAAAAAACTTGAGGTGCTTGATATGCCAAGGTCAATCTGTTTATGATTCTCAATCTGATTTTGCTATAAGTATGAAGCTTGTTGTAAAAAATAAGATTGATGAAGGTAAAGCAGAAGAAGAAATATATGATTATTTAAAAAATAAATATGGAGAATGGATTGTATATGAACCAGAATTAAACCAAAATACATTTTTACTCTGGTCAATACCTTTGATTTTGTTCGTTTTTGGCGGCCTTTTAATTATTAGAAAAGTATCTATAAAGTAACATGAATTTCAATATGAAGATTTTAATTAAAACTTTAATAATTTCATTTCTCACTGTCTCATTTTCTAATGCAGAAAATAAATTGAGCCTTTACACTGGCATGTTTGACTTCAGCGATGATGGTAAGAGAGCAAATCTTTTCGGAGCTGAATATAAAAATTTTAATGCTAGCAAAGATATTTTCTTGGGTAATGTTCAGCCTGTGACAGGTGCGATGATAACAGCTGATGATGCAATATATATTTATACAGGTTATCAATTAACCCAAAAATCTAATTCAACCACCTTTTCCCCTAGTTTTGCAGTTGGATATTACGATGAGGGTGATGGCAAGGACTTAGGTCACGAAATTGAATTTAAGACACAAATACAGATATTATTTGAAATTTCATCTAATTCTGAATTAGGAATTTCTTATAATCATATTTCTAATGCGAGTCTTGGAGATAAAAATCCTGGGGCAAATAGTTATATGTTTAATTTTATAAAAAAATTTTAACTTAAGATATGAGATTAAAAGATTGTCATAACTTTTATGATTTTAGAAAACTAGCAAAACAAAAGCTTCCATCTCCAATATTTCATTATATTGATGGAGCGGCAGATGATGAAATAACTTATGCAAGAAATAGTAGCGCATTTAATGACGTTGACTTAGTTCCAAATGTTTTAAGAGGTGTTGAAAATGTGGACTTATCAACGACTATTTTTGGAAAAAAACTAGATTTACCTTTTTATTGTTCTCCAACAGCTCTGCAAAGGCTATTCCACTACGAAGGAGAAAGAGCGGTTGGAAAAGCTGCAAAGAAGTTTAACACGATGTTTGGTGTTTCAGCATTGGCTACAGTTAGTGTTGAGGAAATTTCCTCTTTAATAGATACACCAAAAATGTTTCAATTTTATTTCCATAAAGACAGAGGATTAAATGACTCTTGTTTAGAAAGAGCGAAAGCAGCAAAATTTGATGTGATGGCTTTAACTGTTGATACGATAACAGGAGGAAATCGTGAAAGAGATTTAAGAACTGGATTTACATCACCTCCAAAATTAACACTTTCGAGTTTGTTTAGTTTTGCCACAAAACCAATGTGGGGAATAAATTATTTAACTAAAGGGAAATTTGAACTACCACATCTTCAAGATTTTGTTAAAGAAGGCACTGACACAAATACTTCAATTGGTAATTATTTTTCTACTATGTTGGATCAATCTATGAACTGGGACGACGCTGAAAAATTGTGCTCTCAGTGGGGTGGTCATTTTGCGCTTAAGGGAGTTATGAGTGTTGAAGATGCTAAAAGAGCGGTTGATATCGGATGCACTGGTATAATGGTATCAAATCATGGAGGTAGACAGCTTGACGGTTCTAGATCACCATTTGATCAATTAGCTGAAATTGTAGATGCAGTTGGCGATAAGCTAGATGTTATTTGTGAAGGGGGATTTCAAAGAGGAACCCATATGTTAAAAGCTTTATCTATGGGGGCAAAAGCATGTGCTGGTGGAAGATTATATCTTTATGCTTTAGCTGCAGCAGGTCAAGAAGGTGTCGAGAGAGCACTTAACTTATATAAAACTGAATTAGTAAGAGACATGAAATTAATGGGCTGTACAAAAATCAGTGATCTTAATCGAAATAATTTAAGATTCCGAAATCCATGAGCTTGAAGAATTGTTACAATTTCGAGGATTTTAGAAAATTAGCTAAAAAAAGATTACCAGCTCCGATTTTTCATTACATTGATGGTGGTGCAGATGATGAAACCACTCTAAAAAGAAATACAAATTCGTTTGATGATTGTGATTTAGTGCCTAATATTCTAAGAAGCGTAGGAGAACCTGATTTATCCACAACAGTTTTTGGAAGAAAAATTGATATGCCGATTTTTTTATCTCCTACTGCTATGCAAAGTTTATATCATCCTGATGGAGATAAAGCTTCAGCGCGCGCTGCAGAAAAATTTGGTACTATGTATAGTATGTCGACAATGGCATCATTTTCTATTGAAGAAATTGCTAACATATCAAGTGGACCAAAATTATTTCAACTTTATATTCATAAAGACAAATCATTCACTGATGATTTGATTGATAGGTGTAAAAGAGCAAACTTCGATGGTCTGTGTTTAACAGTTGATACAATTGTTGCTGGAAATAGAGAAAGAGATCACAGAACTGGATTTACAACTCCTCCTAAATTTACTCTAGAAAGTATAATGAATTTTGCAATGAGACCCGGATGGTTATTTAGATACTTCACAAACAAAAAGTTTGAACTAGCTAATATTAAACACAAAACTGATAAAGGGACCAATATTACAAAATCTGTAATAGATTATGTTAATGAACAGTATGATCCAAAAATGAATTGGGACGATGCAGAATACTGTATAAAAAAATGGGACGGGCCTTTTGCATTAAAAGGTGTGATGTCAGTTGAAGACGCAAAGAGAGCAGTTGATATTGGTTGTACTGCGATAATAATTTCTAATCATGGAGGAAGACAACTTGATGGATCTAGAACTCCATTTGATCAACTAAAGGCTATTTCAGATGCTGTGGGTGATAAGGTTGAGATAATTTTAGATGGAGGTGTTAGACGGGGAACTCATGTTCTAAAGGCTTTAGCTGCAGGTGCAACTGCTTGTAGTTTTGGTAAAGCTTTTTTGTTTAGCTTAGGAGCGGGTGGACAGCAAGGAGTAGAGAGGCTGCTTCAAAATATGCACGACGAAATTAGAAGGAATATGATCCTTATGGGCTGCAAAAGTGTAAAAGAGTTAGATAGATCAAAGATAATTTACCGTAATTAAATATTTTTTATAAATAATTTTTATTATTATTTACACTTTAAATAAATAGACATGAAGATGCTTTTCAGTTAATTTGTCGACGAAAAATTATGATTGAACTAGCAAAAGCATTAGATCGTTTAGGAACTGAAAGTGCATTTTCTGTTTTAGCAGAAGCAAAAAAATTAGAAGCACAAGGAAAACCTATGATCCATTTAGGTCTAGGACAACCTGACTTTAAAACTCCAAAACATGTAGTCGAAGCTGCAAAAAAAGCTTTAGATGACGGTCATCATGGTTATGTTTTATCAAATGGAATTCCAGAATGTCGAGAAGCTGTCGCAAGATGGGTTAAGAGACTTTACAATGCTGATATTGATCCAAATAGAGTTTTAATAATGCCAGGTGGTAAACCTACAATGTATTATGCAATTACTTGTTATGGAGAACCAGGTGTTGAAATAATTCATCCTACTCCAGCTTTTCCAATTTATGAATCAATGATTAACTACTCTGGAGCAAAAGCTGTTCCATATGATTTAACTGAGGATAAAGATTTAAAATTTGATCCAGACAAAATTCTATCTTTGATAACTGACAAAACTAGACTTTTAATCTTAATTAATCCAAATAACCCAACTGGAAGTTTTGTTGAAAAACCTGCAATTGATTACCTGGCAAAAGAATTAGAAAAACATCCGCAAGTCACAATTTTAAGTGATGAAATTTATAGTAGACAAATTTTTGACTATAAAGAAATGCCGACTTTCTTTAACTATCCTAACTTAAGAGACAGATTAATTGTTCTTGAGGGTTGGAGTAAAGCATATTCTATGACTGGATGGAGACTTGGTTGGAGTTACTGGCCAGAGCATTTGGTTGAACATGTAAACAAACTTTTGATTAATAGTGTATCATGTGTAAATGCAGCAGCCCAATATGCTGGTATAGCTGCATTAGATGGTCCAGAAGACTCAATTAAAGATATGTTAGACAAATTTACGTTAAGAAGAAATTTAATTCATAAAGGATTAAATGATTTACCAGGAGTTGAGTGTAGTTTGCCGGGAGGAGCTTTTTATGCTTTTCCGAATATAAAAGGGACTGGCATGAATGGATCTGAGTTTTGCAAAAAAGCTATGCATGAAGCTGGAGTAGCAATTGTTCCTGGCACTGCGTTTGGTAAGACTTGTAATGATTATGTTAGATTTAGTTTTGCTGCATCTAGAGATAATATAATGCAAGCCTTGGAAAACATAGGCAAGATGCTTTCTAAATAAACTGTATTTTTAACTAATATTTTTGTATTATTAATTAATGAATGAAACTGTCCAAGCAGAATTAAAAAAGATATTTAATGGGAGATTTTCCACATCTGAGTCTACTCGTGCAAATTATGCAAGAGGAGAAGATACCTATAATCCAATATTATCGAAGGCAGTTGTATTTCCAGAAACTAATGAAGAAGTTTCAAAAATCCTTAAAATTTGTAACGAGCACAAAATTCCTGTTGTCCCGTTTGGTACAGGCACTTCTCTTGAAGGTCATGTTGTTGGAAATCAAAATGGTATTACAATTTCTCTAGAAAAAATGAATAAAGTTTTAAGCGTAAATGCTGAAGATTTTGATTGCAGAGTACAAGCAAATGTAACAAGAAAACAATTAAATGAATACTTAAGAGAAGACGGAGTATTTTTTCCAATAGATCCTGGTGCGGATGCTGCACTCGGTGGTATGGCATCTACTTCAGCTTCAGGAACAATGGCAGTTAAATATGGAACAATGAGAACAGTTATTTCTGGTTTAACAGTTGTTTTACCAAATGGAGACATAATTAAAACCGGTGCAAGAACCAAAAAAACTTCTGCGGGATATAACTTAACTAATTTGTTTATTGGATCTGAGGGAACTTTAGGAATTATTACAGAAGTTCAATTAAGATTATCACCAATACCTGAGAGTATAATGAGTGCAGTTTGCTATTTTACAGATTTAGACTCAGCAGTAAAGACTGCACAAGAAGTTATTCAGTATGGTGTTCCAATTGCAAGAATTGAAATGTTAAACAAAGATCAAATGGAAATTAGCATTAAATATTCAAAGTTAGAAAACATCAAAGCATCACCAACTTTATTCTTTGAATTTCATGGTAGTGAACTATCAAATAATGAGTCTATAAAAATTGTTGAAGAATTATCAAAAAATAATGGTGGAAGTGATTTTCAATGGGCATCTTCTCCCGAAGAACAAAAAATACTCTGGAAAGCAAGGCATGATGTTTACTATTCAGTAAAAGCTTTAGGCCATGATATGAAAGTGTATTCTACAGATGTTTGCGTACCAATTTCAAAGTTAGTTGAGTGTATTTCATGGGCGGAAAAAGAAGTTAAAAAATTAGGTTTAACTGCACCAATGGTTGGTCATGTTGGAGATGGAAATTTTCATTCAATAATATTGTATGATCCTGACGATGAAGAAAAACAAAAAAAAATTAGACAGTACAGCGATGATCTTATTAACAAAGCTTTAGAGTTAGAGGGAACAATTACAGGAGAACATGGAATTGGTCTTCAAAAAAAACATTACTTATTAAGAGAGCACCCAGACAATTTGCCAGTGATGAAAGCTATTAAAAGAAGCATTGATGTAAACAATATCATGAATCCTGGTAAGGTTTTTGATCTAAATTAATCCAAAATAAAATGAAAAAAATTTTAATCACAAGAAGGCTTTTAAGATCTTGTGAGGATAAAGCTAAAGAATTATTTGATGCTAAATTTAATTTAAATGATGAACTCTACTCTCAAAATAAGCTAATAGAGATGAGTTCAGGCTGTGATGGTATTTTATCAGCTCTAACAGATAAGCTAGATGCTGAAACAATTAATCATTTACCGGATAGTATCAAAATTATTTCAAACTTTGCTGTAGGTTTTGGAAATATAGATTTAGAAGCTGCAAAGAAAAGAGGGATTACAGTAACAAACACGCCAGATGTTTTAACCGATGCAACTGCAGAAATTGGGGTTTTGTTGATATTAGGTGCATGCAGAAGAGCATCTGAAGGAATTGAAAAAGCTAGAGAAGGTGGCTGGGTTTGGTCAGCAGATATGTTGATTGGTAAACAATTAACAGGCACAAGACTTGGAATACTTGGAATGGGTAGAATTGGTCAAAAAATAGCAAAAATTGCTAAATCTTTAGGTATGATAATTCATTATCACAATCGTTCAAAATTAAGTGAAGAAAAAGAACAAGGTGCAACTTACCACGACAACTTAAATGATTTGATGAAAGTCTCTGATGTCCTTTCGGTATGTTGTCCTGCATCTAAAGAGACAATAAATTTAATCAATAAAGATACACTAGAACTATTACCTAAAGGTGCTGTAGTGACCAATGTTGCAAGAGGAGATATAATTGAAGATGAAGCTTTAATAGATGCTTTGGAAAGAAGAAAAGTTTATGCAGTTGGGCTAGATGTATACAAAAATGAACCAAATTTAAATCCAGGATATCTTAAACACAAAAGTGCTTTTATTCTTCCTCATTTGGGTAGCGCGACTAAAGAAACTAGAACCGCAATGGCTAATCTAGCTATAGATAATATTGATGAGTTTTTCAAAACAGGTGGATGCAAAAACAAAGTTAATTAACAATCTCAAGTTGTAATTGGTAATTAAAATTATTCTAACTTTCTAGACATATTTTTTATTTCAATTTAGAATTTGTTTATAAAAAAAAATTAGAGAGGAAAATAATGAAAGCACAGGTTTTACATAAGTATGACCCAGAAATGAAAGCAGATGTTTGGGTTACAGGTGAAGAGTTACCAAATCCTAAAATTGAGAAAGCAAGCGATGTCATTGTTAAAATTGGAGCTGCAGGTGTTTGTAGAACTGATTTGCATATAATTGAAGGAGTTTGGAAGCACATTACAGATCAAAATAACGATCTATTGCCGATGGTAATGGGACATGAGAACGCTGGATGGATAGAGGAAGTTGGTAAAGATGTTACAGGATTTAAAAAAGGAGATGCAGTTATTTTACACCCTAAAGTTTCTGGCACAGGAGGAACATGCTTGGATTGTAGAAGAGGAAACGATATGCATGCTGAAGATCCAATTTTTGCAGGTTTGAATGTAAAACACGGGGGATATTCAGAATTACTTCAAACTAGCGTAAGAAATCTAATAAAAATTCCAAAAGTTTTAGGTCCAATAGACGTTGCGCCATTTTCAGACGCAGGTTTAACTGCTTACAGAGTTGTAAAAAAAGCTACTAGACACCTTCTGCCAGGTGAAAATTGTGTAATCATAGGTGCTGGTGGATTAGGACATATAGCAATTCAATGTATGAAAGCAATGTGTGCCGCAAATATTATTGTTGTTGAAAAAGCAAAAGCGCCTTTAGAACATGCAATGGAACTAGGAGCTGACCATGGAGTTTTAATAGATGGTAATGAAATTGAAAAAGTAAAAGAACTTACAAAAGGAAAAGGTGCAGAGGCTGTTATAGATTTTGTTGGTGAAAAAGGTTCTACGCCAATGGGAATTAAAATGACCAAAGCAACTGGGACTTTCTATATTGTAGGTTACGGAGAAGAAATAAGAGTTTTGGCGATTGATATGATCGATCAAGAAAAAAGTATAGTTGGAAGCTTAGTAGGTACATGGGCTGAATTATATGAATTAATGGAACTAGCAGATAAAGGTTTAGTAAAACTTTCAATGAAAGAATACAAACTTGAAGAAGCTAATAAAGCACTACATGATTTAAATGATGGTAAGATTAAAGGTCGTGCAGTGTTAGTTCCATAATTAACAACAAAGAGAGGAAAAAAGATGAAGACAATAAAAACTTGCGTAACCGCTCTAATATCAGCTTTGTTGGTATTTAGTCCTGTTGCGTATGCTGATAAGTGGAGTGATCAGTTTCCACATATCAAAGCAACTGGGGATATTCCTGGTGATTGTTCTTACGAGTCTATGTCTAAGAAAAACTATAAAGGCAAGACGCTTAAGATTAATACACATGCTGTACCAGTCATGGGAGAGCCAACAGCTCTACATGCTGAGCAGTTCGCTAAACTTACTGGAGCAAAAGTTGATGTTACTCATACACCAGCAGGTGACTTATATGCGAAAGCAATGGTACCATTTCAAGCTGGACAAGCTCCATATGACATCGTTTTTGGATTTTCAAACTTCATTAACGATTGGAGAAGATACTTAGAGCCAGTTCCAAAGAAATACGTTGAGATGAAACAAATGAAAGACGTTACCCCGTCTCACATTGGTGTAGCATCTTGGGATGGTGTTATGTATCAGTTTCCGGTTGATGGAGACAGACATTATCTAAAATATAGAAAAGATGTAATTGATAATCCTGAGTACCAAAAGCAATATAAGGAAGCTACTGGTAAAGAGTTAAAGGTACCAACAACTTGGAAAGAATATGGAGAAATGGCCGCTTATTTCAATGGATGGGATTGGGATGGTGATGGCGAGAAAGAATATGGATCAGCAGAAGTTATGAAAAAAGATGACCTGATGTATGCTGCTTTCTATTCAAGATCTGCTGCTTACTCTAAAAATCCAAAAACACCAGGTGGTTTTTTCTTTGATTTAGAAACTATGAAACCACTAATTAACAATCCAGGTTTTGTTGAAGCATTAACAGATTGGGTTGCAGCAACCAAATATGTTCCACCAGGAGGAATAAATTTTGGTTTAGGTGATGAAATTGGATCATTTGGTGGAGGACAAACTTTGTTTAGTTTTTCATGGGATGATGCATTTGTTGCTGCTATGCAACCAGATAGTCCAATAAACAATAAAGTTGGTGCTGCACAGTTACCAGGAGCAATGAAAGTTTGGAATAGAAAAACTAACTCTTGGGATGAAGGCTTTAACCAAGCTCCTTTCTTCGTATGGGGATGGGCAGTTGGAGTAGCTAAGAAAAGTAAAGAGAAAGAAATGGCTTTCGATTACCTATGTTTCTTCGCTAACGAAGCTAACCACCAAGCGGACATTGGAATTGGTAGATTTGGTGTAAACCCATTTAGAAATGACGACTTTAAAGTTGATGTATGGACACAAATTGGTTGGGATAAAGATATTGCTCAATCATATGTTGATACTCTTGCACAAATGGAACAAAGTAAAAATAGAGTATTTCCATTAAGAGTTCCTGGAACTTTTGAGTTTAATGCTGCATTGGCTACTGCTGCTGCAAAAGCATTAGCTGGTCAATTATCTCCACAAGCTGCTTTAGACGAAGCTGCTAAACAGTGGGAAGATATACTTAACAGAGTAGGAAAAGATAACGTAAGAAAAGCCTATGCTGTTGGTGTAGCAATGGAAGATAATAAGCAATAATTTTGTAAACTTGTGGCCGTTTTTTAACGGCCACATTTTAAAATAATCCAAAAAAAAAATTATGAATTTTAAACACAAGTTTGTTTTTTTATTCCCAGGATTGTTTGTACTTATTGGAATTTTAATTTTTCCAATTATTTTTACTATTAGATTAAGTCTTTCTGGATGGAATAGTTATACACCAGAAATGAACTTCATAGGCATTACGAATTACATAAGGTTATTTACTGATGACCCGAGGTTTTGGGAGTCTTTTTTTAGGCTAAGTTTTTTATCAGTAACTACAGTTATTCTTCAATATGTTATCGGATTTGCTTTAGCGATGATGGTTTGGAGAGAAATAAAATTTAAAAGATTTTTTAGAGTAATTTTTCTAGTACCAATGATGACAACTCCAGTAATAATGACAGTTATTTGGAGAACATTTTTTCATGAGTCACTAGGTCCTGTAAATGATTTGTTAGGTGGATTAGGAGTAAAACCTATTTTATGGTTGAGTGATCCAGTTATTGCAAAGTTTACTGTTATAATTGTTGAAGTTTGGCAATGGACACCGTTTATGTTTTTACTATTACTAGCTGGACTTTTGTCACTTCCAAAAGAACCCTTTTTGGCAGCCGCTATAGATGGAGCAAGTCCATTTAGAAAATTTGTTTATGTAACCTTTCCTTTGATGGCTCCAATATCAATTGGAGCAATAATAATAAGACTTATCGAGGCTTCAAAAATAATGGATACAGTATTTGTTTTGACCTCAGGAGGACCAGGTACTGCAACTGAGACCTCAAGTTTTTATATTTATATTAAAGGATTAAGAGAATTTCAGATGGGTTATGCAGCAACCTTATCTTTCACTTATCTTGTAATAATGATTATCAGTTTAACGATAATAGCTAAAGTTTTAACCAAATTAATGATCAAAGAATAACTATGAGCAAACTTTACACTTTTCTTAAATATTTCTTTATTACATTTTGGACTGTATTTGTTGTTGCACCTTTTCTCTGGGCTGTATCAACATCTTTTAAAGACTTCCAATCTGTAAATAGTAAAGTAACTTATATACCTTGGTTAGATTTCGAACCAACACTGGAGGGTTGGAGAGTTTTAATTAAGTCTCCAGCTAAAGGTGGAGTAGATATTGTCGAGCCTTATTTTAACAGTATTTTTGTAACCTGTACTGCTAGTTTAATAAGTATTGTTCTTGGAACACTTGCTGCTTATGCACTATCAAGATTTACCTTTAAAGCCGGATTTGTTAGAAACAACGATATTACTTTTTTCTTCATTTCACAAAGAATCATGCCTCCAATTGTATTATCAATTCCTTTCTTTATTTTTCTAAGCACAATAGGATTGCTTGATAGTTTATTAGGTCTAGTGGTCGTATATATCGTTTTATTAATGCCAATTGCTGTTTGGATTATGGTAGATTTTTTTAATAGAGTTCCAAAAGAATTAGATGAGACTGCATTAATTGATGGGTGTAATCCTTATCAAGCTTTCTATAAAGTTGTTTTACCAAATTCAATACCTGGATTAATTGTTGCGGGAATGTTTTGTATTATTTTTGGATGGATAGATTTCTTTTTTGCATTTATTTTGACATTTACTGAAGTACAATTGTTACCTGTAAAAGTTGTTGCACTTAATTCATCAATAACACCATGGTGGAGCCTTTCAGCATCAGCTTTAGTCTCAGTTGCACCATTAATAATCGTTGCATTTATAGTTGAGAGATATCTATCAAAAGGAAATTTATCAGGAGCATTAAAATAATGAATTTAATTGGAGAGAAAATTTCTTATAAACCTGATGAGCAATTTCATTTAAACGATGTCTCGTTTAATTTTAAAAAAGGCAATTTGTATACCATTTTAGGCAGAACTTTATCTGGCAAAACGACTCTTTTAAAAACAATTGCAGGATTATTAAATCCAGATCAAGGCTCAATTTCTTTTGAGGAAAAAGACTTTATTAAAATACCAGTTTGGGAAAGAAATGTTGCTATGGTCTATCAACAATTTATTAATTACCCTCATTTAAATGTCTATGAAAACATAACTTTTCCATTAGAACAAAGAAAATTAAGTCCAGAGCAAATAAAAAAAGATGTAGATGAAGCTCTAAAAACTGTTGGATTGGTTGGATTTGAAAATAGAAAAATTCAGGAATTATCTGGCGGACAGCAACAGAGAGTTGCGCTTGCAAGATCACTTGCAAAAAAAGCAAAAATTTTGTTGCTAGATGAACCGTTAGTTAATTTAGATTATAAACTTAGAGAGCAGTTAAGAGAAGAATTTAAAAGAATTTTCTCAGAAGGACTGTCCCAAGATACAATTTTAATTTATTCAACAACAGATCCCCAAGAAGTAATGGAACTAAATGGAGAAGTAATTGTTTTAGATGAAGGGAAGGTATTACAAAAAGGGCCTGCCAAAGAAATTTTTGAAAATCCATCTAATTTAAAAGTTGCAGAAATATCAAATGATCCACCAATGAATGTTCTGAAGGGTTCAAAAAATTCAAAAAATTTAAATTTTGAGAATATTTCTTTAGAAATTCCAAATCATTTTAAGAATTTAGAAGATAGAGATTATAATTTTGGAATTAGAGCTTCAGAAATTAAACTTGATGAGAATGGTGAAGAATTCGAAATAGAATTAGCAGAAATTAGTGGGTCAGAAACATTGCTCCACCTAAAAAGAGGAAACTCAAAAATAATTGCCTTAATCGAGGAAGTAATGAATTTTAAAATTCATGAGAAAGTAAAAATAAATTTTAATGCAAATAAGTTTTATGCTTTTGGAGAAGATGAAAAATTAGTTTCATCGCCATATGGAGGAACAAATGGCTAAAATTGATTTATCTAATATTTCTCATACTTATAATCCTCTAGATCCAAAACCAACATATGCCCTCAATCCGTTTTCAATGACTTGGGAAAATGGCAAGCGGTATGCAATTTTGGGACCTTCTGGGTGTGGAAAAACTACAATGTTAAACATTGTTTCTGGATTAGTGAGGCCATCAAAAGGTGAAATATTATTCGATGAAACACCTGTAACCGATTTAAAAACAGAAGATAGAAATATTGCACAGGTTTTCCAATTCCCAGTAATTTACAATACAATGACAGTTTATGACAATTTAGCGTTCCCACTAAGATGTAGGGAATTTACAAAAGAAAAAATTGAAGAAAGAGTAAAAGCAGTTTCAGATACTTTAAATTTATCTTCATTTTTAAACTCACCAGCAAGAAAATTAACGGCTGATCAAAAACAACTTATCTCTTTAGGTAGAGGTTTAGTTCGAGAAGACGTTGCTGCTGTTTTAATGGACGAACCTCTTACAGTTATAGACCCAGATTTAAAATTTAGACTTCGAAGAAACTTAAAAGAAATCAATGAACAATATAAAACAACATTGGTTTATGTAACTCATGATCAAAACGAAGCTATGACTTTTGCCGAAAATATAATTGTTATGGATCAAGGTGAAATAGTGCAAGTTGGATTGCCAAAAGATTTATTTGAAAAACCTAAAACAACTTTTGTAGGTTATTTTATTGGCTCTCCTGCGATGAATATTTTTCATTCAACTGTATCCTCTGATCATGAAGTAAAAATTAATGATACCACTATTAAGACAAATTCAAATTTAGGAAATTTAAAAGATAAAAATGTTAAACTGGGAATTAGATCTGAGTTCATAGAATTGGCTGAAAAAGAAAAAAGTAATACAGTTAAAATTAAACTCACAAGAGTTGAGGACTTTGGTAATTTTAAGCTCCTTACAGGAAAAATGGGTGATTTAGTGATTAAGTCAAAAGTAGAAAGAGAAAAACCCATTCCAGACGGAGAATTAAATTTATATTTTCCACCAGAGAAATGTTGCGTTTATTCTGATGAAAAATTAGTTTAAGAGATAAATGAAACTCCTAAATTTATCAGCACAACAACTTTTAAAAAAACTTAAAAATAAACAATTAACTTCCGTTGAACTCTGTAAAGCATATATCAATCAAAAAAAAAAATATGATAAGAATATTCAAGCTTGGGAATATTTTAATGAAAAAAAACTCCTAAGTGATGCAAAAAAATCTGATAATCAGAGAAAAAAATTAAAATCTTTAGGGGTTTTGCATGGTTTACCAGTAGCACTTAAAGATATTATCTCAACAACTGAAATGCCAACAAAATATGGTGCAAGAATAAAATTAAAAAAAAAGAATAATTCAGATGCTAAAATTGTTGAGCTCTTAAAAAAGGCTGGAGCAATAATTATGGGTAAAACTGTAACTTGTGAATTAGCTTTCTTATCGCCGTCAAAAACCAAAAACCCACATGATTATTCAAGAACACCAGGAGGTTCATCTAGTGGCTCTGCAGCTGTTATTGCATCTGATATGGCACCATTATCAATTGGAACTCAAACGGGTGGATCTGTAATCAGGCCAGCCTCTTATTGTGGAGTTGTTGGTTTTAAACCTACCTATGGATTAATTTCTAGAAATGGTGTTTTGCAAACATCATATAATTTAGATCAAGTCGGAGTATTTGGAAAAACAATTAGTGATGTAGCACTATTATCGAAAGTTTTGTTTGCTAGAGACGATGCAGATGAAACAACAACAAATATTAATTTTCTTAATAAAAAAATTAAAATAAAAAAATCAAAATTTGTTTTTTATAAAACCAAACGCTGGAGAAATGTTGACAGTATTTCAAAAAAATCATTTAACAAATTTATTTTAAATAATAAAAAAATAGTAAAGGTTGAGACTGCTCCTAAATATTTTGAAGATATGATTGATTGTCATACAATTATATATGAGACAGAGATGGCTCAAAATTTCCATCATTATTACAAAACTTCAAAAGGAAAACTTTCTATAGAAATTAAGAGAGCAATTATTAACGGACTAAAACATTCGGCAAAAGATTATGCTTTAGCTTTAGATGCGATGAGAACATACTCAAAAAACTTAGATAGTATATTTGAAAGGTTTGATGCAATTATAACGCCAAGTAGTTGTGGAATTGCTGACAAAGGATTTAAGACAACTGGGAGTCCAGAATTTAATAAGATTTGGTCTCTTGCACATGTGCCCTGCATTTCACTGCCAATTTTAAAAGGCGAAAAAAATTTGCCTTTAGGAGTTCAAATTATAGGCAAACAATTTGAAGATCTAAGCATGTTAAACCATGCCAAAATATTTAATAATTAAAGATAATTCATAAAAATTTACAATCATAGATTGTAATTAAGTGAAAAATCCTCACTTTTTTAAAATGACTCTAAGAAACATATATGCTTTAAATGCATAAGTTAATTAACTTAAAGAGGAGAAATAATGATTAAAGAAAAAAAACTATTGAAGGGTAAAACTCCTTCAAGACGTAAATTCTTTAAGGCTGCTGCTGCGACTGGTGTTGCTGCTGTAGCTGCATCATCTTTAGCTGCTCCAGCCGTTGCCAAAGAAAGAATTGAAGCTTCTATGGTAGCTACATGGGGAAGAGATTTCCCAGGTTTAGGAACTGGTGCGCAAAGATTTGCTCAAAGAATTACAGACATGAGTGATGGAAGAATTCAAGTCACTTACTATGCAGCAAACGAGAGGGTTAAAGCGTTTGACTCATTTGATGAAGTTGCTTCAGGTAACTCGCAAATGTATCACGCTGCTGACTACTACTGGGTTAAAAAAGATCCAGCTTGGGGTTACTTTACAGCTGTACCTTTCGGTTTCACTTACACTGAAATGAACGCATGGATTAGGTTTGCTGGTGGTCAACAATTATGGGATGAACTATCAGACAAATTCGGTCTAAAAAACTTTATGTGTGGAAGCACAGGAGTTCAAATGGGTGGATGGTTTAACAAGAAAATTAGAAGCCCTAATGACTTCAAAGGTCTTAAAATGCGTATGCCTGGATTAGGTGGACAAGTTATCGGTAAACTTGGAGGATCTCCAGTTTCACTTCCTGGTGGACAAATTTACGAAAACCTTGTTTCTGGTGCAATTGATGCAACAGAGTGGGTAGGTCCATGGAATGATGAAGCTATGAAATTCCAAGAAGCTGCTAAATACTACTACTATCCTGGAATGCACGAGCCAGGATCTATGTTAGCATGTGGTACTAACAAATCTTGGTTTACAAGCTTATCAAAATCAGATCAGCTATTAATTGAAGCTGCAGCTGCGATGGAAAATGACGTTATGATGTCAGAGTACAACGCTAAAAATGGTGCTGCGCTTGCAAGATTAATAAACGATCATGGTGTTAAACTAGAGAAGTTTAGCGACAAAGTTTATGATGGTTTTGCTAAAGCTGCTAATGAAGTATTTGAGGAAACAAGAGCAAGCAGTGGTCTCGCTGAGAGAATCCACTCTAGTTTCTTACAGGCTAGAAAAGACATTGGTTCTTGGACCAACTTGTCTGACTCACCTTACATTTCTCAAAGAAACAGAGCATTAGGAATGTAATCTAACTAAATTTAGTTATTAAAGGGCCCTTAATCGGGCCCTTTTTTTTTAAACAAAATTGAGTATTACTTAGGTATTTTAAAATACTATGGTGACAAAAAATTCAAATCTTTCTCTATATCTCAGAATAATCAGTTATTCAGTTCTAGCTTTTACTTTAGCATTTCTTATTAATAATGTTTTAACAGTTTGGAGTGATTGGCCAGGAATAAAAAAAATTTTTTCACATCATGAGATGTTTGGATATAAGAAAAAAGCTTTAGAGGGATCTGATTTAAATTATGGTTATATGCAAATTGGATTGTATTTGATTTGTATTGCTGCAGTCGTTTTTTATGTTTTTAAAACATATAGCCAAACTTTGGAGCAAGATTCAAAAATCTTATCAAGATTTTCAGCATATCTTGTTAGATCATCATTTTGGGCAGTATTTTTAGTTGGCGTAGCTGACTTTGTAATATCTTTTATGGTTGTTGAAAGATTATGGGAAGCAATCTTCAGTCCTGAAGTAAAAGCATTGATGGTTAAAGCCCCTGTAAGAATTACTTATATCCACTTTCCAATAATATTAATTTCTTTCGTGATTGGATATTTTACAAAATCAGTTGGTTTTATTTGGCTAGCAGTATTGGTTGTAGTAAGTGAATTCGTAATTGTATTATCAAGATTTATATTTTCATACGAACAAGCATTCCAAGGCGATCTAGTTAGATTTTGGTATGCTGCGCTTTATTTGTTTGCTAGTGCATACGCATTAATTCATGAAGGGCACGTAAGAGTTGATGTACTCTATTCTTCTTTTAGTGAAAAAAAGAAGGCATGGACAAATATGGTTGGATCGGCAGTTCTAGGAGTACCACTTACATTAATAGTTATATTTTTAGGTCTAAACGGAAAAGCCAGCATTATAAATGGTCCTGTTGTAGCTTTTGAAGTTACGCAACAAGGATCTAATGGTCTCTATCTTTTATATTTGATGGCTGTTTATCTAGCTGTTTTTGCTGTTACGATGTTAATTCAATTTACTAGCTATTTTATGGAAAGTAGTCACAAAATTTTAAAAGGTGTCAAAAATTAAATTATGGAAACATTCTTTTTAGCTGTTCTAGTTGTGATAATGATTGTTGCTCTTGCATCGGGTTACCCGGTTGCTTTTGCACTACCTGGTTCAGCTATAATTGCAATTGGTTTAGCTGCATTTTTTGGCTACATATTTGAGGGAGATTCCAGTGCCTTTTTTGCTGTAGATGGACCTATAGAATGGCTCGTTGCTGGTATTACAAATTTTAGGAGTAATTACTGGGATGTAGAAACAGATACTTTGATCGCAATTCCTTTATTTATTTTCATGGGAATTATGCTTCAAAAATCAAAAATTGCCGAAGACTTATTAATAACAATGGGCCAATTGTTTGGACCAATTCCTGGTGGTTTGGGAATTTCTGTTATATTTGTTGGAGCTCTATTAGCAGCAACGACTGGTATCGTTGGAGCAACTGTAATTGCGATGGGACTAATCTCGCTACCAACGATGTTAAATAACAAGTATGACAGACAACTTGCTAGTGGAATAGTTTGTTCATCAGGGACATTGGGTCAAATTATTCCTCCATCAATTGTTTTAATTATTATCGCTGACCAGTTGGCAAGTGCATCTGATGTTGCAAACAACTTAAGACAGAATGATTATAAAGCCTTAACTGGTGAATTTAATATGCCAGGTGAATTTAGAGTAGGTTCATCAAGTGCAGGTGATATGTTCTTAGGAGCACTTTTACCAGGCCTTGTCTTAGTTGCTCTTTATATGATCTATGTATTTATTTTTGCTAGAATAAAGAAAGGTGTTGCTCCGCCAGTTCCATTTAAAGGAAAATTTGATTTAAAATTTTGGTTAAGAGTAGTTGTAATTATTATACCACCACTTGCATTAATATTCGCTGTATTAGGTTCAATTTTAATGGGTATTGCTACTGTAAACCAAGCAGGTTCAATCGGAGCAATTGGTGCCACTCTGATGGCTGGTTATAGATTATATGAAGGAAAGAAAAGTGCGTTCTATCCTTTAATTTTAATAATTGGATCTCTAATTCCAATCACATTCTTTGCATCAAATTATGAATTAAATGTAAAAAATTTGGAGGAAAGAGATTTAAGCGCAATCTTTATTACCGCTTTCTTTGTAGTTATACTTGTATATGGAATAGGTTGGAGTTTTTGGAGAACTTTTAAAACAGAAAATGTTCTAAAAGAAGTTGTAACAGAAACTTGTGTGACTACTTCAATGGTATTTATTATCCTTTTAGGAGCAGCAATGCTTACCTCAGGATTTAGAGCTTTTGGGGGAGAAGAATTAGTAAGAGACTTTTTACAAGATTTACCGGGTGGTTTTTGGACACAATTTGTTGTTGTGATGATTGTAATTTTCTTGCTAGGATTTTTCTTAGACTTTATTGAAATTGCAGTTGTTGTTGTTCCAATAATTGCACCAATATTATTAGCTGAAACAGGGGCTAACGTCACAGCTGTTTGGTTGGGAGTTATGATTGGTGTTAACTTGCAGACTTCCTTCTTAACGCCGCCATTTGGATTTGCACTCTTTTATTTGAAAGGTGTAGCTCCCAAAATTGTTAAAACACTTGATATTTGGAAAGGTGTTGTGCCGTTTATAATTCTTCAGCTTATAGGATTGGGAATAGTCGGTGCATACCCTAGCTTAGTAAATTATCTGCCAAATAGAGTATATTTAACTTCTAATGTTGCTCCTCCACCAATGAATCCTAAACTACAGTACTGTTTGCAAGAGTACAAATTTGCAAGATTTGATACCAACGGTGAGACAATTAAAAATGCAATATTAAAATTCCAATCTGAGGCACCAACTAATCTGCCAGACGATAAAACGGAAATTTTAGAAGATCATTTTGATAGTGCATTAGGAACTTTTGCTCTAGTTGATAAATTAAAAAAAGTTGAGGTCGAATATAACGCATATGCTGTTGATTATAGGGATCTGCATTTCACTGTTAGAAAGAAGCAAAAGAAAATACTTAAATTAAATAAAAAAATAGAAAAATATAAAGCAGAGATTAGAAATTTAGATGACGACGAATTAGATGAGAAAAACAAAATAGAATTAAGAATTGAGGATGTAAAACTTGAAATTGAGGAAATTCAAAACTCAATTCCAGAAACTTGGCAAGCTAAGAATTCAGAATTCGACAAAATAAATAAAGCTAAAAATACAACAACAAAAAGATATAGAAAGAATGTAGATGAAGCCTACGATCTACTTGATCAGTTCGCAATGTTCATAAACGATGGAGTAAAACTTCAAGAAGTATCAAAAGATATTAAACAGTTAGATTATTTTATAGCTATGGAAAGCAATACAAAAGTATATGAAAGATCAGTTACAATTATGGATGGATTGTTTGACAAGTTGAGTGAGATCTCTGGAATGGATGAATTTTTAAATAGTGTAGATGATTTATTATCAATGGTAGACTCAGACGAACTTGATCCAATGGCGATTAGAACAAAATCAAAAGAAGTTGTTGAGTTATTCAACAAAGAAGTTAGCTGGAGAGCAAATGCTAAAGAAAACTTAATGCCAAAACTTGAGGAATATAATAATGCAATCAAAGAAACAATTGGATTAAGGTTGCAGTCTAAACTAACCAAAGAGCAAGCTATCTATGTATCTAAATGTAATTCAATACATAGAGATATTTCACTAAATTTTTAAACTGTTAATTTATCAATTAATTCTGATCTTGTATAAAGACCCAAGTCTACTGCCTTGGACTTTAATTTTTCATTAATCTCTTTTAATTTTGGAACATTTAAATCAAGCTTATTTGCAATTTCTATAATTGAACCAATTATTGGATCTATTTCTAATGGTTTACCAGCATTTAGATCTTGAGCTGTCGAAGGTCTATGTCCTATAATTGAGACTCCGCCTTTAATTCGATCCTCAATTGATATATTGAATTTAACTCCGATTTTTTCTCCAACTTGTTGGCACTCCTGCATTAAAACTTTTATTAAATTGTAAGTTTCAGGATCATTACCCATTTCATCCATAGTTTTATTTGTTAGAGCACTTACTGGGTTGAATGAACAATTCCCCCATAGTTTCACCCAAATTTCGTCCCTTAAATTTTTCTTCTGAGGAGCTTTTAAACCCCCTTCTATGAATAAACTTGATATTATTTTTAGTCTTTCTGATCTAATTCCATCTGGTTCACCTAAAGAAAATCGTTCACCATTACCATTATGTTTAATAACACCTGGCTCTAATATCTGACAAGCTGGATAAACTACACAACCAATTGCTCTTTCTGGTCCAAGAGTTTGCCATATCTTTCCACCTGGATCCACACTTTCAACTATTTGATTGTCTAATTTGGTACCTGTATTAGCTTTATAAAAGTACCACCAAGGCAAGCCATTAATGGCGCATATAATTGAAGTTTTTTTACTCATAATTGGTTTTAAGCTTTCTGAAATTTTACTAATAGCATTAGCTTTTACAGAAATAATTATGAAATCTTGTTCCTCCAAATCTTTAGGATTGTCTGTTACATCAAATTTAAAATTAACTTTATTATCATCTCTTATGAAAGTTAATCCATTTTGCTCTATTGCTTTTTTATGCTCTCCTCTAGCAATTAAAGAGACTTGTGCATTTGTTTTTTTTAGACTCGTAGCAATAAATCCACCAATAGACCCCGCTCCAAATATACAAATTTTAGTCATCAGTTCACTAATCCAAACTTTTTAGCTAAAGTATTTCTTTGTAGTTTACCTGTCGCACCTTTAGGAATTTCATTTACAAAAAATATTTTCTTTGGAATTTTAAATTTTGCAAGTTTTTCATTTGCATAAATTTTTATATCATCTTCAGTACACTTCATGCCCTCTTTTATGATTATTGCGGTAGCTATATCTTCACCAAGCATTTTATCCTCATATCCAAAGCAAACGGCTTGCTCAATATTTGGATGATCCATAAGAATATTATCGACTTCTAAAGGTGAAATCTTTTCGCCACCTTTATTTATTATTTCCTTTAATCTTCCAGAGATTTTTAGATAACCATCTTTATCAAAATATCCCTGATCACCTGTTCTAAACCAACCATTTGAAAAGCTATTTTTATTTGCATCTGGATTATTTTCATATCCGGTAGTAACATTTTCACCCCTAATACAAACTTCTCCCTCTTCTCCTTGATTTAAAATCTTGTTATTAGTATCCATAATACAAACTTCTGGCCCAGCAGGAATTCCTACAAATCCAGGTTTTTGGGACTTAGGCGGTAATGGATTTGAGGTCATTTGATGAGTAGCTTCCGTCATCCCATATGCTTCTATTACTGGACAATTAAATACCTCATTTAGTTTTTCAAATACAGCTGGAGGTAGAGATGCTGATGATGATCTTAAAAATCTAAGATTTAATTGTTTAGCAGTTTCTAGATTTTTATCTGCTCTCATCAATATTGCTTGATGCATTGTTGGTACTCCAGAGTACCAAGTTATTTTCTCTCTTTTTGCATTATCTAAAAATTTTAATGCATTAAATCCACTACTTGCACATACAGATGCCCCTACCTTCATAGAGGCTGCAAGAACTGCAATTAAGCCATGTATATGAAATAATGGCATAATATTTAGACAATGATCTTTATCAGTTAAGTTAAGACTTTTGGAGATATTATCTGCCGAAGAAAAAATATTTTTATTTGTTAATGGAACAATCTTAGGTCTTGATGTAGTGCCCGAAGTATGCAGCACAAGAGCTTCATGGTCTTCGCCTGGCAAAACATATTCACTGCTTTTTTCAAAAAGATTGAAATCTCCGCTTAAACTATTTCTGTCTGATTTTATTTCGCAAACAGGAATTTTTAATTTATTTGCGACTTCTACTACTGGATTTTTAGAATTTTTCTCTACAATCACTATCTTTGGCTTTAAATCCTCTAGGTAAAATTCGAATTCTTCAGATTTATAGTTAGGGTTTAAAGGTGCAGCAGACATGTAGCTTGAAATCGCCAAAAAACTAGTTGCCATGTAAGGACCGTTTGGCAAAACTATTGCTGCACGATCTTTATTATTAATACCATTACCTGATAATTGTTTTGAAATTCTTTTTATTAATGATTTTAAATCAACAAATTTTAGTGGAGAACTATTTTCAGATGTTATTGCAATTTGATTACCATTTTGTGATTCTATAATATTCCTAACAATTCTAGAGTTCATTTAAATTAATAACCTTTTGCGTATCCATCTTTTCTTGGATCTGAACCGCCAACTAAATTTCCTTTTTCTCTATCTATTTGAATTGCTTGTCCACCTCCATGAGTACCATCTATATACTCAACATTATGACCGACTTCTTTTAAATTATTAAAAATTTTTTCATCTATACTTTTCTCTAATTTATAAATGTTATTGAAATGGAAAGCTCTAGGAAATGAAATGGCTTGTTGAGGAGTTAAGTTATAATCAATAATGCTATTTAAAACATGAACTTGTCCAACAGGTTGATATTGTCCTCCCATTACTCCATAAGATAATTCACATTCTCCTTTGTTGTTCATAACTATTCCAGGAATTATGGTATGTAGTGGTCTTTTTAATCCTTGAATACAATTAGGATGACCTTCTTCAACTCTAAAATTAGTTCCTCTATTGTGAAGAACCACTCCAGATTTATCACCTGTTATTCCAGATCCAAAAGCATAGCAAACAGAATTTATTATTGAAACTACATTTAAATCTCTGTCTACTACACTTAAATAAACTGTTTCAGGATGGTTTGGAATATTTAGATCTCCTACATCTGCACAGCCATTAATGGATATATTTTTTGAGATATTATCTATGTTTTGTTCACTTAATATTTTTTTTAAATCTAAATCTACAAATTCTGGATCACCTATATTTTCCTCTTTAAGTTTATAAGCCTGCTTTGTAACTTCTGCTTCAAGATGAAACCTTTCAAATGAATTCACATCATATTTTTCAATACTTAACTTTTCTAATAACTTCATCATTACTAAAACTGTTATTCCAGGGCCACTCGGAGGACATTGATGAATGATAATATCTCTATATCTATCTGATAAAGTGTCTGATTTAATAGTTTTTTGCTTATGGAAATCTTCAATTGTATGTAAGCCCCCAAACTCTTTTAAAGTTTTAACTAAATCTTCAGCAATTGATCCTTCATAAAATTCTTTAACTCCATTTTTTGAAATTTTTTCAAGAGTAGCTCCAAGTGCAGGATTTTTATTTACCTCATTAAATTGATAACTCTTACCATTATTTAGCATATGTTTTCTAGAATATGGGTTATCGTTTAATTTGTTAAATACGTTGCTCCAGGCGTTAGCAACAACTTTAGTCACTTTAAAGCCATTCTTTGCAATATCTATACCTTTGTGAAACAACTCCTCAAAATCGAGTTTTCCAAAATCATTATGAATTGAATTCCAAGCATCTAATGCACCAGGAATAGTTACTGCGTGAGGACTTGTTAAACCGATTTTATCTATATTTTTTTCCTTGAAATAATCAAAATTTGCTTTTGCTGGAGCAATACCTGATCCATTATATGAAACAGGGTCTTTGCCATTCATTTTTATTATTGCAAAACAATCTCCACCTATACTTGTGGCATTAGGTTCTGCAACAGACAGAACAACAGAAGCTGCAATAGCTGCATCCACTGCATTTCCACCTTTTTGCAATATTCTAAGAGCTTCTTCTGTAGCTATTGGATGTGATGTTGCGGCCATACCATTTGAAGAAATGGCATCTTTATCTTTTGTTGAATGATTATTCATAATAGAACTGTAATTTCATAAAAAATATAAATGATCAATAAAATAAATAAAAGTATTCTAATTTTTTCTGTATTTGCCTTTGGCTTTTTTATATCAAATTTACTGAGATCAATTACCGCAACATTAACACCTGCTCTTTCAACTGAATTCAATTTAAGTGCCGCAAATCTTGGACTTTTAGCTGGAGGATATTTTCTAGGGTTTTCGCTCATGCAAATTCCTACTGGTATGTTATTAGATAGATTTGGTCCAAAAAAAGTTATCGGATATTTATTAATCATTGCTCTTATTGGAACTATTTCATTTGCTTTTGCTAAAAGTTTTGCGGGTTTATTAATTTCTAGAATTTTCATTGGTGTAGGTGTTGCTGCTTGTCTAATGGGTCCTTTAACTGGTTACAGAGTATGGTTTGAGGAAAAATATCAACAACGTGCAAATTCATGGATGTTGATGGTTGCAAATTTTGGATTTGTTGCATCAACTCTACCAGTTCAAATTTTATTACCAATAATTGGTTGGCGATCTATTTTTTTAATTATAGCCTCTTTAATTTTGATAAGCATAATATTAATATCAATTTTAATACCTTCGTGGGAAACTAAGATGGATGAAGACCAAAATAATAATCTTCAAAATCTTTCCCACATATGGAAAAATAAATTCTTTATTAGCTTAGTGCCGCTTGCATTTTTTAATTATGGAGGTGTTCAAGCAATACAAACATTGTGGGCTGGCCCATGGATGCTAAATGTTACAGGTTATGACGCGATACAAAGCGCTACAGGTTTATTTTGGATAAATGTAACTATGCTTTTTTCTTTTTTAATATGGGGATATTTTTTGCCAAAACTATCATCCCGGGGAATTGATAGTATGAAAATTGTAAAATTTACCCTTCCTGTCAGTTATATAATTTTATTTTTAATAATCATAATGGGAGACAAAGCTGGCGCAACCATGTTCACTCTTTATATTTTATCATCAATAGTAATTTCATTAACCCAACCAGCAATAGCATTAAATTTTCCTACTAAACTAGCAGGTAAATCTTTAACTTCATTTAATGTATTTTTATTTTCTGGCACTTTTTTTGTACAATGGATAATTGGTTTAATAATAGATTTTTCCAGAAATTTAGGTGCCACTATTACAATGAGCTATCAAATTTCTTTTTCAATTTTTTTATTTTTATGCATTTTAAGTTACTTGTTTTTTTTAATATTAAATAAAAATGAATAAAAATTTTATTGGATACTTTTTATTACTGTTTCAGCCACTTTTTATGGCAAGCAACTTAATTGTAGCAAGAGGTGGTGTTGATGATGTTCCCCCTATATCTTTATCTTTTTGGAGATGGTTTATTTTTTTCATTATTTTATTCGTCCTTAATTATAAGTATTTAGTTGAAAATTTTCAGACTATTAAAAAAGAGTGTAAAAGAAGTTTTTTTCTAGGTTTGATGGGATGTGGTGTTTGTGGAATATTTCCATATATGGCTGGTTCATCTACAACCATTGTTAATATGGGAATTCTTTATACTTCTTCACCAATATTTATAATTTTAATCTCATATTTTCTTTTTAAAGATAAGATAAATATTTTTCAATTTATTGGCTTACTTTTTTGTCTAGTTGGAGTGTTTGCTGTAATTTTAAAGGGCGATATCAATTTACTTCTTGAATTAAAATTTGCTTCCGGAGATTTTTGGATGTTAGGAGCAGCATTAGGCTGGGCGATTTATACAGTTATGCTTTTTCAATGGAATTCAGAACTTAATTTTTTTCCAAGACTAACAATTATATCTTTCTTTGGTTTTTTATCTATTTTGCCTTTTTATTTTATAGAGCATTTTTATTTTGAAAAAACTTTACTAAATGAAGAATTTTATTATTGGATTTTGTTCGCAGCATTTTCTCCAGGTATAATCGCTTTTTCACTATACACATTAACTATTAAATATTTAGGACCATCAACAACTGGTTTCACACTATACCTCTATACAATTTATGGAGCTTTTTATGGAATAATATTTTTTTCTGAGGTTTTGGAGAATTATCATTTAATAGGTACCATATTTGTATTTTTTGGTATTTATTTGGTAAGAAGAAAAAGTAAAAATGAAATTAAATCCTAAAATGTTATTTGCAAAAATTCTGTTTTATATTTTTATTATTTACTTTGGAGTTTCTCTAATAGTTTATTTTTATCAAAGAAAATTATTATACCATCCTGGTGAAAATAATTATTTAGATGAGGGACCTCTATCTCACAAAATCGAAAAAGTAAGTATTCAATCTGATGATGATCTAGTTGGATGGTATTTCAAAAAAAATAATAACTTTAAAACCTTGCTTTTTTTTCACGGAAATGCTGGAAAATTAGATAATAGAATTTATAAATTAAATGAGTTTGCAGATTTAGATTTAAACTATTTAATTTTTGCATATAGAGGCTTTAGTGGAAACAAAGGTAAACCAACAGAAATTGGACTTTATAAAGATGCAATTAAAGCCAAAGAATGGCTTAATCAAAACAACATAGAAGATAAAGATATTGTTCTCTATGGAGAGTCTCTTGGCACTGCTGTAGCAATAGAGACTGCAAGTAAAAATTTATTTGCAGGTATAATATTAGAGTCCCCATTTACATCAATGGAGATTTTGGCGCAAAAATACTACCCATATCTTCCTGCAAAAATTATTTTAAAAGATAAATACAAATCTATTGAAAAAATTAACAAAATAAAGTTTCCCATGCATGTGATGCATGGGAAAAAGGATAATATTGTACCATTTTATATGGGTGAAGAAATATTTAATAAATATGGTGGTGTTAAGTCAAATTATTTTAATGACAACGACGATCATATGATGGAATTTAATAAAAATTTAATTCAATCAATCGACAATTTTATAAAAAGTTTAAATTAAGACATAATTTAAACAAATCCACATCACTTTTAAATTCTAATTTTAGATATGTTTAAATTCCTTTTATTACTTTTTTTATTAATATTGCCAACAAAACTTAGTTCAGAAATAAATAATGAGTACTATGATAACAATTATTTTCATATTGGAAAAATGAACTCTTACAATAGTGAGTTCACTCTATATTTTAAAACTCGGAAGAAAGCTATTTTAGCGAAGGGAGAATTTTCTAATTATATTAATGATTTTCCACAGGACTTATACTTATATGATAAAAATTTAAATAAAGATTACCCTCTGATTTCATATGACTGGTTTCCAAAAAAAGTTAAAAAAATATCAAAAAAATATAATTACCCACTTTTCCCAGAGGATTTTGCTTACTATTTATTAAATGACAACAACACTTTAATTTTGATAAGTGCAAAAAAAGATTTTTATGAAAATTTAAAATATGACATAAAAAATAATAAGCTAGAAATTGCTAATACCTCTGGCAAATTAAATTTTATAATCTCTTCTTATGCTGAAAACTGTGGTTATAAATCTCTAAAAAATAATTTTGAGTGTAACATTTATAAACCTTTAATTTCTAAAAATTTGCTTAATTAACTTGGGTAAAAGCACTTGCAAACTTCCCAGCTTCAAATATTTGTAAGTCATCCTCTTTTTCTCCAAGCCCGAGACCAACAATAGGTACTTTATATTTCTTTGAAATCGCAATCAATATTCCACCTTTTGCAGTTCCATCAAGTTTTGTCATTATGATGCCTGTGATTGGAAGTAATTTATTAAATTCTTCGAGTTGATTAATTATATTTTGTCCCGATGTTGCATCTAAAACTAAAATAACCTCGTGAGGTGCTGTTTCATCACTTTTTTTAATTACATTTCCTATTTTTTTTAATTCATCCATTAAATTCTTTTTATTTTGTAATCTTCCTGCCGTGTCTACTATTACTTGATTTATGTTTTGACTTTGAGCTATTTCCATTGCTTTAAAAGCAACTGAAGCTGGATCTGAACCGGGATCTGATTTTACAATTTTAGCATCAACCCTGTTAGCCCATTCTTCTAATTGATCAATAGCAGCTGCTCTAAATGTATCGCACGCTGAAAAAAGAACTTTATTATTATTTTGTATAAATATTTTTCCTAATTTTCCAATAGTAGTTGTCTTACCAACTCCATTAACACCTGAAACTAATATTATATTTGTCTTATCTTTTTTTAAGAAAAAATCTTTCTTTTCTAGGGGTGTCATTAGTTCTAAAATATAATTATTAAGTATTTCAAAAACTTCCTTGATTGGATCATTTTTAGGATCAATCTTTTTTTGAGCAATTATAGATTTTATCTCTGATGCTGCATCTATGCCCACGTCTGAGCCGATCAAGAATTCCTCTATTTTATCAAGAGTTGCATCGTCAATTTCTTTCTTAACAATTATTTCTTTAAGACCTGATGCTATATTACTTGCACTTCTTTTAAATCCGATTTTAAATTTTTCAAAAATACCCATTATATTTTGATATTAATTTTTTCAATTTTAGATACAGGACCTCTCATTTTTATATTTAATTCATTATCAATTTGAATATTTAAAATTCCTGTTGAAAATTCTATTTTTGAATTACTATTTTGTAGTTGATTTAAATTAGCTGCGACTGCCGTTGCACACGCAGCAGTCCCACAAGCTTTAGTTAAACCAGCGCCCCTCTCCCAAACTTTAATTTTGTAATGTTGTTCACTAATTTTTTGAGCTATTGTGACATTACATTTTTCAGGGAAAACTTCATGATTTTCTATTAATGGTCCATATTTTTTTAAATTTATTTTTTCTATATCCTCGCAAAAATATACGACATGAGGGTTTCCAACATTCACTGCAATACCACCATTCATTTTATTTCCGTCAATATCAATCATGCCAAGTGATAGATTTTTAGTATCAAGATCTTTACTTAAAGGAATTTTGTTCCACTCTAAATTTGGAGTTCCAATTATTGTTTCAACATCTTTATTATTAAGGACCTTAGATTTTAATATTTTTGAGGATACCGAAATTTCAATTTCTTTTTTATTTTTTTCAATACTTAGTAAATAAGCAACGCATCTAGTTCCATTTCCACATGCATCTGAGCGGCTTCCATCCGAGTTAAAAAAAGCAACATCAGCATCAGCTTTTTGACTTTTTTTTATGTAGATCAATTGATCGCACCCTATGAAATCTCTGTCACAAATTTTTAAGATTTGGTCATTTGATAAGTTTAAATTATTTATTCTCTGATCAATAATAACAAAGTCATTACCTAAACCATCCATTTTAAATGCTTCAAATTCCATATAAATAATACTTAACTTATTTATTGACTTTTTGAACCTCTAATATAGTTTACGCGCACTTCCGCAAAATACAGCAATTTGCGGTGTCTTTGGAAACAAAGAGATCGACACCAGTCAGCGAGGGTTCGCCCACTGGTGCGATACTTGCTGTGCGAAATTATGTTTGAAAATTTAACTAATAAATTTGAGGAAATTTTTTCTTCATTAAAAAAAGCTCCTTCTCTTGATGAAAAGCAAGTTGATGAGGGTTTAAAAGGTATAAGGTTGGCCTTATTAGAAGCTGATGTTTCTTTAGACGTAGTTAAGGAGTTTATTAGTAGAGTTAAGCCTAAAGCGCTAGGTCAAGAAATTATAAGATCAACTTCTCCCGGGGATATGGTTGTAAAAGTCGTTTATGACGAAATAGTATCCTTTTTAGGTGATAAGAATTCTGAAATCTCCCTTAATGCTGTCCCTCCAGTTCCAATCATGTTAGTTGGGTTGCAAGGTTCAGGAAAAACTACAACAACCTCAAAATTAGCGAAATTTTTAGAAAAAAATAATAAGAAAAAAGTTATGATGGCTAGTTTGGACGTTTACAGACCTGCCGCGCAAGAGCAATTGAGACTTTTGGGTGAACAAAATAATATTGAAACTTTGCCAATTATAGAAGGCCAGCTTCCTGCTGATATTTGTAGAAGAGCTTTAAGTGCTGCAAATTTAAATGGTTGTGAAGTAGTTTTATTTGATACCGCTGGAAGAACACAAATAGATTTTCAAATGATGAATGAAATCAAACAAATTGAAACTATTATTAATCCTGCAGAAACCATACTAGTAGCAGATTCTCTAACAGGTCAAGTTGCTGCTAATGTAGCAAAGGAATTTAAAAATACAGTAAATTTGAGCGGCATTATACTTACAAGAGCAGATGGAGATGGAAGAGGTGGAGCTGCATTGAGTATGAAATATGTTGCTGCGGTCCCCATAAAGTTTCTTGGTGTTGGAGAAAAAATTGAGAATTTTGAAGTTTTCCATCCTGATCGAATTGCAAATAGAATTTTGGGAATGGGAGATATCGTTTCCTTAGTTGAAAAAGCTTCAGAAGATTTAGATCAAGAAAATTTAAAGAAAACAGAAGAGAAACTTAAAAAAGGTCAATTCTCGATGGAAGATTATCTTTCTCAATTACGTCAAATGAAAAAGATGGGTGGAATAGAAGGCATAATGTCATTTCTCCCTGGAGTTTCAAAAATTAAATCACAAATGGACCAATCAGGAATAGATGAAAAAATTATAACTCAAAATGAAGCTGTTATTTTATCAATGACAAAGCAAGAAAGAGAAAATCCTAAAATTATAAATGGATCAAGAAAAAAAAGAATTGCTAATGGCTCAGGTACAGACATTGCCACTATCAATAAGTTGTTAAAACAATTTAAGATGATGTCAGAAATGATGAAAAAAATGTCTAAAGGAAACATGAAAGGAATGGCGGATAAAGGGATCCCGCCTGAACTATTTAATCAATTAAAATAAAGGAGATATAAGTAATGTTAAAAATGAGACTATCAATGGGAGGTACTAAAAAAAGGCCAGTATATAAAATTGTTGTGGCTGATAGTAGATTTCCAAGAGACGGAAGGTTTATAGAAAAATTAGGTTTTTATAATCCGTTATTACCGAAGGATAAAAAGGAAAGAATCGGCTTAGATTCTGAGCGAATTAAATATTGGTTAGGTCAAGGAGCTCAGCCAACAACAAGAGTTGCAAGGTTATTGGGAGAAAACGATATAATGCCAATGCCCGAAAAAGGAAACAATCCTCAAAAAGCAATTCCTAAAAAAGATAGAAAAAAAGCTGACGAAGGTGGAGAAGCGAAACCAGAAGGAGATGCATCTAAACCAGCAGAAGCACCTAAGGAAGAAGCTAAGCCAGCAGAAGCACCTAAGGAAGAAGAAAAAAAATAATGCTAGAAGCTCGTATATTCACACTCTATCCAGATTTTTTTCCAGGTTATTTAGGTCAAGGTATTTTTGGTAAAGCACTATCAGAGAATAAATGGAAAATAGATACTGTGGATATAAGAGAGTATGCATTTGATAAACATAAAACTGTTGATGACACTCCCTATGGAGGAGGCGAAGGTATGTTAATGAAAGCAGATGTATTAGCAAAATCAATAGATAAGAATGTTAAAGATGGCGAAAAGATTATTTATCTAAGTCCGAAGGGTAAGTTGTTCAATCATCAATTAGCAAAACAACTATCTCAAGAAAAAACAATAAATATAATTTGTGGACACTTTGAAGGAGTTGATGAAAGATTATTAAAAACAAGAAATATTGAGGAAGTAAGTATAGGAGACTTTGTTTTATCTGGAGGTGAAGGAGCTTCATTTGTAATTCTTGATGCAATTTTAAGATTTATTCCTGGTATTCTTGGCAATACAAATTCAGCTAAAGAAGAAAGTTTTGAAAACGGACTTTTAGAGTATCCTCAATTTACAAAACCTCAAATATGGGAGGAAAAAAGTGTTCCAGATGTGCTATTATCAGGCGATCACGCCAAAATTAAAGACTGGCGTTTATCTCAATCTGAGGCTATAACACGCGACCGAAGACCAGATTTGTGGCAATTATATAAAAAGACTAAAGAGAATTAAAATGAAGACAATTGAAGAAATTAATCAATCTAAAGTAAAAAAAATTGTTTCTGAGAGAAAGCATCCAGAATTTTTCCCAGGGGACATTGTTAAAGTTGGAGTTAGAATAACTGAGGGAAAAAGAGATCGTATTCAATATTTTGAAGGTGTGTGTATTGCAAAAAAAAATAGAGATATCAATTCTTCTTTTACTGTAAGAAAAATTTCTTTTGGTGAGGGTGTGGAAAGAACATTTGCTTTATATAGTCCGATTGTAGATACAATTAAAGTTGTAAGGTCAGGAAAAGTTAGAAGAGCCAAGTTATATTATTTGAGAGATAGAACAGGTAAATCTGCAAGAATTGCAGAAAAAATTAAAAAGAAAATAGGTATAGATGTTGAAACTAAGATTCACGAAGTAACAGAAGAAAATGTTATGCCTGATACAGAACAAAAAACAGCAGATAGCCAACAAGATTCCAATAAAGACGCTTCAAAAGTAGAAGCAAAAAAACCAGAAGAAAAAAAAGAAACTAAAGAAGAAACCCCATCAGTAGAAAAAAAAACTGATGAAAAAAAAGAAAATCCTGAAGTAAAAAAATAATTTTTTACAATGCCTCAAACTATATATGATAAAATATGGAATGATCATCTTGTTCATCAACAAGAGGATGGGACTTCACTTTTATTTGTTGATAGACATTTAATTCATGAAGTTACTAGTCCACAAGCATTTGAAGGTTTAAGAAATTCTAATAGAAAAGTTAGACAACCTTCTTTAACTTTAGCAGTAGCAGATCATAATGTTCCAACAACTGATAGATCAGTGCCTATTACTGACGAAGATTCAAAAATACAAATTGAGACACTAGAAAAAAACTGTGCAGAATTTGGAATAAATCTTTTTGGAATGAACGATAAAAGACAAGGAATAGTGCATATTATTGGTCCAGAACAAGGATTCACACAACCTGGAACTATTATCGTTTGTGGTGATAGTCACACAGCTACTCACGGAGCATTCGGTGCATTAGCATTTGGAATTGGAACTTCAGAAGTAGAGCATGTATTGGCAACACAGACTTTAGTTCAAAAAAAATCAAAAAATTTTAGAATAAACGTTAATGGTTCTCTTCCTGTTGGAGTAACATCAAAGGATGTAATATTACAAATAATTGGAAAAATTGGTACAGCTGGCGGCACTGGTTATGTAATTGAATATGCTGGAAACTTAATTTCTAATTTAAGTGTCGAACAAAGAATGACGATTTGCAATATGACAATTGAAGGTGGAGCAAGGGCTGGATTAATAGAGCCAGATGAAAAAGTTTTTAATTATTTAAAAGGTAAACCAATGTCTCCAAAGAATTCAAATTGGGACAAAGCATTAGAATATTGGAGTAAATTAAAGTCTGATGGTGATGCAGTATTTGACAAAGAAATCAGTCTTGAGGGTAAAGATATTAAACCAATGGTAACTTGGGGAACTTCGCCTCAGGATGTAGTAGATATTGATGGAATTGTTCCTGATCCTGAAAATGAGCTAAACGAAGACAGAAAAAATTCTATTAATAGATCATTAAAATATATGGGTTTAAAGCCGAAAACTAGAATAAAAGATATTAGAATTGATAAAGTTTTTATTGGAAGTTGCACAAATGGAAGAATCGAAGATCTAAGAGAGGCTGCGAAAATCTTAAAAGATAAAAAAATTGCTTCTCATGTAAATGCAATGATAGTTCCTGGTTCAGGATTAGTAAAACAACAAGCAGAGCAAGAAGGTTTAGATGTAATATTTAAAAATTCTGGATTTGAATGGCGTGAGCCAGGTTGTTCAATGTGTTTAGCTATGAATGCAGATAAGTTGAAGCCAGAAGAAAGATGTGCATCAACATCAAATAGAAATTTCGAAGGAAGACAAGGACGAGGTGGAAGAACACATTTAGTTAGCCCAGCTATGGCTGCTGCAGCTGCTATATCTGGAAATTTAGATGACGTTAGAAAATACAATAGTTAAATGAACAAATTCTCAACATTAAAAAGTATTCCTGCATATTTACCAATTGTAAATATTGATACAGATATGATTATTCCAAAGCAATTTTTAAAAACAATAAAAAGAACAGGACTTGGAAAAAATTTATTTTATGAAATGAGATATGACGAAAAAGGTAAAGTAGTAGATGACTTTATCTTAAATAAATCCCCATATACTAATTCTAAGATTTTAATTGCAGGGAATAATTTTGGATGTGGATCATCTAGAGAACATGCGCCATGGGCACTTTTAGACTTTGGTATCACTTGCGTTATAAGCACTAGTTACGCAGATATATTTTATAATAATTGTTTTAAAAATGGAATATTGCCTATTAAAGTTAATGATGAACAGATAAAAGAACTTTCTGAATATTCTAAGAGACAAGAAGAAATTGCAATAAATTTACCAGATCAAAAAATAATTTTTGGAAATAAAGAAATCAAATTTGAATTAGATGAATTTAAAAAACAATGTTTAATTGAGGGACTAGATGATATCGCACTGTCTTTGGAAAAGTCTAATAAAATAATTTCATTTGAAGAAAAATTAAAATCCACAAAGCCATGGATATTTAATGATTAAAGTCAAAAAAAGAAAATTCTTATTATTACCAGGTGATGGTATTGGTCCCGAGGTTATTGGGGAAGTTAAAAAAATTATAACTTGGTTTAATGTAAATAAATCTCTTGATTTTGATATGGAAGAAGCTTTAGTTGGTGGAGCATCTTACGACAAGCACGGAACACCGATTACAGATGAAGTATTTTATAAATCATTAGAATGTGAAGCAGTCATTTTAGGAGCTGTGGGTGGACCAAAATATGATAATTTAGATTTTTCCAAAAGACCTGAGAGAGCTCTTCTTAAGCTAAGAAAAGAATTAAAATTATTTGCAAATTTGAGGCCTGCAATTTGCTTTAAACAATTAGTTGAGGCATCTACGCTAAAACCTGAAATCGTATCAGGTCTAGACATAATGATTGTTAGAGAATTGACAGGTGGTATTTATTTTGGTGAGCCGAGAGGTATCAAGCCAATTGATAATGGTGAACGTAAAGGAATAAACACTCATACTTATACCTCATCAGAAATTAAAAGAGTTGCTAGAGTTGCATTTGATTTAGCAAAGAAGAGAAACAATAAAGTTACTTCCTGTGAAAAATCGAATGTTATGGAAGCAGGTCAATTATGGAAAGAGGAAGTTCAAAATCTTCACGATAAAGAATTTAAAGATGTTGAGTTAAATCATATGCTTGCAGATAATTGTGCAATGCAACTTTTGAGAAATCCAAAGCAATTTGATGTAATTGTGACAGATAATTTGTTTGGTGATATGTTGTCAGATGAAGCATCTATGCTGACGGGATCTTTAGGTTTATTACCTTCAGCTTCTCTGGGTGCAAAAAATAAAGACGGTGAAATGAGAGCAATGTATGAGCCTGTTCATGGATCTGCTCCAGATATTGCTGGAAAAGGGATAGCAAATCCAATTGCAACTATCTTAAGTTTTGCAATGGCTTTGAGGTACTCTCTTGATTTAGATAAAGAAGCTGATGACTTAGAAAAAGCAGTGCAAAATGTACTAGATGATGGGTTAAGAACTAAAGATATTATGTCAAAAGGAACAAAAGAAACTTCAACTTCTGGTATGGGAGATGCGATTATTGCATATTTGCAAAAATAAAAAAATTAACTTAATTTGATACTATTAAATTTATGACTGTTTATTCTGCACCTGTGAAAGATATGATGTTTTTATTTGAACATCTAAAAGATAATAAAAATTATAACGAAATTGAAAAATATAAAGAAGTTACTTCTGATCTAGTAAAAGATATATTAGAGGAAGCTGCAAAAATTAATGAAGAAATGCTTCTTCCTTTAGCAAAAGCTGGAGACGAAAATCCTTGTGTCTATGAAAATGGAGTAGTTAGAACCCCTCCAGGTTATAAAGAAGCATATTCAAAATTTATCGAAGATGGATGGGTATCTTTAACTTGTGATCCAAAATACGGTGGTCAAGGAATGCCGAAAACTGTAAGTGCTTTTTTTGACGAAATGCTTTCATCATCAAGTTTATCTTTTAAATTATATAGTGAATTAAGTATAGGTGCGTATAACTGTATTTTGAGTCATGCAACTGAAGAAATTAAAAACACATATCTTCCTAAAATTGTTGAGGGTAAATGGAGTGGGACAATGTGTTTAACAGAACCTCAGTGTGGAACAGATTTAGGATTAATTAAAACAAAGGCAATTAAAAATGAAAATGGCACTTATAATATAAGTGGACAAAAAATTTTTATTACATCTGGTGATCACGATTTGACTGAAAATATTATACACCTTGTTTTAGCAAGAACGCAGGACGCCCCAAAAGGAACGAAAGGGATAAGTTTATTTTTAGTACCAAAATATGAAATTAATGAAGACGGTTCAATTGGTCCAAGAAATGGAGTCAATACTGTTTCAATTGAATCAAAAATGGGTATTAAAGGTTCACCTGCATGTGTATTAAGTTTTGATGATGCCAAAGGTTACATGATCGGACCAGAGAACAAAGGCTTAAATTCTATGTTTACAATGATGAACTTAGAAAGAATCGTTGTCGGCATACAAGGACTAGGTCTATCTGAAACAGCTTATCAAACTGCTTTAAGTTATTCGAAAGAGAGAAAGCAAGGTAAATCAAATAATAATTCTAATGGAGAAACAGATTTAATCATTAAGCATGCAGATATAAGAAGAAGTTTATTAAATATGAAGTCTATAATTGAGGGAGAAAGATCTTTATCTTTTTGGATGGCTCAGCAAGTAGATGTAAGCTTAAGTCATAGTTCGGAGGAAGTAAAAAAAGATGCATCGGATATTGTAGGTCTTATGACGCCTGTAATTAAGTCATTTTTTACAGATATGGGTATGGAAATAACCAATGAAGCAATTCAGGTTTTTGGTGGATATGGTTATACAAAAGACCAAGGGATAGAACAATTATTTAGAGATAATAGAATTACACCTATTTATGAAGGAACTAATTCAGTGCAGGCAATTGATTTTGTATTTAGAAAAATAAATCAGAAAAAAGTTTTTGATAATTTTATGAAATATGTAGAAACAGAAATTCAAAATTGTTCAAAAGTAGATAAATTAAATGAACATGTAAAAAAAATATCTGAATTAAAAAATATATTGTCAGATTTCACTGACTGGATATCTCCTAACGGCAATACGCCAAAAGACGATATAAGCGCATCATGTAACGATTATTTAAGATTTTTTGGTTATTTTTGTCTTTCATTTATATGGCTAAAGACAATGAGAAAAAGCTATGAAAATTTAGAAAATAATAAAGAGTTTTATGAAGATAAATTAAATACAGGAAATTACTATTTTGATAAAATTTTGCCTAGAGCTGAGAGCCACTATAAATCTGCTATTTCTGGTAGTAAATATACTATGAGCGCAAAATTTAACTGATGAACAAATATAATCAGAACTTAGATAAAAATCCCTCAAATTATGTCCCGTTAACGCCGCTAAGCTTTCTAGAAAGAGCGAAAGACATTTATCCAAATTACGAAGCTTTAATATATGAAACAAAATCTTTTACATGGACGGAAGTATTTAACAGGTGTATCAAATTTGCAAGTGCACTAGAGAAAATTGGTATTGTTGAAGGAGATACAGTTTCAGTTATGACCTTTAACACTCCAGAGATTTTCGAGGCACATTATTCTGTTCCTATGACAGGAGCTGTTTTAAATACAATTAATTCAAGACTTGATGCAAAAACTGTTGCTTATATTTTAGAGCACAGTGAGGCAAAAGTATTAATAATAGACAGGCAATTACATGCTGTTGCAGAAAAGGCTTTATCAACTTTAAAGGACAAACCAATTGTAATTGATGTTCAAGACGATTTTGCAGATCAATCCTTATTAAAAAAAATTGGAGATAGAGAATATGAGGAATTTTTAAATACCGGTGATGAAAATTATATTTGGAAAAAACCAAAGGATGAGTGGCAAGCGATTTCTTTAAGTTATACATCTGGAACAACTGGAAATCCAAAAGGTGTTGTTTATCATCATAGAGGTTCTTATTTAATGTCAACAGGTAGTGCCGTTGCTTGGAATATGCCAAATAGATTAAATTTTTTAACAGTTGTACCAATGTTCCACTGTAATGGATGGGGGTACCCGTGGACAATACCAATGTTAAATGGAAAAACAGTTTGTTTAAGAGCTATTGATGTAAAAAAAATATTTGAATTAATTGAAAAGCATGACATTACCCATTTTGGAGGTGCACCTATTGTACTTAATATGATAACAGGTGCATCACAAAATGATATCAAAGAATTAAAAAACAAAGTTTATGTTTTAACTGCTGGAGCACCACCTCCAAGTATTATTTTCAAAAAAATGAAAGCATTAGGATTTGAGGTAATGCATGTCTATGGTTTAACAGAAACATATGGACATGTTTTACAGTGTGCTTGGAATGATGAATGGAATGGTTTTGAAGAAGATAAAATTAATGAAATTAAAGCAAGGCAAGGTGTGAGGTTTCCAAACACAGAAGGAGTGGTTGTTTTAGATCCAGAAACTATGAAACCCGTGCCTAAGGATGGAGAAACCATTGGCGAGATAATGATCAAAGGTAATGTTGTTATGAAAGGGTATTTTAAAGACAAAGAGGCCACTGAAAAAGCTATGAAAGATGGATGGTTTCACTCTGGTGATTTGGCAGTTATTTATCCAGATGGATACATCAAAGTTAAAGATAGGTCGAAAGATATTATTATTTCAGGTGGAGAGAATATTTCTTCTATCGAAATCGAAAACACACTTTCTAAGCACCCAGCTGTTTCAATTGTTGCTGTAGTAGCAAAACCAGATGAGAAATGGGGAGAAGTTCCATGCGCATTTATAGAGAAAGTGGCAGATAAAGAGACAAATGAAAAAGAATTAATCGATTTTTGTAGAGAAACTCTAGCAGGGTTCAAAATTCCAAAAAAAATAGACTTCTGTGAACTTCCAAAAACATCAACAGGTAAAATCCAAAAATTTGAATTAAGAAAAAGAGCTAAGGAACTTACTTAGATTTCTTTCAAATAAACAACTTACTTTCTTTACAAATAGATAAAAAGATGACACTAAGCTAAAAAATGAAAAACTTTTCTATTGCAAAATCAAGAAGACTTAGAGGTACGCCTTATACATCAAGAATTGAAAAACAAGGTGTTACAGCTTACACAATATACAACCATATGTTGCTTCCTGCTGCATTTGGTTCTTTAGAGGACTCATATCATCATTTAAAAGAGCATGTTCAAGTTTGGGATGTGGCCGCTGAAAGACAAGTAGAGATTACTGGAAAAGATGCTGCAAAATTGATTCAACTTATGACTTGTAGAGATCTTTCGAAATCAAAAGATGGAAGATGTTATTATTGTCCAATTATAGATGATAATGCTGGATTAATTAATGACCCAGTTGTTCTAAGATTTAATGAGAATAAATGGTGGGTTTCTATTGCAGATACAGATGTAATCTTATTTGCTAAAGGATTAGCACTTGGAAATAAATTTGATGTCAATATTATCGAACCTGAAGTTGATATTATGGCTGTACAAGGGCCTAAATCATTTAAATTAATGGAAAAAGTTTTTGGTGAAAAAATAACAAATTTAAAATTTTTTGGTTTTGATTATTTTGATTTCGCCGGAGCCAAACATTTAATTGCTCAATCAGGATGGTCTAAACAAGGTGGATATGAAATTTATGTAGAGAATAATGAGGCGGGTTTAAAACTATACGATCATTTATTTGAAATCGGAGATGAGTTTAATATTAGAGCAGGATGTCCAAATTTGATTGAACGTATCGAAAGTGGATTACTTTCTCAAGGAAACGATATGGACAATGGAGATAACCCATACGAATGTGGCTTTGATAAATATATTAATATTGATAGTGATGTTGAATTTTTAGGAAAAGAGAAATTAAAAAAAATAAAGTCTGAAGGAATTAAAAGAAAACTAATGGGTGTTAAAATTGATACTGATAAAATAAGCGTAACTGGTTCAATGAACTTAACAGATGAAAAAAATAATATAATCGGAGAATTAAGATCAGGTTGTTACAATCCAACTTTTAAACAGGTAATTGGTATAGCTATGATAAAAAAACCATATTTTGAAGCAAAGCAAACATTCAAAATTGATATAAATGGTAATAGTTTTAACGGAACAGTTTGCGATTTACCTTTCATTTAGTATAAATCTTTAAAATGACTAATATAGCTATCATCGGTGCAACCGGTAATGTTGGAAGAAAGACATTAGAAGTTATAGAAAAAAAGGATATTAAATTTAATAACCTTTTTTTAGTAGCTTCTTCTAATAGTGCTGGAAAAAAAATAAGTTTTAAGGGCAAAGATTATGAAGTTCATGATCTTGAAAAATACGATTTTTCAAATGCAAATATAACTTTTTTTGCAGCAGGTGGCAAAATTGCAGAACAATATGCAGAAAGCGCAGCAAAATTAACAACTGTAATTGATAATTCCAGTTTTTTTAGAATGGATCCTGACGTTCCACTTATTGTACCTCAAGTGAATGCAGAAAAAATTAATGAAATGAAAAAAAATATTGTGGCAAATCCTAACTGCTCAACAGCTCAGTTAGTATTAGCTCTTAAACCATTACATGATTTATATAAAATAAAAAGAGTAATAGTTTCCACTTATCAATCTGTCTCTGGAGGCGGAAAAGCACCTATGGATGAATTGATTGAACAAACTAAATCTTATCTTGATGGAAATTCTGTTCAATCTAAAAATTTTACTAAACAAATAGCTTTCAATATCATTCCTCACATTGATGTTTTTTCGGATGATGGATACACAAAAGAAGAATTGAAAATGACTAATGAAACAAAAAAAATACTGGACAATAATATAGAGCTAACAGCTACGTGCGTTAGAATTCCTGTTCTTATATCACATTCAGAATCAGTAAATATAGAGTTTGAAAATCCTTATTCTCTAGAACAAATCAGAGAAGCATTAAATAATGCTGATGGTTGTAGAGTTATAGATAAAAGAGAAAATGGAGGATATAGTACACCAATAGAAGCAACCGGTAGTGATGAAACATTTATCTCAAGAATTAGAGATGACAAGACAAAAGAGAATTCAATTAATTTGTGGATTGTTTCAGATAACCTATTAAGAGGAGCCGCATTGAATTCCGTTGAAATTGCAGAAACAATAATGAAAGCAAATCAAAATGAAAAATAATCCTTTATCTCCTCACATTCAAATTTATAGATGGCATGTTTCATCTTTAGTTTCAATATCTCATAGAATTACTGGAATAATAAATATATTAGCAATAACTTTAATTTGTATTTTTTTTATATTTTTTTCATTTAGCGAAGAAAGTCATGAATTTATAAAATTATTCCTTCAATCTATTATTGGAAAATTTTTCATATTGGGTATTACATGGTCTTTTAGTTTTCAAATCTTAAGTGAGATAAGACATTTAATTATGGATTTTGGTTATGGATTTGAATTAAAAACTACAAAAATCACTGGCTTAATTGTAATTTTTGGATCTTTTGTATTAACTGTTTCAATTTATTTAATAGGAAGAAATTTATTGTAATGAGAGCAGTAACAAAAAAATGGGTATTTCTAAAATTGAGTTCTCTCATATTGGTACCTTTGATGTTATGGTTTGCTTTAAATTTGGTTAGTATTTATGATAAAAGTTACTTAGAGATATTAACTTTTCTAACTTCTCAACCTTCAAAGTTTATATTTAGTCTATTTCTTATTTTTGCGTACTTTTTCTCAGCATTAAGCATAAGTGAGGTTTTTGAAGACTATATTAAAGACGAAAAAATCAAAAATGCCGCAAACAAAGCTCTAAATTTTTTTGCTATAACAATTCCTTTAATTACAATTTTTGCGGTATTTAAACTAACTATATGAAATCTTATAATATTATAGATCATGAATACGATGTCGTAGTCCTCGGTGCTGGAGGTTCTGGCCTAAGAGCTGCGGTTGGCTTAAGTGAAGCTGGATTAAAAACTGCATGCATTTCTAAAGTCTTTCCAACCAGAAGTCATACATCAGCTGCCCAAGGTGGGATTTCAGCAGCCCTTGGAAATATGGGAGAAGATGATTGGCGTTGGCATATGTACGATACTGTAAAAGGAGCAGATTGGTTAGGCGATCAAGATAGTATTGAATATTTGTGTAAGGAAGCTCCAAAAGCAGTATTAGAATTAGAAAAGTATGGTGTTCCTTTTAGCAGAACAGAAGACGGAAAAATTTATCAAAGACCATTTGGAGGAATGACAAAAAATTATGGAAATGGAATTGTACAAAGAACTTGTGCTGCAGCAGACAGAACTGGTCATGCAATTCTCCATACATTGTATGGTCAAGCACTTAAACATAATACAGAATTTTTTATTGAATATTTTGCATTAGACTTAATTATGAAAAATGGACAATGCAAAGGTTTAATTGCTTGGAATTTAAATGATGGAACAATTCATCGTTTTAGATCTCATATAACAATTATAGCCACAGGGGGATATGGGAAGGTGTATTACTCAGCAACATCTGCACATACTTGTACTGGTGATGGTAATGCAATGGTATTAAGAGCTGGATTACCTCTTCAAGATATGGAGTTTGTACAATTTCACCCAACAGGAATATATGGACACGGAACACTTATTTCTGAAGGTGTAAGAGGTGAAGGTGGATATTTGGTAAACTCTAAAGGTGAAAGATTTATGGAAAGATATGCTCCCAACGCTAAAGATCTTGCATCAAGAGATGTAGTTAGCAGATCAATGTCTATTGAAATCAATGAGGGAAGAGGTGTTGGTAAAGATCAAGACCATGTTCATTTATATTTAAGTCATTTAGATAAAAAAGTTATTGAAGATAGATTACCAGGCATTACTGAGGCAGCAAGATTATTTGCAAATGTAGATGTAACCAAAGAACCAATACCAGTTGTTCCAACAGTTCATTATAATATGGGTGGTATACCAACGAATTATAAAGCTGAAGTTTTAACTGTAAACGGATCTCAAAAAACAGTCCCAGGTTTGATGGCGATTGGTGAGGCCGCGTGCGTATCTGTGCATGGAGCAAATAGATTAGGTTCAAATTCACTTATTGACTTGGTTGTTTTTGGAAGAGCTGCAGCAAAGAGAGCAGCGGAATTGGTAAAACCTGGAACGCCTCACGAAGAAGTTAGTGAAAGCGAAACTGAAAAATGTCTAAATAGATTTGATAAACTAAGGTATGCAGAGGGAGATAATGGAACAGCTGAACTTAGACTGGCGATGCAAAAAACAATGCAGTCTAAATGTGCTGTATTTAGAACTGAAAAGAATCTTAAAGAGGGTGTAGATGAGATCAGAAAAACATATGACGGCATGGAAACGATTTCTGTTAAAGATAAATCGTTGGTATTCAATACTGATTTAGTTGAGACTTTAGAATTTGATAATTTAATTAGACAAGCGATAACAACTGTAGATTCTGCATATCACAGAAAAGAAAGCAGAGGAGCTCATGCTCGTGAGGATTATCCGAAAAGAAATGATGAAAAATTTATGAAACATACATTATCTTGGTGTGATGGAAAAAATACTAAAATTGAATACAGAGATGTACATACTTCAACATTAACAAATGAAGTCCAATATTTTCCTCCACAAGAAAGAGTGTATTAATGGTTCAATTAAATTTACCACAAAACTCAAAAGTTAATAAAGGTAAATATTTTAAAGACAAAACCGGTTCAAAGAATATCAGAAAAGTAAATGTTTATAGATGGGATCCATCCACTGGAGAGAATCCAAGAATAGACACATATGAAGTAGATATGGATAATTGTCCATCTAAAGTTTTAGACATACTAAATAAAATTAAAAACGAAATTGATCCAACACTTGCATATAGAAGATCTTGTGCGCATGGAGTTTGTGGTTCTTGTGCAATGAATATGGGTGGAAAAAATGGTCTTGCATGTACTAAACCACATGCAGAAATTAAGGGAGATATAGATATATACCCTTTGCCTCACTTAAAAGTAAAAAAAGATTTAATAGGAGACTTAAGTGGATTATATAAACAATACCAATCCATTGAACCTTGGTTAAAAAATAATTCAAAAAGTGAAACAACAGAAATTCATCAATCTCCAGAAGATAGAGCTAAACTTGATGGAGCTTATGAATGTATAATGTGTGCTTGTTGTTCTACTTCATGTCCTAGTTATTGGTGGAATGGCGACAAGTATTTAGGTCCTGCAGTTTTATTACAAGCTTATAGATGGATAATGGATAGCAGAGACGAAGATAGAAAGGAAAGACTTCAAAAGGTTGCAGATGAACTTAAGCTTTATAGATGCCATACGATTTTGAACTGCACTAACGCATGTCCAAAAGGATTAAATCCAGCAAAAGCTATCGCTGAGATAAAGAAAATGCTTGCAACCACATAATTACTTATTTAAATACATCCATGAATTTAATTGAGCATTTTATCGATGGTAAAATTGTTTCAGGTACATCTGATAGAAAAGGAAAAGTATTTAATCCTGCTATAGGCAAACAAGAGTCTGAGGTTAGACTTGGTACAAAACAAGATCTTGATTTAGCAGTACAAAAAGCAAAAAAAGCATTTGAAACATGGTCAAATGTAACTCCAATACAAAGAGCTAGAATAATATTTAAATACAAAGAAATAATTGAAAAAAATTCTGACTTGCTAGCCAAGATGATTGTATCAGAGCATGGAAAAGTTTATGAAGATGCTAAAGGTTCTCTCACAAGGGGATTAGAGGTAGTTGAATTTGCATGTGGAATTCCACAGATGCTAAAAGGTGACTTTACAGAAAATGTAGGTACAAACATTGATAGCTGGTCAGTGAGACAGCCATTAGGTGTATGTGCAGGTATTACACCATTTAATTTTCCTGCAATGGTTCCAATGTGGATGTTTCCAATGGCAATAGCTTGCGGAAATACATTTGTATTAAAACCTTCTGAAAAAGATCCATCTTGTCCATTAAAACTTGCAGAGCTATTTAGTGAAGCTGGTTTACCAGATGGGGTTTTGAATGTTGTTAATGGAGATAAAGAAGTTGTAGATGCAATTTTGGAACATAAAGATATATCCGCAGTAAGTTTTGTTGGATCAACACCTATTGCTAAATACATTTATGAAAATGCAGCCAAAAATGAAAAACGTGTTCAAGCTCTTGGAGGAGCTAAAAATCATTGTGTTGTCATGCCAGATTGTGATTTAGATCAAGCAGTAAACGGTCTAATGGGTGCAGCATATGGGTCTGCAGGAGAAAGATGTATGGCTCAATCTGTTGCTGTTGCTGTTGGTAATGTAGGTGACAAACTAGTCGATGAATTATCTAAAAAAGTGGAAGCTTTAAAAATTGGACCAGGCATGGATAAGAATTCTGAAATGGGTCCTTTAGTAACTAAAGAGCATCTTGAAAGAGTAAGAGGTTATGTTGATTTAGGTATTAAAGAAGGAGCAGACCTTGTGGTAGATGGAAGAGATATCAAACTTCAAGGTTATGAAGACGGTTATTATATTGGTGGTTGCTTATTTGATAATGTTAAAAAAGATATGAGAATTTATAAAGAGGAGATATTTGGACCTGTATTATCTGTTGTCAGAGCTAAAGATTTTAACGAAGCATTAAATTTAATTAATGACCATGAGTTTGGTAATGGAACAAGTATTTATACAAGAGATGGAGATGCAGGAAGAACATTTGCAAATCAAATTAAAGTAGGAATGGTTGGAATTAATATCCCTATCCCTGTGCCAGTTGCCTTTCATAGTTTCGGTGGATGGAAGAGATCATTATTTGGAGATCAACATATGCATGGGCCAGAAGGAGTTAGATTTTATACTAAATTAAAAACAATTACTTCAAGATGGCCTTCAGGTGTTAGATCAGATCCTGAATTTATAATGCCAACAATGAAATAGCAAAATGTCAAAAATATCATTAATAGGAGCTGGACAAATAGGTGGAACTTTAGCACATTTAATTGGACTAAAAGAGCTTGTTGATGAAGTAGTATTATTTGATGTAGCAAGTGGAATTGCTAAAGGTAAAGCATTGGATATTGCACAGTCTTCATCTGTTGATGGATTTAATGTAAAATTTTCAGGTACTGATAATTATGAAGATATAAAAAATTCAGATGTAATTATTATTACAGCTGGTGTTCCAAGGAAACCAGGAATGAGTAGAGATGATTTATTAGGAATAAATTTAAAAATTATAAAACAGGTTGCTGAAGGTATAAAGCAGCATGCACCAAATGCCTTTGTTATATGTATTACAAATCCATTAGATGTAATGGTTATGGCTTTTCAAAAATTTTCTGGACTATCGCCTGACAAAGTTGTTGGAATGGCCGGAATATTAGACACATCAAGATTTAAACTATTTTTATCTTTAGAGTTAAATGTGCCCGTTAGAGAAATTGAGGCAATGGTAATGGGAGGTCATGGAGATACTATGGTTCCTCTACCAAGATTTACAAAAGTTTCAGGAAAACCATTATTAGATTTAGTTAAAGAAGGAAAAATTTCAAAAGATAAATTAGAAAGTATAAATCAAAGAACCAGAGATGGAGGTGCTGAAATTGTTAAATATTTAGAAAAAGGTTCAGCATTTTATGCACCGGCAGCTTCAGGCGTTGAAATGGCAGAAGCATATTTAAAAGATAGCAAAAAAATGCTCCCTTGCGCTGCTCATTTAAATGGACAATATGGAATAAGCAATATTTACGCTGGAGTGCCAGTAATTGTTGGAAAGAACGGTATAGAAAAAATTGAAGAAATTGAGCTAGATGAAAATGAAAAATCTGAGTTTAATAACTCAGTAGATGCTGTAAAAAAATTATGGGAAGCTGCATCCAAAATTGATCCTAGTTTAAATAACTAGTTAATGAATATTCACGAACACCAAGCAAAGAATATACTTAGAAAATATGGAGCTAAAGTTCCGGATGGAGTTTATGCTCTAGATGTAAATGAATTATTGGAAAAAGCTAAAAATCTTAAAACTGATAAATATGTGTTGAAAGCACAAATTCATGCCGGAGGCAGAGGTAAAGCTGGTGGAGTTAAAATAGTAAATGATTTAAAAAGTCTTGAAACAGAAGCAAAATCCTTACTTGGAAAAAAATTAATCACTCATCAGACAGGACCTAGTGGAAGAATTGTTAAAAGATTATATGTCGAAGTTTCATCTAAAATTGAAAAAGAATTTTATTTGTCTTGTGTTGTAGATCGTGCAAGTTCAAAGATAGCTTTTATCTCAAGTGATCAAGGGGGTATGGATATAGAGGAAGTCGCTATCAAATCTCCTGAGAAAATTTTAACAACTAAAGTAGATTTAGATAACGAAATATCTGATGAAAATTGTAATAAAATAATAAGTATTTTTAATCTAGATGAAGAGACAAATGAACAAGGAATTAGTCTAATCAAGTCCATATACAAATTATTTATAGAAACGGATGCTAATCTAATTGAAATTAATCCTTTAATTTTAACAAAAGAAAAAGAGTTGATTTGTTTAGATGCAAAAATGAATTTTGATGGAAATGCTTTATTCAGGCATCCAGAGCTAATTGAGCTGAGAGACCTTAATGAAGAAGAAGAAACAGAGATAGAAGCTAGCAAGCATGATTTAGCATATATTAAACTTGATGGAACAATTGGATGCATGGTTAATGGAGCCGGGCTTGCAATGGCAACTATGGACATAATTAAATTATATGGAAAGGAACCAGCAAATTTTTTAGATGTTGGTGGTGGGGCTTCTAAAGAAAAAGTGGCAGCTGCTTTTAAAATAATTTTATCAGATAAAAATGTTAAAGGAATATTGATTAATATTTTTGGCGGAATAATGAGATGTGATGTTCTTGCCCAAGGTGTTGTGGATGCAGCAAAAGAAATAAAAATGAATGTTCCTTTAGTTGTAAGATTGGCCGGAACAAACTTTGAAGAGGGAAAAAAAATACTTGATAATTCAGGTCTCGAGTTAATTTCTGCATCAGATTTATCGGATGCTGCTAAAAAAATTGTAGAGGCTACCAAATAAATGTCGGTGTTAGTCAATAAAAATACGAAGTTAATTTGCCAGGGTTTTACAGGTAGTCACGGAACTTTTCATTCGGAGCAAGCAATTAAATATGGAACAAATTTAGTCGGAGGGGTCACACCAAAAAAAGGTGGTCAAACTCATCTAGATAGACCAGTATTTAATACAGTAAAAGAAGCAGTCGATAAAACTGGTGCCAATGCAACTATGATTTATGTTCCTGCGAAATTTGCATCTGCAGCTATCATAGAAGCCATTGAAGCTAATTTAGAATTAATTGTTTGTATTACTGAGGGAATACCAGTTCTTGATATGATTAAGGTTAAAAAAAAATTACTTAATTCAAAATCAAGATTAATCGGTCCCAATTGTCCAGGGATAATTACTCCTGATGAATGCAAGATTGGAATAATGCCAGGAAATATCCATAAAAAGGGTTCTGTTGGTATTGTATCAAGATCTGGAACGTTGACCTACGAGGCTGTCGCACAAACTACAGAGAATGATTTGGGCCAATCAACATGTATAGGTATAGGTGGTGATCCAATAAATGGCACAAATTTTATTGATTGCTTAGATTTATTTTTAAAAGATGAGGAAACTAAATCAATTTTAATGATTGGTGAAATAGGCGGATCAGCTGAAGAAGAAGCAGCTGAATTTGTAAAAAATCATGACATAAAAAAACCCATGGTTGGTTTTATAGCAGGAGTTACAGCACCACCGGGTAGAAGAATGGGACATGCTGGTGCCATAATATCAGGTGGTAAAGGTGGGGCCAAAGATAAAATCAAAAAAATGGAAGATTGTGGCATAGAAGTAGCCACATCACCTTCAGAAATTGGAAAAACATTGTTAAATAAATTGTCCAATTGAAAACAAAATTTAGTATTATAATAAAATAAAATGAGTTCTCCTAAAAATCTGGAATATAAAAAAACATCATTTCTAAATAAGGCCAATAGTGCATTTATTGAGGAAATGTACTTAAAATTTATAAATAAAGATCCATCTCTTTCTGAAAGTTGGATTGAATATTTCTCAAGTGTAGATGAGGATATGAAGATATTAGTCGACGAGATAAATGGACCGTCGTGGAAACCTTTTTCAAAAAAAATTAATATTGAGGATGTCGAGAAAACAGCTAAAGAAAATGAAAAAAACAAAGAAAATTCTAGCAAGTTTAATTTCCAAGTAATTGCAAATTCAAATAAAAATTCAATAAGTGCTGTAGCCTTGATAAGAGCTTATCGCTTAAGAGGGCATCTATTATCAAAATTAGATCCTTTAGAATTGATGAAGTCCGAATATTTAGACGAATTACATCCTGAGTACTATGGTTTTAAAAAAGAAGATTATGACAAAGAAATTTTTCTTAACGGAATTATAAACAAAAAAAGTGCAAATATTAAAGAAATACTTAAGTTTTTAAAAAAAACTTATTGTGGTCCCATAGGTTATGAATATATGCATATTTCAAATCCGACTGAAAGAAAGTGGTTTAGAGATAGGGTTGAAAAAGATGAAAATGCACTCAAGTTTACAAAAAATGGAAAGCAAGCAATTTTAAATAAATTAATACAAGCAGAGGGATTTGAAAAATTTTTAAATACAAAATATGTTGGTACTAAAAGATTTGGTTTAGATGGTGGAGAAAGTCTAATACCTGCTCTTGAGCAAATTATAAAAATTGGAGGACAATCTAAAATAAAAGAAGTTAAAATAGGAATGTCACATAGAGGAAGACTAAATGTTTTAGCAAACGTGTTACAAAAATCTTATAAAAGAATTTTTAATGAATTTGCTGGTGAAATGGATGGATCAGAAGATGGTGCTGGAGATGTAAAATACCATTTAGGAGCCTCATCTGATAGAGAATTTGATGGAAATCCTGTACATGTAAGTTTAACAGATAATCCTTCACACCTAGAGGCGGTTAATCCTGTTGTTCTTGGCCAAACTAGAGCTAAACAATTTTTTCACAAAGACAAACAAAGAAATAAAGTTATACCAATATTAATTCATGGTGATGCAGCATTTGCAGGACAAGGAATAGTAGCAGAGTGCTTTGCAATGTCTGGACTTCCTGGTCATAATACTGGAGGGACAATACATATTATTGTTAACAACCAAATTGGATTTACAACAAGTCCTAGATTTGCGCGATCTTCCCCTTATCCTTCTGACGTAGGTAAAATGGTCGATGCACCAATCATCCATGTTAACGGAGATGATCCTGAAGCAGTAGTTTACGCAACAAGAATAGCAACTGAATTTAGATTAAAATTTAATCGCGATGTTGTAATTGATTTAATATGTTACAGAAGATTTGGACATAATGAAGGAGATGAGCCATCTTTCACCCAACCACTTATGTACAAAAAAATTAGATCTCATCCGTCTACTATTAAAATTTATGGTGAAAAGCTTGTAAATGAAGGACTTTTTTCGAAACAAGATTTAGATCAACAAATTATTGATTTTAAAAATTTATTAGATGATCAATTTAAGAATGCAAAAGATTATAAACCTAAAATTAGATGGTTTGAGGGAACTTGGTCGAGATATAAACCCGAAAGAGGTAAAGATAAAAGAGGTGTAACTGGATCAGATTTGAAAATTTTAAATAATATTTCTGACAGAATACATGTTTTTCCAACCGATAAAAATATTCATAAAACCATAACAAAAATTATGGAAAATAGAAAAAAAACTATTGATGAAGGCTCAGGTATTGATTGGGCAACAGCTGAGTCTTTAGCATTTGGTTCATTATTAGTTGAAGGTTATCCAGTAAGGTTAGTAGGTCAGGATTCTGGTAGAGGTACTTTTAGTCAAAGACATTCAGTTTTAAGAAATCAAATTGATAATTCTAGGTATATACCTTTAAACAATATATCTAGTAACCAAAAAAATTTTGAGATTGTAGATAGTTTTTTATCTGAACTTGCAGTTTTAGGATTTGAATATGGATACAGTTTAGTAGAACCGAATACACTGACTATTTGGGAAGCTCAATTCGGTGATTTTGCAAATGGTGCTCAAGTAATCATTGATCAATTTATATCATCTGGTGAAAGAAAGTGGAAACGAGCATCAGGACTAGTTATGTTATTACCTCACGGTTATGAAGGACAAGGTCCAGAACACTCCTCTGCAAGGTTAGAGAGATTTTTACAATTATGTGCAAATGATAATTTACAAGTTATGAATTGCACAACACCTGCAAATTATTTTCATGCTTTAAGAAGACAGATGCACCGCGATTTTAGAAAACCTTTAGTCATAATGACGCCTAAGTCACTTTTAAGAAATAAATATTGTGTATCAAATTTGGAAGATTTTAGTAAACAAAATTCTTTCCATAGAGTGCTATGGGATCATGCTAGAGATATTAAGCAAAAAGGGTTTATTAAGTTAAAAGACGACAAACAAATCAGAAAAGTGATATTGTGCTCTGGAAAAATTTACTTTGATCTTCTTGCGGCAAGAGAGAAATTAAAAACCAATGATGTGATTTTGTATAGAATTGAACAACTATATCCCTTCCCTGCAAAAAGTTTGGTTAAAGAGCTAAAACCATTTGCAAAAAATGCAAAGTTTTATTGGTGCCAAGAGGAGCCTAAAAATATGGGTGCTTGGTTTGCTGTTAGAGATTATATACAATGGACATTAGAGACTATTAAGGCTAAAAACAGTGCAATTTCTTACATTGGAAGAAGTCCAGATGCTACACCTGCTACAGGTTATGCAAGAAGACATAATTCTGAACAACAAGAAATTATAAATAAAGTATTTGAATAAATGAGTGAAAAAATATTAGTTCCAGTTTTGGGAGAAAGTATTACAGAGGCTACGGTCACGAAATGGTTAAAGAAAAAGGGTGATAACGTAGTTGCTGATGAAGCTGTAGTAGAATTGGAAACTGACAAAGTAAACTTAGAAGTTCCTGCACCTGCAAGTGGCGTTATATCAGAGATCAACTCAAAAGATGGTGATACAGTTGAAGTTGGAACTGTACTAGGAATGATTTCAGAAGGTAGTGCTCTTAAAGAAGAAAAGGAAGCTGAGCCGATTAAAGGAAACGTTGAAAAAAATAATGTAATAAACTTAGAAATCGAAAAGAAAAAAGATACAAAAAAAACTCAAGAACCTTTATTGCTTGATGAAGAACCATTGGTATTAACCGATGAAGTTGAAGAAACCAAGACTATTAAACAAAATAAAACACTTTCTCCTGCTGTAAGAAAAATGGTTGTTGAAAATAAAATTAATTTAGATGAAGTAAAAGGGACAGGTAAAGATGGAAGAATTTTAAAAGGTGATTTAATAAGTTTAATGGGAGCTAACCCTCAACCTAACGAAAGAAAAATTCAATACGGTGAAGAAGAACGAATTAAAATGTCAAGACTAAGACAAACGATTGCTAAACGTTTAAAAGAGGCTCAAAATAATGCTGCTATGCTCACAACGTTTAATGAGGTTGATATGTCAAATATAATTTCAATGAGAAAAGATAACCAGGAAGATTTCCAAAATAGTTATGGAATTAAACTTGGCTTCATGTCCTTTTTTGTGAAAGCTTGTATAGTAGGATTAAAATTATTTCCTGCAATAAATGCTGAAGTTGAAAATGATGAAATGGTTTACAAAAATTATTATAATGTGAGCTTTGCAGTAGGAACTGAAAAAGGATTAGTAGTTCCAGTATTAAAAAATGCTGATGAAATGTCTTTTGCAGACATTGAAAAAAACATAAAAGATCTGTCAGACAAAGCAAAAAATGGTAGTCTTACCATAGAGGATCTTCAAGGAGGAACGTTTACAATTAGCAATGGAGGCGTGTATGGATCAATGTTATCTACTCCTATTTTAAACCCTCCACAATCAGCAGTTCTTGGAATGCATAATATTGTTGAAAGACCTGTTGTTGTTGATGGTGAGATAAAGGCTAGACCTGTAATGTTTTTAGCATTGTCTTATGATCATAGAATAATTGATGGAAAAGAATCTGTAAGTTTTTTAAAAACTGTTAAAGAAAACTTAGAAGATCCAAGAAGGTTATTTTTAAATTTATAATATGTCAGAAAAATTTGATGTTACAGTAATTGGTGGTGGCCCTGGTGGTTATGTTTGTGCAATTAGATTGTCTCAACTTGGACTTAAAACAGCATGCATAGAGTCTAGAGGATCTCTAGGGGGGACATGTTTAAATATTGGATGTATCCCATCAAAAAGTTTACTTAATTTATCTGAAAAATTTCACAGTGCTAAAAATTTTGAAAAAATTGGAATCGAGACTGGAGAAATAAAACTCAATTTAGATAAAATGATGAAAAATAAAGAAAAAGCTGTAACAGTTTTGACTAAAGGAGTTGAATTTTTATTCAAAAAAAACAAAGTCTCTTATTTTAAAGGCAAAGGTTCGTTTGAAAACGAGAATTCAATAAAAATTGAAGGCTTGGAAGGCACTAGAATAATTCAAACAGATAAAACAATAATAAGCACAGGATCAGAGCCAGTTTCATTGCCTGGAGTAGATTTTGATGAAGAGAGAATTCTTTCCTCAACCGGAGCCCTATCTATTCCCAAACTCCCCAATAAAATGATTGTTGTTGGTGGAGGATATATAGGATTGGAAATGGGATCAGTTTGGTCAAGACTTGGCACTGAAGTCACAGTCATTGAATTTTTAGATCATATCACGCCTGGAATGGATCGAGATATTTCAAATGAATTTATGAAAATTTTAAAGAAGCAAGGTATAAAATTCAACCTTAATACTAAAGTTGATAAAATAACTAAAAACTCTAATGGTGTGACGGTTGAGACTTCACAAAATGATGGCCAAAAAGTTAAACATGATGTTGATGTTGTTTTAATTTCTGTAGGAAGAAGACCTTATACTAAAAACTTAAATTTAGAAAAAGTTGGTGTAAAGTTAGATGAAAAAGGAAGAGTTAAAGTAAATAAAAATTTTGAAACGAATGTTAAAAATATTTATGCAATAGGTGATGTTATTGATGGCCCAATGTTAGCCCACAAAGCTGAAGAGGAAGGAATAGCAGTTGCAGAATTAATAGCGGGCCAATCAGGTCATGTTAATTATGATATTATTCCTGGAGTTGTTTATACATCTCCCGAGGTTGCTTATGTTGGCAAAAGTGAAGAGCAATTAAAAAAAGAAAACATAGGTTATAAAATTGGTAAATTTCCTTTTATGGCAAATTCAAGGGCCAAAGCAATTGATGAGCCAGAGGGTTTTGTAAAAATTTTGGCAGACCAATCAACTGATAAAGTGCTTGGTGTTCATATAATTGGTCCTCATGCAGGAGAAATGATAGCTGAGATGGCTGTCGCAATGGAATTTGGAGCTAGTTCCGAAGATATTGCAAGAACATGTCACGCACACCCAACATTTTCAGAAGCTATAAAAGAAGCAGCATTATCAGTAGATAAAAGACAAATCCACTCTTAATAATTATTTTTCTACATTCAATAAAGCAAATCTTTTAAATTTTTCTTCAAGGTTTATTTTATTATTATTTGCAAAGTCTTTTATTGCTTTCTCAACACTTTCAATTTTTGTAATACCTGCAAAATCATCGCAAACAATTTTAGAGTTATTTTTCATATTTTCATAAAGTTTTTGTAAATCACTTAAAACTGTATCGTAACTATGGCCTCCATCTAAAAATACGAAATCAATTTCACTTAAAGGGACTTTTTCTAAAGTCACCCTTGTGTCTCCTTCTATTAGCTCGATATTTTGTGAAAATTTCTTTAAAAAATTTTGAACAGATATCTTTGAATTTAAATTTTCTTTTTTTATGAAATTATAATAGATAGTTTTAAGTGGATTCGAAAACTTTTGATTTTCAAGAAATTTAGGTTCTATCTCATCTACACTTGATGTTTTAGTAGACCCAAATAAATCTAATCCGTAATATCTAAAATCACTACCAAAATTTGTCTTTAACAATTCACATATATTTCTTGATGTAACACCACAAAAAACACCAATTTCTAGAACATTTTTTGGCTTATATTCCTCAACTAAACTCAAAAAATTATCCCCATAAGGTTTTTTTAAACCTGATTTTCTCCAGTAATATTTATATTTCATTTGATCTATTTATATATTTTTAAGATATAAAAAACTAAAATTAAATATTTATGAAATATCCAGTTTTGTTGCCAAATATATTTGATTATCCTTTTACATATGAAAGTAATATTAAATTAAAAGCAGGAGATTATGTAAAAGTTCCATTTGGTAAGAAGAATATTATTGGTGTAATTTGGGATTTTTTTGAAGAAAAGAATAATAAGGAATTTAAATTAAAATCTATAATTGAAAAAATTGAAATTGAACCACTAAATAAAAAGACAATGAATTTTCTAAAGTGGTTTTCTAATTACAATCTTGTACCCCTAGGAATGTGTTTAAAACTACATTTAATTAATGACGAAAATTTAAAAATAAAAAATGACAGTGATCTATTAAAATATGCTCTATCAAACGTAAAAGAAAGTTATCAACTTTCTGAAGAGCAAGATAAGGCCTATAAAGAGTTATCTAAAAATGATAGCAGTTTTAGAGTTCATTTACTTCAAGGTACAACCGGTTCAGGAAAAACAATAGTTTATTTTAAAGCTATTGAAAAAATTATAAATATGGGATTGCAAGCTCTAATTTTATTACCAGAAATAGGTCTTACAAATGAGTTTGAAAAAAAATTTAAATCTTATTTCGGATTTGAAGCTGCAGTTTGGCATTCAAAAGTCAGCCCAAAAAAAAGAAAAATTATATGGAGTGGATTATCGGCAGGAAAAATTAAAGTAGTACTCGGAGCAAGATCATCCTTATTTCTGCCATTCAAAAAATTAGGTTTGATAACTGTAGATGAAGAGCACGATCAATCTTATAAACAAGATGAAGGAATTATCTATAATGCTAGAGATATGGCAATATCAAGAGCTAAACATGAAAACATTCCAATAAATTTAGTAACTGCAGTTCCATCAATCGAAACATATGAAAATATTAAAATTAAAAAATATAATTACTCAAGATTGCTTAATCGATATAAAGGTGCAAATTTACCCAAACACCATGTTATCGATCTTTATCAAAATCAACTAGCGACCAAAAGCTCTATATCTCTCAAAACTCTTGAAAAAGTAAAAGAACATTTAAATAAAAAAGATCAAGTTCTCTTTTTCATAAATAGAAGAGGTTTTGCACCCTATGTTTTATGTAAAAAATGTTTAAATGTTTTTACATGTCCAAGGTGTTCTATAAATTTAGTATTTCACAAAAATAAAAAAATTCTTTTGTGTCATTACTGTGGATATAATTCAAAATTAAATAGAGACTGTAAAAAAGGAAATGTTTGTGAGTTTGTATTTAGTGGACCTGGAGTAGAAAAAATTGCAGAGGAAGTTAAAAACCTCTTTCCTAATAAAAAAACAATAATTTTTTCTAGCGACACAATGAATAAAGCATCTGGCAAAGATAAATTGAATAGAATTATATCTGGTGAAATAGATATTCTTGTAGGCACTCAATTAATATCAAAAGGATTTCACTTTCCAAAATTGAATTGTATTGTTGTATTAGATATTGATTTAACTTCTCAAGGACACGATCTTAGGAGCACTGAAAAAAATTTACAACTTTATCACCAGTTATCAGGACGAGCAGGTAGAACCGGTAAACCAGCTAATATTTATTTCCAAACATACAACTTAAAACCAGAAGTTATAAATCAAATTACAAATGAAGATCCTTTTAAATTTTTAGAAAATGAATTAAATTTAAGAAAGAGGAATAATTTACCACCCTATGAAAGATTTATTGCTTTAATTTTATCTTCATCAAATGAAAAAAAGCTTGATATAGATGCCGTAAAACTTAAAAATATTTTATCAAAGTCTATAGATGCAAAAATTCTAGGACCAGTAAACGCCCCAATATATAGAATTAATCAAAAATTCAGAAATAGACTATTAATAAGGGCAAGAAAAACATCTAGTGTTCAGAAAAAATTGAAAGATGTATTGAAAGATTTTCAACTCTCCAAAGGAATGAAACTTTCAGTTGATGTTGACCCTATCAGCTTCAATTAGCCCATTAAATCTTACCATTTTTCACAATCTGAGCCT
>CACLYQ010000003.1 GCA_902611175.1 uncultured Pelagibacteraceae bacterium
TAATTTAAAAGGACAAAAAATCTTTTATCCTGGCGAGCAAAAGTTTTTAAGAACAAAAACAAACTCTAAAAAATCTATAAAAATTCCAAAAAATATTAAAAAGGATTTAGATATTCTCTTAGCTAGTTAACCTGCAAAATAACCTAGTATTCCGATAGATAAACAGACTGAAAGTATTATTATTTTTGACTGAAGTGCCTCTTTTTTCTTTTCAGTGATTACTCGTTTCTTTAGAACATCTATATTTACTTTACGAGGGGACATTCGAATTACTCTCTGTTTTTTTTCAGGTATTTCAATATTAGATGTTCTGTTTAAGCTTTCAGTACTCATTAAATTATTAAATCATATAGTAAAAAAATTTTACAGAATTTAACTGTTCAAAATGGGTTGACTCAAGTTTTAAAATTGTTCAAATTGGGTTTTGATACATTATGAAGCAGCTACCAAGTGTAAATTCCGAACTAGATGATGAACTGATCGATAAAATTTTCAAAAATCATTTTGATATTTTAAGTCCTTTTTTTTTAAAACTTATGTCTGAATGGACAATCGGTGCTTATAAAGTGTTTAAAGATATAGATACTTACACGATTTTAATTTATTTGATTAGTAAGCAGTTTGATTTTTACAGGCGAAATAATTTAAATATTACTTTTAATAATTTTTATAAGGATAAAACATTAGAGATTGAGAAAATTAACCTTATAAGAATATCAAAGGATCTTAAAATACCAAAAGAAAGTGTCAGAAGAAAAGTTATATCCCTGGAAAAAAAGGGAATAATTAGAAAAAAGGGCAAGAAGATTACAATAGATAGAAGTGCTTACAATTCAACACAGCCAAATGATACATTAAAAAATATATGCACACTTTTATCAGTTTTTAGTCAAATTTTAAAAGAAGAAAAAGTTATAAAAAACGAAATGACCAGTAATGAAATTAATAACTTAATAAAACATAATTTCTCATTTTGCTGGTATCAATTTTATAAATTTTTATTCCCGTACTGCTTAAGGTGGAAAAATTATTTTGGTGATATGGAAATATTTACTATTTTAGCAACTATAATTTTGAATAATAATTCAAAAATTGGAAGGCAACTTAAAGGAGTTGATAGTTATTTAGATAAATGGAGAGATAAAATTATTAATAAAAAAATAAAAGGAATTAATGCAATGTCTATTTCTGAAATAACAGGAATACCAAGACCAACAGTAGTAAGAAAAATCAAGAAATTAACTAAAAATAAATTTATTTCTTTAGACAAAAATAAATTGATAAATTTTGATGTCAGCAAACAAAATTTTAAAGATATGTCGATAATCCAAGATGAAAATTTAAAATCAATAAATGTTTTTATAAAAAGAACCTACAATCAAATAAATCTTAATTAGAATTTTTAAGAATATATATAAATATAAATCCAGTTATATACATTATTAATGCGTAAGCAGCTGTTGGAACCATGTAAGCGACATCATTGAAAATTTGTGTTGCTACAAATACAGCTAAAGTTCCATTTTGTAATCCACATTCTAAAGAAATACATTTTCTCTGTGGTATTCCAGTTGCAAAACCTTTTGCAATATAAAATGACAAAGTCATCATGACTACGTTTAATATTAAAACAGCTAAACCCGCTTGACCTAAGTATGATATTATATTTTCTCTTTCCTCAATCCATATTGCTGCAAATACAACAATAAATAAAATGCCTGTAATTCTATTTACAATATTAATATTAGACGAAATAAAGTTTTCAGCGAAACTTCTAATTATCATTCCAAGAATTACTGGCACAGTTACAACTAGTGCCATTTTAAGAGCAATACCAGTCATCGTAATATCTGAGGATAAATCAGTTACACCTAATAATTTGGCTGAAGAAAAAACAATAAATGGAACAGAAAAAATACTAATTAAACTACCTATTGCTGTTAACGAAATAGATAATGCAACATCTCCATTTGCAAATTTTGTTAAGACATTTGATGTTACTCCTCCAGGAGCAGCAGCAATAATCATTAATCCTAAAGCTAATTCAACTGGTAATCTTAATATTAAAAGTAAAATATAAGCGACGATTGGGAGAAGGATTAATTGACAAATTATTCCGACTGTAAAATCTTTTGGATTATTTATAACTCTTAAAAAATCTCTAGTTGATAAGCCCAATCCAAGACCTAACATTATAAGGGCTAACGCTATAGGTGCAATTTTTGTAACTATCTCCATCGTTTGTTCAATTTTAAACTATTTTTATATCGAACGTAATAAAAAATATTGATATTTAGAACCATAACAAATATTTAAACTCATATGTTATCTGATAAATCCACAGTTTGCCCTGTTAATCTACTTAACATAGCTCATCAAAAAAGAGGAGTAAAAGCAGCCATTGTAAATGCGGGTAAAAAATTACCAATGATGTCGGTAATGGATGCTGTCTCTGAAAAATTGATCACCCCAATACTAATAGGTGATAAACAAAAAATACAAGAATGCGCAGATGAGCTTAAATTTGATATATCAAATTTTGAAATAATTAATGAGCCAGCTGAAAATAATACAGCAAGTATTGCAACAAAACTTGCATCGGAAGATAAAGTAAAAATTATTGTAAAAGGACATATTCATACTGATATATTGATGAAAGAAGTTCTTAAAAGAGAATATAAATTAATTGGTAAAACAAGACTAAGTCATATTTGGCATATGACATTACAAAAAGATGACAAACCATTAATCATAACCGATGGAGCATTGAATGTTTCTCCTAACCTAAAAACTAAAATGCATATTTTAAGAAATGTTATAGATTTTAGTCATAGAATTAATATTCCAAGACCAAAGATTTCTATCCTTTCAGCAACAGAAGAAGTTATTAATAGTGTGCAGAGTTCGGTTGAAGCTAAAGAATTAACTGAATTAGCGAGTAAAGAAAATTTTAATGCTGATATTTTTGGACCCTTAGCATTTGACAATAGTATTTCAAAAAAATCTGCTTCTATTAAGGGAATTGAGAATATAGTTGCTGGGGAAGCTGATGTATTATTAGTTCCAAATGTCGAAACTGGAAATGCGCTTGTAAAAATGATGATTTATTTTATGGGAGCATGTGCAGCAGGCGTAGTTGTTGGAGGTAAAGTACCTGTTGTTATAACAAGTAGATCAGATGATGCGACAGCAAGACTTGCTTCTATAGCTGCAGCTGTTGTTGCTTTAGATTAAACTTTTATTGAATAAACATCTTATATAATTTAAACATTTGTAAAATTAGAGGAAAAATAATGGCAATTACTTATATAAAAAAAGCTGAAAAAACTGCATTTACAGGAGAAGATGAAACAAGAACTAAGGTAAGTTCTATTTTAAAAGATTTAGAAAAAACTAAAGATCAAGGTGTCAAAGATATTTTAAAAAAATTTGATAATTATGAAGGTGATATAATTGTTAGCAAAGAAAAAATTGAAGAAATAAATAAAACTTTAGATCAAAAGATTAAAGACGATATTCAGTTTTCTCATGAAAGAGTTAGGAAGTTTGCAGAACACCAGCTTGAAAATCTTGGAAAAGACTCAGAAGTTGAATTATCACCTGGTTTAATAGCGGGACAAAAATTAATACCTGTAAATACTGTTGGGTGTTATGTTCCTGGTGGAAGATACAATAATATCGCCTCTGCTATAATGAGTGTGACAACAGCAAAAGTTGCAGGAGTAAAGAATGTAATTGCAACAAGTCCACCAAAAGATTCAAATGGTGCAAACCCAATTATAATTTATACAGCTAACCTATGTGGTGCAGATGTAATTATGAATATAGGTGGAATAGGAGCAATTGGTGCTCTAGCTTATGGTTGCTTTGGTAATCCTGAAGTAGATATGATTGTTGGACCTGGAAATAAATTTGTAGCAGAGTCTAAAAGAATTTTATTTGGAAAAGTTGGAATTGATTTATTTGCAGGACCAACCGAAATAGGCATTATTGCAGATCATACAGCTGACAAAGAAATAATCGCTTATGATTTAGTTGGACAGGCTGAACATGGTCCTGACTCTCCAGCTTGGCTTTACACTACTGATAAATCTTTATGTGATTATGTTATGAAAAGAGTTCCAGAAATTATTCAAGAACTACCTGAACATAATAGAAATAATGCTGATGCTGCATGGAGAGATTATGGAGAAGTAATTATGTGTGATACCAAAGAAGAAATGATGAAAGTGAGTGATGAATATGCACCTGAACATTTGGAGGTTCAAGCTGAAAACTTAGACTGGTATTTAAAAAATCTTAAAAATTATGGTTCTTTATTTTTAGGTGAAGAAACAACAGTTGCATATGGAGATAAATGCTCTGGACCAAATCATATTCTACCAACAAAAGGTGCAGGAAAATATACTGGAGGCTTATACGTTGGAAAATTTATAAAAACAGTTACTTACCAAAAGATGAATAAAGAATCTAACAAAGAAGTTGGTGCTGCAGCAGCTAGAATTTCTAGATATGAAGGTATGGAGGCTCATGCTAGAACTGGTGATGTGAGACTTAGAAAGTATGGTTTCTCTAACTAAATAAATAATTTTATTTTTTTCTATTACACTCAAAAACTATAAACTTATTTAAATCTAAGTATTTTTAATTTTTTCAAACACATCAATACCTATTTGTTTTAAAATATGAACTACATCTATAGGTACCCAATTCTCTCTAATTAATCCTTCATCATGATGATAAAAATCCATTACTCTCATAACAACGTCTTGGTTATCTGCTGTATACCCAAGCCAATCATTTGATCCATACTTTGCCTTTAAACTATGCCATCCACCACATAGAGAAAATTTTCCATCTCCAATTTCGCAATAATGTCCTAATTCCCAATAATTTCTTTCAGAAAATGATTTTCTAAAAGGTAGCTGATGCATATCTACAAATCCTTCTAATGACCTTGATGTTCCAATTCCACAAGGACCGTACCAAATCATATCTTTGTGCCAAAACTCTTTTTGAGGATGATTTATTAACCTTTGTCTTAATTCATCTTTAGAAATATTTTCTTTCTCAGGTTTAATATCTAAACTTCTATTCATGCTCAAAGCCTGTTGTAATGAATTTTTAGATTTACTCATGTCTTCTTCAAAAAAATTTACTCCATCTGTATTAAACGGAGGTAACCATGCTCCTTCGGATCCTCTTGATGGATTAATAACCCATCTGTCAGCTTGTCTTAAAAAATCCATCACATCAATTAAGATATGACTTTCAATAATTCTTTCATTTTTAATTTCATGAATTTCACAACATTTAAGATTAATCATTTTAAAATTTGGTTTTATACCTAACCAGGGCTTTAAAAAGAAACCTGATAAAGTAGAATAAGAACCAACTTGGACTTTGTCTCTAAAAGAGCCTCCAAGGATGATATTTTCTCTTCTTTCGATGTCTGGAAATGCATCAAATAAAGGATTCCAAAATTTTTCTATAAAATTGTCTATGCCATTAAATTCATTTAATGGTTCAAAACAATTAACTTTGATATCTTTGTCAAATATATTTAGTAAATTTTTTTTAAGATTAATCTTTTTTAATCCATAAACATTTTTAAAATTCTCAATAACAAATTTTTTATTATTTAAGTTTTGGATAGGAGTAATTTCTACATCTTCAATGTTTTTCTTAATTTTAAGACCTGTATCAAATTGTTCTATTTGCATAAATTGCAATTTATATTTAAATAGAGATAAATAACAAGAATATGATTGATAGATTGGCAAAATTTAATGAGCTCGTTCCGAGTAGCCTCCCTTTTGTAGAGGGTAGATTAGAAGGTCATAAAGAAAGAAAAAATTATACAATTATTGGACGTGGTGTCGCTGAAGACACCAAACAACTAATAAAAATACAGTCTTTACATGGGTATAATTTAGGAGCAGTGAGTGCTATGCCAAAAAATGGATCTGGTCTTCACAGTCATACTACGGCTGAAGTATTTGTAATTTACTCAGGTAAATGGAGATTTTATTGGGGCGCTGATGGAAAACAAGAAACAATATTAGAAGCTGGCGATATAATTTCAATGCCTACAAATATGTTCAGAGCATTTGAAAATGTTGGAGATAAAGAAAGTTTGATGTTTGTTGTATTAGGCGGTGATGATCCTGGTATAATAACATGGGTTCCAGAAATTTTAAAAAAGGCAAAAGAGACCGGTATGGCATTGCTTGATGATAATTCGTTAATAGATTTAAAAAAGGTTGAAGTGCCTAACGGTAGAAAGATGATAGAGCCTATCACTCAAGATGAATTAGAAAGATTTGATAATTATTTGCCAGAAGAATTAGAAAAAAATATTTATAGAAATAAACAAAACAATATTAGCGATGAAGTTAATGGTATTAAATTATATCAAGTATTAGGAAACAAATTTAATAAAAAAACTTATGAACCTTCAATCAAACAAGATACTGGATTTAATTTAACAACATTAAATTCTATATCTGGCGAAATTAAGGGTATTGAATGTATAAAGCCTACCGTTCTTTTTGCTCAAGAAGGTAATTGGAAAATAGTAATAGGAAACTCAAATATAAAATTAGAAAAAGGAGACACTTTTTCAGTTCCTTTGAGTAGCAAAATAGATATCTCTTGTAATAATTCAGAAAATAGTATTTTAAATTTTGTTAGTCAGATCTAATGAAAGGATTTGATAGTAATTATAAAAATTTAACTGATTACATTTTAAAAATTACTAAACAAATTTGGGAAGGGAAAGATGTCGAGTCGATATCTAAATATTATTCAGAGAATATCCCTGTAAGATCACCCTTTGGAATAACCTATGGTTTTAAACCTGTTATTGATGCAACTTATAAAACTTTAGACGAATTTCCAGACAGACAATTATTAGGTGAAGATGTAATTTGGAGTGGAAATGACGATGAAGGATATCATTCATCTCACAGAATTCTGAGCAAAGCTACACATTTAAATGACGGGTATTACGGAAAAAAAACAGGAAACAAAATTGTTTATAGAGTTATAGCTGACTGTGCATGTAAAAATAATCAGGTTTATGATGAGTGGATTGTGAGAGATCAAGGTGCAATGGTTCGACAGCTAGGTTATACACCTGCGCAATTTGCAAGGCATTTAATTGATAAAGAAGGTGGGGTATCTAAAGCTATCAAAGTTTTTAATAGATCTTCTGATAAAAAATCAGATTATACTCCAGTAAAAGTTAATGAAGTTTCATCAGGTTATATATATTCCAATATTTTAAAGAAAATATTTAATAATGATTATGATTTTGAAGATTATGATAGAGCAGCCAGTCTATTTTGGCCAAGTAATAAAGTTGGAAATGGCAGTGAAGATATAATTAAATATTGGAGCTCTTTAAAAAATATATTTTCTGAAATAAAGTTTACAATCGAACATGTTGCATCATTAGATGAAAAAAATAACAATCAAAAAGCAACAATCAGATGGTTTTTAAGTGGTAAGCACTCTAAAGACAGTGAAGAATTTGGGAAAAAGACTGACAAAGATTTATTTATAATGGGTATAAATCATGCAGAATTAAGAGATGATAAAATAATAAGAGAATGGGTATTATTTGATGAAGTAGCTATTTGGAAACAAATATTAATGTAAAAACTATGAATAAAATTAAAACCACACATGTTGGAAGTCTGCCAAGATCAAAAAAGCTATCTGAGATACTATTTAAAAAAGATAAAAATGAATTATTTGATCAAGGAGAACTTGATAAGATAATTGAAGAAGATGTAAACAAAATTGTAAAAAAACAAATTGATATCGGAATTGACATTATAAGTGATGGTGAAATGTCAAAAATAAGCTACGCTACCTACGTCAAGGATCGTTTACATGGCTTTAGCGGTGAAAGCGAAAGAAGAGCTCCTAAAGACTTGGATGATTTTCCATCATATAAAGAAAAAATTGCAAAATCAGGGGGTACGCCTACTTATACAAGACCATGTTGTACTGCTGATTTAAAAATCAAAGATACTGAGTCTCTTACTAAAGATATCAGTAATTTAAAATCAGCGTTAAAAAAAAATAACCATCCTCAAGGATTTATTAACTCTGCTTCACCAGGAGTAATTTCAAATTTCCTTCCAAACAAATTCTATAAAAATGATGATGATTATTTAGAGGCATTATCAAAAATGATGAAAACTGAATACGATGAAATAACAAAGAATGATTTATTATTGCAAATTGATTGCCCAGATCTTGCACTAGCAAGACATATGACTTTTAAAAATGTATCAGATGAAGAATTTTTGGTTAGAGCTGAAAAACAAATCGAATGTCTTAATGAAGCAACCAAAGATATCGATGCCTCTAAGTTGAGAATGCATATCTGCTGGGGAAATTATGAAGGACCACATCTTCACGATATTGAATTAGAAAAAATATTACCTATTGCTTTAAAAGCAAATATCCAAACTTATTTAATTGAAGCCTCGAACCCAAGACATGCTCATGAATGGCAGGTTTTTGAGAATATTAAACTTCCTAATGATAAAGTAATAGTTCCTGGTGTAATAGACTCAACCTCAAACTTCATAGAGCATGAAGAGTTAGTAAAAAATAGAATAATTCAGTATTCAAAAGTAATTGATAAAGATCAATTGATGGCTGGAAGTGATTGTGGATTTAGTACTTTTGCAGGCTTTGGAAATGTTGATGAAAATATTGTTTACAAGAAATTTGAATCTTTGGTCGCAGGTGCAGAGCTTGCGTCAAATGCGATTTAAAAAATACTTTTAAATTCCCTAGGGAATATATATCCTTTCATTCATAAATTTAAATTTAATGAGGGAAACAAATATGAAAAAAATATTAATATCTTTATTGTTTCTTCTTTTTGGAACTTCTGCTTATGCAGATTGTAACATTAAGAGTGGATCAATAAATATTTTAGCTAATGATTTTCCAGCTTTAAGAACTTTCGTGGAAACTGCTAAAGGATGTAAAGGAAGTGCAGATTTTAAAGTCACACACTCATCTGAGCACAATAAAATTGCTGTACCAGCTCTAACTGCAAATCCATCAGAGTTTTCTGCAAGAATTGCAGCAAATAGCTCTATAGTTCCTTTGATGAACCAAGATTTAATTAGACCACTTGATGATCTTGTTAAGAAATATGGAAAAGGAATACAAGACTCTCAATTGATAACAATTGATGGAAAAATAATGGCAGTTGCTTTTATGGCAAACACTCAGCACTTATATTACAGAGAAGATGTTTTAAAAGAATTGGGTATAGCTGTTCCTAAAACATATGAGGAAGTAGTTGCGGCATCAGAAAAAATAAGAGCTTCTGGTAAAATGCAATATCCTTACGCAGCAGCATACAAAGCTGGTTGGAATTTAGCAGAAGAATTCGTTAACATGTACATTGGACATGGAGGAGAATTCTTTAAGGCAGGAACTGCTCAGCCAAGCATTAATAATGCAAAAGGCGTAGCAACATTAAATATGCTAAAAAAATTAGCAGGTTTAAGTAACCCAGATTATTTAACTCACGATAGTGAAGCTATTAAGGTTGAATGGGAATCTGGAAATGTTGCATTAATGACTCTTTGGGCATCAAGATCAGGAACATTGCTTGATGATGATGGTGATGCAAAAATTACAGCTGCAACTAAATTAACTGGACCAGCAACAGTTGCTGGAGGAAACATACCAGCAGCGACTTTATGGTGGGACGGTTTCACATTAGCAAAAAATAGATCTGACGCTGATGCTGAAGCAACATTTAGAGCTTTGGCACACGCAGCTGCTAACAAAAAGATGGTTGCAGATGCAGCGGATCAAGCTGTTTGGTTAATTGAAGGTTTTAAGCCTGGACCAAAATCAATTGGAGTTATCGAAGCTGTTAAAATGAAAGCTAAACCATATCCAATGTTACCACAAATGGGTTTAATGCATGGTGCATTAGGAAGTGAGATTGTTGAATTTTTACAAGGTAAAGAGTCAGCAGAACAAGCTTTAAAAGATGTGGAAGCAGCTTACATGAGTAAAGCAAAAGAACAAGGCTTTCTATAATCTATAAATTTTAAGTGGGGATGAAAATCCCCACTTATTACATTAATGCCTAACAAAACTTTTTTTTGGTTTTTCTTGCCAACTGGATTGGCAATGATTTTATTTATAGGTCTTCCTATTATTTCAACAGGGATACAATCATTTTATGCGCAGCACGACCAAGTTGTTAAGGAAGTAAAAAAATGTGATCCTTTTGGATGTACAGTTTCTATAGTTGTTGACCAAGAAAAAACCTCTAAAATTCGAGAAGAAAAGCCTTTAGGAAAATTCAATGGATTTGGGACTTATGTAGATAGAAATCATCTTGCAATAGAAGAAATTGGAAAATTTTGGAATGAAACAAATACTTTTGGGGAATTTGTAGATCAAGTTACCAACCTACCCTTTTACAAGGCTCTAATTTTTACTTTAACCTATTGCTTGTTTGTAACGCCTAACGTCTTACTTTTAGGTTTTATAATTGCTTTAAGTCTTAATGCAGTAACTAGAAGAATTAGAGGACCACTAATATTTGGAACCATATTGCCGATGATTGTTACTCCATTGGTAGGTTCTTTAGTTTTATTTTGGATGATAGATGCAGAAGGAATTATTGGAGCGAATTTGCAAATGTTGATGGATGACCCTTATTTATCCTTAAAATCCTCAAAAACTCTTACTTGGATAACTATAATAATTTATGGAATTTGGCACCATTCACCATTTGCTTTTGTAGTATTTTATGCAGCTTTACAAACTGTTCCTCAAGAACCTGTTGAGGCAGCTATTATTGATGGAGCATCAAGATGGCAGAGAGTAAGACATATTGTTTTACCTCATATTTATCCTGTAGTTACATTTGTTGCTCTCATATCCTTGATGGATAATTTTAGAGTTTTTGAGCCTATAATTGGTTTTAGTGCTGAAGGAAGTGCTCAATCTTTATCTTGGTTAATTTATGATAACCTCGTTAATGAGGAAGTAATATTATTTGGTTCGGCCGCAGCCACCTCAATGATGACGATTGTTGGGATAGCCATACTTTTAGCACCAGTTTTAATAAGAACATGGAAGGAATTTAGGACAGCGAGATAAATGGAATACGGACTTGATAAAAGATCAAATGCTTTAAAAATTTTTAATACAACCTTTATAATAGTTTGGCTTTTGGTTGCATGCTTTCCCTTTATTTGGACTTTCTGGGGGTCATTTAAAGTAAGAGCTGATTTTTTTTCAAGAGCCGACTGGTGGTATGCTATTACGGCATTCAATACGTTGTTAGAAACTGGAGGAAAGTTTACAACAGATGCTTATAGTCAAGCATGGACTGAAGGAGAGTTTTGGAAAGCATCTAGGAATACAGTTATAGTTACATTTTTTGTTGTAACCATTTCATTGTTCCTCGGGACCTTAGGAGCTTATGCTTTATCCAGATCAACAAGAAATTATGCATTTTGGATTTTAATTGCGGCATTAATTTTTAGAGCAATGCCACACATTACTCTAGTCTCTGGTTATTTATTTCCCTTTTTTCAATTACAAATTTGGGGAATACTACCTACGACCATCGTTGTTCTTGTTGCGATAAATCAACCATTTACTTTATGGTTATTGTATTCATTTTTTAAAACTGTTCCTAAAGAACTTGATGAAAGTGCTTTAATTGATGGCTGTTCTTATTTTCAAGCATTTAGACATATCATTATGCCAGTTATGTGGCCTGGAGTAATAACAGCTGGATTATTTAGTTTAATGCTTGCGTATAACGATTTTACTGTGACTGCTCTTTTATTGAATCAGGAAAATCATACTATGGTTCCTAAAATACAAAGTTATCTTGGAACAAATCAACATGAAGGTAATTTGATGTGGGCTGTTTCAGCAGTTGTTTCAGCTACTGCTCCTTTATTTATGTTAGTTATGTTTTTCCAAAGACAAGTAATCAGTGGATTAACAGCTGGTGCTGTGAAGGGATAATGAATTACAAAGCTGTTTTATTTGGTTCTATTGGAACTTTAGCTGAGACATCAGATCTTCAAAGAGATGCATTTAATCAAGCTTTTAAAATAAGTGGATTAGACTGGTTTTGGGATGAAGATATATACAGAAAACTATTGTCAAAATCAGGTGGAACTACGAGAATCAATGATTACGCAAAAGATACTAGTGTTGAAATAGACGGAAAAAAAATAAGAAATTTAAAAACCAAAATTTTTAATGAATATTTAAACAAACACAAGGTTGAGCCCAGAGACGGTGTAAAAGAAATAATTCAATTTTGTAAAAAGAACAAAATAAAAATTGGGCTTGCTAGCTCAACAACGAGTAACAATATCAATTCTATTTTTAACTCGTTAAGAGGAAGAATTGAAAAAAAAGATTTTGATTTTATCGGCAATAATGAATTCATATTAAGAGAAAAACCATATCCCGATATTTATAATTATGCTTTAAAATACTTGAATATTAACTCAGACGAATGTGTGGCAATTGAAGATACAGAAGAAAGTTTAAATTCTGCTTTAAGTGCAGACATAAAATGTGTTGCATTTCCTGGAAAATATCACACTCAATACGGATTTGATGGGAACCATTTAAAGGTTAATAAATTATCAAAAAAAATCTTTAATAAATAATATCTCTAATAATGTAAAAAACTATACCTGACATAAATATTATAATAAAAATATTTATGTATTTCCAAAAACTTCTATTATTTAATTTGTTTGAGAAAATCTTAGATAAGTATCCTAAAGAAAAGAAAAATAAAAAAGAAGCTATAGAAGCACCTATTCCAAAGTAAAATTTGTTTTCAATATTAAAGGATTTTGAGAAATTTCCTAAAAAAAATACTGTATCAGAATATACGTGAGGATTTAAATATGTAAAACCTAAGGTCTTAATAAAGATATTAAATGAGCTCTGTGCTATGACATTATTTTTAAATTCTAAAGATCTAAATTTAAATATTTCTTTAATTTTTCCATAAATAAAAAAAGATAAAAAAATAATTAAAAGGATATTTAAAATCAGCTCCACTACATTATTAAAATAATTAGAAAAATAATTAAATAAAAAGATACCTAAGAAAATTAAAATCAAATCAGATAACGCACAGACTAAGCAAACTAAAAATATATATTGTTTCTTTAGTCCTTGCTCTATTACAAAAACATTTTGAGGTCCTATTGCAAAAATTAATGTTAAGCCCGTTAAAAAACCTAAAAAAAGGAAAGACATGTTTAAGAAACTGATTTTTTATCAGCAACAAAACTTACTAAAATAATTAATATTAAAAAAGGTATACAAATAATATTCATCATTTTCCATCCAATAGAATTTAGTAAAATTCCAGCAGATAAACTGGCCAAAGCCATAGTTGAAAAAACAATTAAATCATTTATCCCTTGTACTTTAAATTTTTCTTCTTTGTTATAAGTCAAAACTACTAAGCTGGTACCTGATATAAACAAAAAATTCCAACCGAGACCTAGAAAAATTAATGAGAGCATATAATTAAGATATGTCTGTTCAAATAAACTTAAAAGAACTGTAATAAAAAAAAATAAAACTCCACCATAAATTATTGCACTGTGTCCATATTTTTTTATTAAATTACCCGTTATTAACGACGGTAAAAACATTGCAACTACATGAAATTGTAATACTAACCCAGTTTCTTTTAAGCTCATATTTTCCATAACATGCATACTTAAAGGTGTTGCTGTCATTAAAAATGACATTACTGCATAAGCAAAAGCAGCTGCGGTAATTGCTTGTAAAAATCTTGGTTGTAATACTATAGATTTTAGATTTCTTACATTTCCTTCCTTTAGACTATCCTCCTGTACATTTTCTACATTTTTAAAAAAAAATAAAAAAACTCCAGGCATAAAAGATAGGAAAGATAGCAAAAGATAAGAACCAACATACAATTGATCTTGAATTAAATCTTTAGTGTAATTTGCAAGAGTTATACCTAAAAATGCAGAAACAATTCCTGCTAACAAGAGAGTAGAAACTGCTTTTGGTATTTTGTCTTTTTCAACACTTTCAGCTGCTGCAAATCTATATTGATGATTAAATGCAGCGCCCATTCCAAGAATTAAGCAAGATAGACAAAATAAATTAAAACTTTTCTGACTAATTGCAAAAGCAGCAAGTAGTCCTGAACAAGAACTTCCGATAGCCGCAAAGACAAAACCATTTCTTCTTCCAATTTTACTCATAATATTTGCCGCTAAAACAGTAAAGCTTGCTGTTCCAACTACGAATAAAGCGGTTGGTAAGGTTGATAAAGATTGATTTGAGCTAATTTGAGAACCAACTATTCCGCTAAGAAATACTGTTATTGTTGCTGTGGTAAAACCAAATATCTGACTTAACGTAAGTAATGATAAATTTCTGTTCATATTTAGCGATAATATATTTCTGCTGTTATTTAAATATCTATATAGATGTTTTGAATTTTAATATAGAAGATATTATTTAAATCATGATTGGAATATTAGGTGGCATGGGAACTCAAGCAGGCTTAGACTTTTGCGATAAGCTTGCAAAATTAAACAGGGGAAAATTAGATCAAAAATATCCGATGTTTGTCCTCTATAATAAATCAAATACACCACGAAGAGCAGAGAATTTAAAGCAATACAAAAATGTTTTAAAAGAATTAATTGCTGGTTGTCGAATGCTTGAAAAAAATAAATGCAAGTTTATTGTAATGCCATGTAACACAGCACATTATTGGCATGAAGATATTCAAAAAAAAATATCTGTACCATTTCTTAGTATGCCAAAAGAAGTATATTTAAACACACAAAAAAGATTTAAGAAAGATTCAACTATAGGATTGTTATGTACTGAGGCTACTTTGGACACAAAAATCTACCATAAGTATTTTGAAAAAAATTATAATTTGATAAGTCCGAGTGAAAGATTACAAAAGAGTTCAGTAAATACTGCTATTAAATATGTAAAAAAAGGTAAAGTAAAAGATGCTGAAAAAGCTTTAAGACCAGCGGTTAAATTTTTAATGAAAAAAAAATGTAAAAAAATTATTCTTGGTTGTACAGAACTACCAATAGCTATTTTTTCATACAAATCTTTTAAAAAAGCAAAAGATTCAAAATTATTTATAGACCCAAATCTTTTGTTAGCTCAAGTTTGCATGAAAAAATACAAAAATTTAAAGTAAATTCAATTTTTTTTATTACAAATAAAATATAATTTTCTTGGAAATGATCCTTCTTCAAAATACTCAATATTTAAGTTTTTAAATCCATTTGTTAAATTCAGTATTTTATCTTTAGAAAAAAAATGAATAATAAAACCATCTATTTCGTATAGATCTTCTCCTCTATGAATTCCTTTTTTATAGTCTCCATCATCAGTATTTCTTACTGTGTAAATATTTAATCCTCCAGGTTTTAAAATTCTATGAATTTCGCTGTTAAGTTTGTCCAAATCTTTCTGGGTTAAAGCCATGCAATAAAGCATATGTGAATAACAAGCGTCAACTGAATTAGTTTCAAATGGTAAGTCTTCTCTTATGTCAAATTTTAATGTTGAAATTGAAGATATTAGATTTTCTTTTTTTATTTTTTCATTGATAATTTTAATTCCATTTTCACTATAATCTAATGCAGTAACATTTATCGAATTTTTTCCAAAGTAAATGCTATCTCTTCCTAGGCCTGCTCCTAACTCAACAATTTTAGAACAATTGTTTTCTTTGAAAATATTTAAAGCTTTTTTTGCAGGTAAACTTGGTTCTAAACCAAACATCTCAGGCTTATTTGAGAAATTAGTTTCCCAATGCTGAGATTGTCGGTTTAAAATATTTTTATCCAATTTATTTAGAAGGATCTGGAACCTTTCTTAGATAAGGTTTTACAGTTTCCCATCCATCTGGATATATTTTTTTAGCTTCATCATCTTTAATCGCTGGCAAAATAACAACATCCTCTCCCTTTTTCCAATTAGCAGGAGTAGCTACTTTATGTTTAGCTGTTAGCTGCATAGAGTCTATTGCACGCAAAATCTCTAAAAAGTTTCTTCCAGTTGCCATAGGATATGTAAGATATAATCCAATTCTCTTATCAGGTCTGATTACAAAAATAGTTCTTACAGTTTCATTATCAACTGCAGTTCTACCCATTGAGGTTGTTCCAGCATCTGCTTCCAACATATTAAACAATTTTGCTACTTTTAAATCTTCATCAGCAATAATTGGATAATTTGGTTTTGTACCAGATACATCTTTAATATCATCTAGCCATTTTTTATGATCCTCTACCCCATCAACGCTTAAACCAATTACTTTGACATTTCTTTTATCGAATTCATCTTTCATTAATCCTAAAGCACCAAGTTCTGTAGTACAAACTGGTGTAAAATCTTTAGGGTGTGAAAAAATAACTCCCCAACTATCACCTAACCATTCGTGAAAAGAAATATCTCCTTCAGTTGTTTTAGCTTGAAAATCAGGACACATACTATTTATTTTTAACATTGTCTCCTCCTTATAAAAAAAATATTATATGAAAGATTGTTTTACTAAGCAAACTTTTATAAAGTTAAGTATTTATGATATTTGAACAACTTTTCGATCAAAAATCTTCTACATACACTTATATAATTGCAAGTGGTGAAGGTAGAGAAGCATTAATAATTGATCCAGTCATTGAACATTCTGATGAGTATTCAACTATATTAAATAATTTAGATCTTAAACTTGTAAAAGTAATTGATACTCACATTCATGCTGATCACATCTCAGCATTAAATGAATTAAATAAAAGAACAAACTGTATAAGAGTTATGGGAGAAAAATCTAAATCAGAAGTGATAGATCTAAGAATTAAAGATGGTGAAAAAATTAAAGTTGAAGAAGTTGAACTTCAAGCAATTTATACTCCTGGTCATACTGACTGCTCTTATAGTTTTTTGATGAATGATAGAGTTTTTACTGGAGATACACTTTTAATAAATGGAAGTGGTAGAACAGATTTTCAAAATGGTAATGCTTACGATGCTTATGATTCTATATTTAATAAATTATTAAAATTACCCGAAAAAACTCTCGTATTTCCAGCTCATGATTATAATGGCAAGAAATTTTCCACTATTGAAAATGAAAAAAATAATAATCCAAGATTACAAGTAAGTTCAAAGGAAGAATACGCGGATATAATGAATAATCTAAATCTTGCAAATCCAAAAATGATGGATGTCGCAGTGCCAGCTAATGTAAAAGGGCTTACTTTAGACAATATTAATTAACTTTAAATTCCAACATTAATAACTATATAGGCAGTCTATGAATGACTATTTGCAATCAATTATTGATAGGGATCCAGCGGCAAGATCTAAGTTAAGTGTAATATTAACGTACCCTGGCGTTAAGGCTGTATTTTTTCACAGAATTGCAAATTTTTTTGCTACTGCAAAATTCGATCTTATCGCAAGAATAATTTCTCAATTTTCAAGATTTTTAACTGGTATTGAAATTCATCCAAGAGCTAAGATAGGTAAAAATTTATTTATTGATCACGGTATGGGCGTCGTTATAGGTGAAACATCTGACATTGCAGATAACGTAACAATTTATCATATGGTTACTTTAGGTGGAATATCTCCAAGCATAAATTCTAATGATCAAAGAGAAATTAAAAGACACCCTACTCTTCATGATAATGTTGTTGTTGGCTCAGGAGCGCAGATTTTGGGGCCTGTAGTTGTAGGGAAAAATGCAAGAATTGGAGCTAATGCAGTTGTAACAAAAAATGTTCCTGAAAATGCTGTTATGGTAGGAATACCTGCTAAGAATGTTGGAACAGCAACTGAAGAATTTAAACCTTATGCTGTTACAAATGGCAGTGAGGAAAAAGAATAATGAAAAATTACAAGGATGATTTTATCCAATCAATTGGAAATACTCCTTTAATAAAACTGAAAGCTGCATCTGAAATAACTGGTTGTAATATTTATGGTAAAGCCGAATATTTAAATCCAGGAGGATCTGTAAAAGACAGAGCAGCTCTCGCTTTAATAAGAGATGCTGAACAAAAAAAATTAATATCTAAAGGTGGAATAATTGTAGAAGGAACTGCAGGAAATACTGGTATTGGATTATGTTTATTAGGAAATTCACTAGGTTACAAAACTATTATTGTAATGAACGATAATCAAACTCAAGAAAAAAAAGATACATTAAGAAATATTGGTGCAGATTTAAAATTAGTTCCACCAAAACCTTATAAAGATGAAAATAACTTTGTTAAAGTTGCTGCTAGAATGGCTGAAGACCTAAAAAGTTCAAATAATCACGGAGTTGTTTGGGCAAATCAATTTGATAATACAGCAAACTCAAAAGGTCACTATAATACAACGGGTCCTGAGATATGGGAGCAAACGGAGGGAAAAGTTGATGGATTTGTATGTTCTTCTGGAACTGGTGGAACTATTGGTGGAGTAAGTAGTTTTTTAAAAGAAAAAAATAAAGATATAAAAATTTATCTATCAGATCCAAAAGGATCATCTCTTTACAATCATATTGAAAACGGAGAGCTAAAAGCTGAAGGTGGATCAATAACTGAGGGCATTGGATCCAGCAGAGTAACTGCTAATTTTGCAGAAGCAAAAATAGATGGAGCTTTTTCAATTGAAGATAAAGAATCTTTGCCAATACTATATGATTTAATCAAAAATGAAGGTTTAAGTCTTGGAACAAGTTGTGGAGTAAATATTGCAGGTGCAATTAGATTAGGGAAAAAATTAGGACCAGGTAAAACTATTGTCACTATTCTTTGCGACAAATCAGACAGATACAACTCAAAGATGTTTAATAAACCTTTTTTAATTGAAAAAGGTTTGCCTTATCCCGACTGGATATAATCACGCATACCAGCACTGTAATAAAACCATTACATTTTTAATTTAGAATGAATATTAATAATCTAATAATTAAAGGAATTTTATGAACGCAAAAGAAGTAGTAAAAAAAGGATATGAACTTTTTGGCAAAGGAGATATGGAGGGATTTATGGAAATGGTACATGATGATATCACTTGGATTTATCCTGGAGATAAGCATCCAATGTCAGGAACTCATAAAGGCAAAGAAGCATATATGAAAACCATGATGCAAGTTCCAGATCTATGGAGTAATTTTTCAGTAACCCCTGATATGATGATAAGTGAGGGGAATAAAGTGTTTGTTAAAGCAATTGCTAAGGCAGATGGCATGGATACTATTTTTGGTCATTATTTTGAAGTAAGCGATGATGGTAAACTGACATTGTTTATTGCGTTTGACGACACATTGAGCATGTTCAATGCAATGAAAAAGTAATAGTTTATGAAAAAATTATATTTTTTTTTAATTATCATATTTATGTCGAGCACAGCTTTTGCTGAACAAGGACAAATTAAACAAAACGGTTTTTTTGCAGGTACATCAAAGGTTTTAGGTGACGATAAAGGTAATTTTACAATTATCTATGATGGTATGTTGGGTTTAAAAGCATTAGATGGAACGACTTTTGGAGATAAATCTTCAATGAGATGCGTAGGTTCAATAGTTGTTTTTGCAGGAAAAGGATATGAAAGTGGTACTTGCGTAAATAAATTTGAAGATGGTGGTACAGCAACTTCACAATATAAAGGTGTTTTTGGAAAAATGTTGAGATGGAAATATGTAAGTGGAACCGGGAAGTATAAAAATATTTCAGGTGGTGGAACTGCAACTATAAAAAGTATGAATTCTGCACAAGAAGGTATTGTTCATTCTTACAATGAAATTACAGGAAATTACAAGTTAAACTAATTAGTATTTGTTCAGATTTAAATAATTGAAAGGAAAAAATGAAAAAAACAATTTTAGTATTAATATTAAGTTTATTTACAGCTAATGTTTACGCAGATAGCCATGTAAAGAGAATTCTATCAACAAGTCAAACAGGAATGGGAAATGATATTGTATACCCTACTGGAAAAGCAAAAATAACAGCTTTTGAATTTACTGTACCTGTAGGAGCTCCAGTAACTCCTCATACGCACTCATTTCCAGTTCTAATTATGATTCAGCAAGGTGAAATTGAATTAATTCATGAAGGAAAAACCCAAGTATTCAAAGCTGGTGATGCATTTGTTGAAGATGTTGGAATTGTACACGAGTCGAAAAATATTGGAAATGTTCCAGTTAAAGCGATTGTAGTTGCAATTGGTGTCGAAGGACAGAAAATTATGACACCGGTAAAATAAAAAGGAAAAAGAAATGATCATAAAAATAGAAGAAAATATAAAATCATTTTCATCTTGGATGAATATGGTAAAGGCGAATGCTGAAAAAATTAAAGGATTTGGTGCTACGATTATTTTTGCAGGTGTATCAAAAGAAGACCCTACAAAATTTACTGTAATCGTTAAGTATGCAACCATGGAAGGTTTTGAAGCATTTAAAAATGACAAAGAACTTCATGCAGCAAGAGCTGAAGCAGGCGTGGATTTAGATTCAGCAAAGGTTACACCGATGCATGAAGATTTTATGGAAAATTTTAGTGGATAAACAATCAATATAAAGAAAGGATAAAATATGGAAACAGAAACACTAGTAGTAGCTCATTTAAAAGAAGGTATGTTAGAAAAATTTATGGGCTTTATGCAATCAGATGCTGGTATGGCAGAAAGATCTAAAGTTGCAAATGTATCAAAAACAATTGGAACAGTTGCACCTGACAAAAAAACAGTAATGTTTAAAATTTTTGTGACTGATAAAGCTGCTCTTAAAGCTTTTATAGATGGAAGCAATCCAGTATCAGCTCCAGTTATGAAAGAAGTTATGGAAAGTTATAGTGTCTACGAATTAAATAAAGTAGATATGTAATAATTTTTGTAATAAGGTTTGTAATGCCTTCAGGATATATCATATTAAATATTAATGTGTTAAATCCTGAAAATTACAAAGAGTATTTGGAAAAAGCTCCTCCAACTGCTCAAATGTTTGGTGGCGAGTACATAATAAGAGGTGGCGAAAATGAAGTCATTGAAGGTGAGTGGAAATATCCAAGAACTGTTGTAATTAAATTCCCATCTTATGAAAAAGTTTTTGAGTGGTACAATTCAGAAATATATAAACCTATCAGACAAATTAGATTAGATAATACAGTATCAAATACATTAATAATTAAAGGAGCATAAAGGAGAAAAAAATGTCAATATTAGAAAAATATAGTGCTGCAATTAAAAATAAAGATGAAGCAGCAATGAACGAGCTTTTGCATGATGATTTTAAATTCACAATGCATAAATCAGGGAGTGTTTTAACTAAAGGTGATGTTATCAAATGGGCAATGAGTGGTGATATCAAACAAGATAAAACTAGAATTGTTTATGAAAATGATGAAGTTGGTGTTCACCATGCGTTCGTAACATTTGATGACGGTAATGTAGAAGCAGTTATGGCAGTCTACAAATACCAAGATGGTAAAATGATTAGTTTAGAGACTGGCGCAACGCCAATGCCAAAATAAGTGAACAACATAGATTTTTATTTTTCTATTGGAAGTACTTATACCTATCTTTCCGTTACTCGAGCACTAGAAGCAGAAAAACAACATCAAATTAAGTTTAGCTGGACTCCTTTTAGTGTGAGAGCAATAATGAAAGAAATGAACAATGTTCCCTTTCCTAAAGAAAAAAAAAATAAAGTAGATTACATGTGGAGGGACATAGAAAGACGAGCAAAAAATTATGGATTTTTTGCTAAAACACCAGTCCCTTACCCTTTAACGGAATTTGATTTAGCTAATAAAATTGCAATATTAGGTTTAAAAAATAACTGGGGTGTAGATTACGTTCAGCTTACGTATAAACGATGGTTTCAAGAAGGAAAAGAGCCTGCTGTTGAACCCAACTTGAGTGAAATATGCGAAACACTAAGCTTAGATAAAGAAAAGATTGTTTCAGAGGCAAGCTCTGAGGAAATAAATAATATTTATTTATCAAATACAGAAAAAGCTAGAAAAAATAAAATATTTGGAAGTCCGTCATTTGTTGTAAAAAATGAAATATTCTGGGGAGATGATAGAATGGAAGATGCAATAAAATGGTCGAACGCAAATGAATAATATAACTGCTTATATAATTTTATTAATCGCAGTAATTCTTGGAACGGCATCAAATAGTTTTGCTAAAAGTGCTCAAGGTTTTACATTATTAATACCTAGTATAATCACAGCAGTAACAATTGTTGGATGCATGTATACTTTGTCTTTAGTTATGAAAAGTATACCAGTTGGAATAACATATGCCTCTTTTGCAGGCTTATGTATAATTGCAACAGCTGCTGTTGGTGTTATAAAATTTAATCAAGTACCAAATTTTTATACAATAATTGGATTGATTTTAATTATATCGGGTGTCTTAATAGTTAACTTATTAGGAACAAATAAATGAAACCATTATCTGGTTATATTTATTTGGTATTAGCTATATCAACAGGAATTGCTGCAAATAGTTTTGCTAAAATTTCAGATGGATTTTCAAAATTAACTCCAACGATATTATCAATAGCTTTTATGTGTATAACTATGTATGGACTTGCAAAAGCAATGTCTATGATACCAGTAGGTTTTACTTATGCTACTTATAGTGGGATAACAGTGGCTGCTATTTTAGTCTTCGGTATGATTAAATATAACCAGATACCAAATATGTATGGGTTAATTGGGATTTTTTTAATTATTATTGGTGTCGTAATGGTTAATTATCTTGGAAGAATTAATTAGCTCTTATTTAATAATAAAATTAGTACACCTACTACAAATATAATTATCCCTAAAATTTCTGTAATTTTGACTTTTTCTTTAAACATATACTTTGAAGACACATAACTAAATAATAATTCTATTTGGCCGATAGCTCTGACAAATGAAGACTGTATTAACGTAAAAGCATAAAACCAAGACAATGTTGCAAGAAATCCAGCTAACCCTGCTGTCAAACATTCATACTTGTTTTCATATAATTTTTTAAACTGTGACTTTTCAAATATAATTAAATAAATAGTAACTAATGTTGTTTGTATAACTAGACCAAAAAATAGTGTTGCTATAGCTTTTTCAAAGTTATTACTAAAATTTTCCAATGTTAATGCTGCTGCTCTAAAATATACAACGCTTAAACCTAAGAATAGTCCTGCGGATAAACCAATTAAAGTTGTTTTTGAAAATAAGTTTTTTAGAAATAAACTTAAATCTTTAATTGATAATATAATTACTCCAATTGTAGATACAATAATTCCTGTTATTCCAAATTTATTTAATTTGTCCCCTATTATCAAATATTCAAAAATCGCAACCTGAATAACTTCAGTCTTACTTAATGAAGTTCCAACAACAAAATTAGCAAATCTAAATAAATAGAGTAAAACAAATGTAAAAATTATTTGGAAAATTGAACCTAATAATACGTTAAATATAAATTTTTTTTGACTTAGAATTTCAGGAATTACATTTAAGTCCTGAAAATATAAAAAAAATAAAACTGTCCCAAATGGTAATGCAAAAGCAAATCTTACATATGTTGATGCAATAGTTGATACTTTTTGATTAAGTTTTTTCTGTAAAGTTGATCTAAGATTTTGAAAAAAAGCCCCAGAAATAGCTACAATTATCCAATTCATTGATGATTATTAATATTGTATTTAATTTTAAAGTCGACTTAAATAGTCTCATTTAACAAAAAAGAGGGAAATAACATGAAAATCTTTAAAAGAATAATATTTTCTCTAATTTTCGTTTCTTTTGCCAGTGCAAGTTTGGCAGAAACAAAAATGAGAATTACACTTCAATTACCATTAAAGGCTCACTTAGGTCAGAACCTTTTGGTGTTTAAAAAAGAATTAGAATCAAGATCAGACATTAAAGTAGAGATTTACGACTCTGCACAACTTTACAAAGATAAAGAGGTTCCGCAAGCTGTAGGTTCAGGAGCGATCGAAGCTGGTGTTGCATCTATAACAAGATTTGCAGGAACTAATCCTGAAGTTGATGTTTTCTATCTTCCATTCTTATTTGACTCAGAACAAAAAGTAAGAAAAGCAACTCAAGCTGGATCTGAGATAAGAGCTATCCTTGATCCTGCAATAGCAAAGACTGGAGCAGTTCCACTTTATTATCAAGCTTATGGATCAGCAATAATGTTATCTAATGGTGGTCCGATGAAAACTCCTGCTGACTTTAAAGATAAAAAAATTAGAGTATTTGGAAAAACACTTGGAGCTTTTGTGAGTTCTTTAGGTGGTAAACCAGCATTAATATCTGGATCTGAGCAATACTTAGCTTACCAAAGAAATACAGTTGATGCAGGTATGACTGGTGTATCTGGTGTAAAATCTAGAAAATTATATCAAGTAATGGATACTTTAACTGTTACAAATCATGGCGATATCGAATTCGTTGTTGTTGCTAATGATAAATGGCTAAGCTCATTAACTCAAAAACAAAGAGACGCTATAGCTGAAGCATCAAAAGTAGCTGAAAAAGCTGTTAGAGATGACATGGCTAACATCGAGGCTGGCGCTTACAAAGAGGCAAAAGCAAATGGAATGAACATTGTAAACCTAAGTAGTTCTGAAGTTTCTGCTCTTAAAAAAGCATCGTCATCTGTTATTGATGATTACATTTCTAGAACAGGTGGAGCTGGTGGAGTTGGTGATCAACTTGTAAAAGCTGCAAACAAACTTTAAATCGTATAAATACCCCGCACTTAAGTGCGGGGTTTTCAAATGAATACCTACGACAAAATTGTAAAATATTCTGGCTATTTAGCTTCAGCGTTATTTATTATGATAGGCTTTATAGTTTCTTATGAAGTTATCATGAGATACATATTTAATTCACCTACTATTTGGGTAAACGAAATTTCTCGATTTTTACAAATTTGGGCTACTTATTTAGCTTTAACTTATACTTTTCATAAAAATGATTTTATCAGAATAACAGTTATATATGACAAAGTAGGAGATAAAGGAAAAAAGATATTAGATTTAATAAGTGCAATATTTATTTTAATTTTTAGTGGATTTGTACTTTATTATGGATGGTTAATTGCTTACGATTCTCTTAAAGTTGGAAGAACAAGCTCTACAATTTTAGATGTTCCATCCTTTCTTACTGAATTTGCAATACCATTATGTTTTGCATTTTTGGTTTTAAGAGTGCTTTTTGAAGTACCTAAATACATCAAAGATATAATTAAATGACAGTAGCAATAATCTTATTTTTGTTATTTTTTGTACTTTTTTTAGGAGTGCCAATAGCATTTGGTTTAGGTTCTATAGGATTGGGTTTAATGTTATTTGGAGATATTTCTCCTTTAATGATCCCACAAACTTTTTACAGTGTGGCAGATAACTTTATTTTATTAGCTGTTCCGATGTTTTTGATGATGTCTAATATACTGTTAAAAGCAGGTGTTGGAGAAGATCTATTTAATTTTGCTCAAAGCTGGGTTGGAAATTTTCCAGGCGGTTTAGCAATAGCAACTATAGTTTCTTGCAGTATTTTCGCTGCTATATCTGGATCATCAGTGGCTACTGCAGCAACAATTTCAACTGTAGCATTTCCTGCAATGATTAATAGAGGTTATCACAGAAACTTTACTTTAGGTATTTTGGCAGCAGGCGGAACTTTAGGGATTTTAATTCCTCCATCAATTCCAATGATTGTATATGCATTTGTTGTGGAAGAGTCTGTACTAAGTATGTTTCTTGCGGGAATTGGGCCAGGAATAGTTTTAGCATTATTTTTTATTATCTTTTCAGTTTTTTACGTAAAATTTTTTAATAAAGAAGTTCAAAATGTATCCAGCACTTTAGAAGAAAAAATTAAATACACAAAAAGAGGTTTGCCAATATTATTAATGGCCTTCATCATGCTGGGTGGAATTTATGCTGGAATTTATACACCAACAGAAGCAGGTGGTATTGGTTTTTTAATATCATTTATCTATGTTGTGGCTAAAAAAAGATTAGATTTTAAAGGTTTTATCGAAGCTGGTTTGGAGACAATGAAAACTACAGTTACTATATTTATCATTATTGCAGGAGCAAAAGTTTTTGGTAAAGCAATTTCTCTTTATAGAATTCCTCAAGATTTATCGTCTTTCATAGTTACTAATATTAATGAGACTGGTTTATTTATACTAGTTGTTTGTATTACTTTGCTAATCTTAGGATTTATAATGGAAACCCTGTCATTAATTTTAATCATGATGCCTATATTTTCGATTTCAATTGCTGCAATGAACATTGATTTAATTTGGTTTGGAATAATTTTTACACTAATGATTGAGTGTGCATTAATTACACCTCCTGTTGGACTAAATATTTATGTTCTCCAAGCAATTGGTAAAGCAAAAATGTCAGAAATAGCTAAAGGTGTGATACCTTTTGTCATTATAATGTTATTTACAGTATTTGTTATTTACTTATTCCCTGACCTAGCATTATATATACCTTTTAAATTATAAATATGTTTTCAAAAATAAAATCAAAAGATAAAGCAGAACAACTAAGACAATTATTAAATGGACCAGAAATAATTGTAATGCCTGGATGCTTTGATGCATTATCAGCAAAATTAATTGAAAGAGAAGGTTTGAAAGTTGGATTTATGTCTGGCTTCAGTGTTTCATCTACAAAACTTGGTATGCCAGACACAGGTTTAATTTCTTTCTCTGAAATGGCAGAACAAGTAAGAAATATATGTAATGCTACATCAATTCCAATAATATTTGATGGGGATACTGGATATGGAAATTCAGTAAACGTATTTAGAACTGTAAGAGGATATGCAGATGCAGGAGCAGCTGGTGTGATGATTGAGGACCAAAAGTGGCCAAAAAAATGTGGTCATACAAAAGGTAAAGATGTTGTCGATCTTGATGAAGCAAACTCAAGAATTAAAGCTGCAGTGGATGCAAGAGAGTATGGAAATAAAGATATCTTAATAATGGCAAGAACTGATGCCATAGCAACTAGAGGATTAGATGATGCAATTAAAAGAATGCAATCATTTTCAAAACTTGGTGTTGATATTTTATTTATTGAAGCTGTTAAAAATAAAGAGGATATGAAAAGAATTATTAAAGAAGTACCAGGTCATCATATGTTAAATTTGATCGAAGATGGTGAAACCCCATTATTAGAAATTAATGAAATAGAGGAAATTGGCTATAAAATTGCTGTAATGCCTCTAACCCTAATGAGTGCATCAGTAAAAACGATGCAAGAATGTTTAAATAATATGAAAAATAAAATTTATAATAAAAATGTTTCTAAATTTTCAGACTTAAGAGATATAGTTGGCTTCAACGAATATTACGATATTGAAGACAAATATAAATAATGTTTCCAAAAAAATTTTCTAAAATTCTTTTCGTTTTTTTTATGGGTTTAGGAATGAGTTTGTTAATGACCCTAATTATTACATTTATAAATACAGGTTATGATGAATTTTATTATAAAAGATTTTTCAAAGCTTGGTCTATTAGTTTGCCAGTTGCATTAGTTGCAACAACTTTTGTTGCACCGTTGGTTAATAAATTAGTGGAAAAAATTACTAAATAGAGAGGATGTCATATGAGTGAAAATATAGCTTTTATAGGAGTTGGTAATATGGGAAACCCAATGGCCTGTAATTTAAAGAATGCAGGGAAAAAAGTTAAGGTTTTTGATGTTTCTAAAGAAATGATTGATAAAGCCATTGAAAATAATCTTGATGTTGAGAAGGATTTTGGAAAATTAATCAATAGTGAAACGTCTGTTGTAATCACTATGCTGCCTGAGGGTAAACATTCAAAAGAAGTTTATTTAAAAGAAAACGGTGTTCTAGATAAAGTTTCAAAAAATTGTTTACTGATAGATTGTTCAACAATCGATATAGATACTTCTAAGGAAATAGGAAAGAAAGCAAATGAAAAAGGTATTAAGATGATTGATGCACCAGTAAGTGGTGGAGTGATGGGTGCACAAAAAGCAACTTTAAATATTATGGTTGGTGGATCAAATGATGCATTTAATCAAGCTTTACCTATTTTAAAATTAATGGGTAAAAATATTTATCATGCTGGAGAGATAGGAAGCGGAAACGGTGCAAAGATTTGTAACAATATGTCTCTTGGAATAACAATGATTGCTGCATCAGAGTCATTAATGTTGGCAAGAAGATTGAATATAGATATCAAGAAAGTTCATGAAATAATGAAAAATGCTTCCGGAAATAGTTGGCCTATTTCAGTTTATCCACCTTTACCTGGATTAATTGAAGGAACTCCATCTAACAATAAATATAAGCCTGGCTTTTCTGCAGGTATGATGAACAAAGATTTAAAACTTGCAAATGAATGTGCTAAAAATGCAAATGCATCTACTCCATTAGGAGAGATGGCATTAGAAATATATTCAAAGTTTTGTGAGGATGGTAACAGTTCGAAAGATTTTTCCGCTATATCAAAGGTTATTGGTGGAGACGCTTGGGATTATCCAATAGAATAATTACCAAGAGGAATTTGGACTTTCCAAAAATCTTAACTCATCTGGTGTAGATTTTCTCCCCATAACTTTATTTCGATGAGGATATCTATGAAATCGTTTAATTGCAGCGGTATGATCTTTCCAAAATTTTTTTATCTCATTATAGTTTGGATGATTAGATAAATAGTTATCCAACAATTTATATGCTCTATCATGATCTATAACTTCTTCGCTGTGAATGTATGGCAGTAGCATGAAAAAACGTTGATATTCATCCATTTGATCAAGATACCCGTTATAGACTGCATCATTTACAATCAGTCTTGCTTTATGGTCAAACTCGAAAGCTTTTTTATCATCCCTATATAAATTTCTTGAAAATTGATCCAATAAAATAACTAAAGCTAGAGTGCTTAATGGTTCATCTTGCCAATCATCATATTCATTCAAAGTAGCTTTTTCATGATCATCTTTGAATTTATCTCTAATCAATTGATCAAAATTATCATCTCTTTTAAATCGCTTTTCAACGATCATATCATCAAACCAAAAATCTAATATTGCTTTGGCTCTATCATTCATAAACTTTATCAACTTTTACCTGATATGATTCAACAAGTCTGTTAGTTTCATTTGCCATTGCAACAACTGCAATAAGTTCGCTTAACATCTCTGTAGTAGCACCTTTAGATTTAGCAGCGATACTGTGAGATTTAATACAATACTCACAACTATTTGTCATTGAAACTGCAACATAAATAAGCTCTTTTGTCATTTCATCTAAAGCGCCTTTTTTCATCACTTGCTGTATAGAATTCCAAGTTCTCTCTAAAGTTTCTGGGTTGTTGGCTAACATTTTCCAAAAATTGTTTATGTAGTCTGTATTTCTCTTCTTTTTTATATCTTCAAATACCTCTTTCACCTTTCCTGTAGCATCAGATTCTTCAATCATATTAAAAACTGCCATTTCACCTCCTTAATTGTAAATTGTTTCTATTTTAGGCATTAATCTTAATAATTCCTTAGTATATTCATGATTTGGGTTTTTAAACAACTCTTCTGTCTCAGAAACCTCGCATAGTTTTCCATTTCTTAAAACTCCAATGTCATCACACATTTGTCGTACAACTGGTAGATCATGACTTATGAAAAGTATAGTTAAATTAAGTTGTTCTTGTAAATCTTTAAGTAAATTTAGTATTTGAGCCTGAATACTCACATCCAAAGCAGATGTTGGTTCATCACAAACTAATAATCTTGGTTTTGTTGCTAACGCTCTTGCAATAGAAATTCTTTGTCTTTGTCCTCCCGAAAACTCATGTGGATATCTTTCAGCTGAAGACTTAGATAACTCTACCGAGTCTAAGAGATCATTTATATACTCATTTAATTCATTAGAGCTAATATTTGCATCATGTAACTTTATAGGCTCAGCAATAATATCTTTAACCTTAAGCCTACCATTCAACGAAGAGTATGGATCTTGAAATATCATTTGAATTTGTTTTCTGAATTTAAGTAATTCTTTGTTACTTTTTATATTATTAATACATACATCATCGAAATATATTTCACCTGAGGTGGGTTTAAATAAATTAACAATCATTTTTGCAATTGTAGTCTTTCCACTGCCGCTTTCACCAACAAGTCCAAAAGATTTTCCTTCTTGTATATTAAATGAAACAGTATCAACTGCTAATACATTATTTTGAGATTTTTCTGTAAAAAAACCTTCATTAAAAGTTTTAGAAAGATTTTTTATTTGAACTAAATCTTTTTTTGAAATTTCTCTTTTATTCCATCTGTTTAAAATTTTTAAATTAATATTTTCCTGGTTATTATTTTCTTTCTCTATAATTTTAAATCTGGATATCTTTTTATTTGTGGGAGGAACAGAACTAACTAAACTTTTCGTATAAGTTTCTTTTGGTTCTGTTAATATTTGCTTTGTTGTTCCCAATTCTACCAAATTACCATTTTTCATTACAGCAACTCTATTGGTGGTCTCTGCTATAACTCCCATATCATGTGTGATTAATATAACTGCTAAATTTCTCTCTTTAGTCAGCTTTTTGATAAGTTCTAATATTTGTGATTGTATTGATACATCAAGTGCAGTTGTGGGCTCATCTGCAATTAACAACTCTGGTTCACAACATAGAGAAAGTGATATAACAACCCTTTGTCTCATACCTCCTGAAAATTGATGAGGATAATCATTAAATCTTTTATCAGCATCTTTTATGCCTACTTCTTTTAAAAGATTTATTGATTTTTCTTTTGCTTCTGAGTTACTGAGGTTTAGATGAGTTTGGATTGTTTCAATAAGTTGTTGTCCAATTGTTAAGATAGGATTTAAAGATGTCTGGGGATCTTGAAAAATAAATCCAATTTTTTTTCCTCTTAAACTTAGAATATTTTTTTTATTTTCATGAATATTTATGTCACTTAAATAAATTGATCCTTCAGATACTTTCCCTGGTTCGTCAATTAAATCAATTATTGCATTTGCAACGGTACTTTTTCCAGAACCAGATTCCCCAACTAATCCTACGATTTCTCCTCTTTTTATCTCAATATTAATGTCTTTTGCAGCATGAACCGTCTCTTTTCTCAATTTATAATCCACGCTTAAATTTTGTATTTTTAAAAAACTCATTTTTTTAATTTAGGATTAAGTGTGTCTCTCATCCAATCTCCTAATAGATTAATCGAAAAAGCTAAAACAACTAAGAATATTGCTGGGAAAAAGGTAATCCACCATTCACCAGAAAATAAAAAATCATTTCCAAGTCTAATCAGAGTTCCTAAAGAAGGAGTAGTTGGGGGAACGCCAACACCTAGAAAACTCAATGTGGCTTCTGCAATGATTGCTAATGCAAGACCTATGGTTCCAATAACAAGTACCGGTCTCATTATATTTGGAAGAATATGTTTAAACATTACTATAAAATTAGAAACTCCAATAATTGTTGAGGCTGAAACATAATCTTTATTTTTTTCAACTAAAGTTGCTGCTCTTGATACTCTTGCAAACTGTGGCCACTCTGAAATACCAATTGCAAAAATTAAAACATATATTGCCATCTCGTCATGAAGTTCACGCGAAATTATACCTCGAGCAATACCATCAACCAGAAGAGCCATCAAAATACTTGGAACTGTTAATTGAACATCAGTTAATCTCATAACAATCATTTCATACTTGCCACCAAAAAAACCAGCAGTAAGACCTAATCCAACTCCTAAAATTAAACTAAATAAAATTGCTGAGAAACCAACAATCAAAGATATTCTAGATCCATAAAGAATAGTCGATAACATATCTCTTCCTTGTCCATCAGTACCAAGTAAAAATTCTACTTTTCCTTCGCCAGTCCAAGATGGTGGGGTGAATGCATCCATTAATGATAAAGAAGATGGGTCGAATGGATTATAAGGTGTAATAAATTCTACAAAAAATGAACAGAAAAATATTATTGCTAATAAAATTGATGAAACTATTGCTGTAGGAGATTTTATAAAACTAAAATAAATTTCACTATCTTTTATTTTATCCCAAGTTGTTAAAGCTTTATTATCCACTAGCTGAATCTCCTTTAACTCTAATTCTTGGATCTATAAAGTAATACAAGATATCGACTATAAAATTTATCATTACAAAAACGAATGCTATAAATACTAAATATGCTGACATAATTGGAATATCTACAAACTGAACAGCTTGAATAAAAAGAAATCCCATACCTGGCCATTGAAATACTGTTTCCGTAATTATTGAAAAAGCAATTAATGTTCCAATATTTATTCCAGCAATAGTTATTACTGGAATTAGTCCATTTTTAAGTGCGTGCTTATAATTAATGCTTTTTTCATTAATGCCTCTAGCTCTTGCAAACTTTATGTAATCAGTCTGAAGTATTTCCATCATTTCAGCTCTGACGAGTCTTATTATATATGTCATTTGAAAAAGGCTTAAAGTAACTGATGGTAATATAATTGCTTTTAAACCTGATATGGTTAAAAAGCCTGTCGACCAAAATCCTAGATCTACCACCTCACCTCTTCCAAATGATGGTAGAACGCCTAATATAACTGCAAAAAGATAAATAAATAAAATACCAATTACAAAAGTTGGAAGAGAAACACCTAATAAAGAAACTGCTAAGATAAAATCACTCAAAAAACCTTTTCTTTTTATACCTGTATATACTCCCAATAAAGTACCAGAAACCAATGCAATTAGAGCAGATATTAAAACTAATTCAATTGTTGCAGGTAATCTTTCAATGATTAATTCAGATACAGGTCTTCTTAATTGATAAGATATTCCAAATTCTCCTTTAGAGGCATTAATTATAAACCTAGTAAATTGTACATGAATTGGGTCCATTAAACCCAAGGTTTCTCTTAACTCAGCTCTTTCTTCATCTGATGTTTCCTCACCCACCATATTATTTATTGGGTCTCCTACAAAATTAAAAAGAGAGAAAGATACAAAAGCTACGACAAGCATAACCATTGCAGATTGAAACAATCGTTTAAAAAAATACTTTATCAATTTATGAAATTTTATTTTTATACAAGCCCTTTAATTAAAAAGGGCTTGTAATAAATTATTTAGTCAAAGCTCGCAAAACGGAATAACGGCTCGTTATTCGGTCTTATCGGAACATTAACATCTTTTTTTGCAGCCCAAGATATAACTTGGTGATGTAAAGGAAGATAAGAAATATCATCTTTTACTATTTTCCAAGCTTTAGCTATCGCAGCATTTCTCTTATCTAGGTTAACTTCACCTTCCATAACTCTTATCGCAGCATCTACATCAGAGTTGCTAAAGTTAACTCTGTTCCAGCTTGCTCCACTTTCATATAAGTAATGGAAAACATAATGACTATCTAAAGTTGGAACTCCCCAACCTAACATATAAAAGTCACCTTGATTATCTTTTAGTTCTTTAAAGTGCTTACTTTTTGTTTGGGCAAATAAATTTACTTTAACACCGATTTTACCTAACATACCAACAACAGCTGTGCATATAGCTTCATCATTTACATATCTGTCATTTGGACATCTAAGCTCAACTTCAAATCCATTCGGATATCCAGCATCAGCTAGAAGTTTTTTTGCAGCAGCTACATCATAAGGAAGTCTTTTATCAAGTTCTTCTGTGTATCCGTTAACACCTGGAAAAGTAATTATTCCAGCAGGTTCACTTAAACCTCTCATTACTTTTTTCTTAATTGCTTCAATATCTATAGCTTGATAAAGAGCTTGTCTAACTGCTTTCTTTTTAAATGGGTTATCACCTGTATTACCTGTTCTAAGTTTATCTGCTCCCTGATCCATTCCAAGGAATATAGTTCTCATTTGAGCAGTGCTTTCAACTTTGTGAGCAGGTGAATTTTTAATTCTAGCTAAATCTTGCACAGGTGCATCAGTAACAACATCAATTTCACCAGATAAAAGAGCTGCAACTCTAGTAGCTGCATTTTTTATAGGTAGTAGATGAATTTCTGTTACTTTGTCATCCTTCATAGTACCCCACCATTTTTTATTACGTTTGAAAACTGTTTTAGTATTTGGTTCTCTTAATGTAATTTTAAATGGTCCAGTTCCCATAGCATTTGTAGCTGAAAATGTTTCTTGTCCAGCATCCCAGTTCTGCGCCATGACTGCAAAATTCTTTTCACTCCATTTTTTTGACATTATAAAAATGTTTGAAAGTTGGTTTAAAAGAATTGGATTTGGTTTACTTGTTGTAATTTCTACTGTGTAGTCATTAACTGCTTTTACACCTGATACTGTACTAATATATTCTTTAAAATCAGATGTTCTTTGTTTTGCTCTTAAAATACTAAATACAACGTCTTCAGATGTAAATGGAGTTCCATCAGAAAATTTAACATCTTCTCTTAATTTAAAGATCCAAGTATTAGGACCTTGAGTTCTCCACTCTGTTGCTAGTTGAGGTCCAATTTTCATATCTAATCCTCTGGTAACTAGAGCTTCGTATACTTGTCTAGATACTTGAGTGGTAGGACCTTCGTTTTGAGCATGAGGATCAAGTGTTAAACTATCACCCTGCATTGACCATTTAATAGTTTTTGCAAACGTTTGTGTTGGGGCAAAAGCTAGAAAAAAAGCCAATAAAATTTTTATAAAATACCCATACTTCATTTCTCTCTCCTATATTATTAAAATAAAAATCTAACTTATTAATTATGTAAACTAAAGTGATTTAATTCACTATTTTTTTAAAGTTTTCGTAAAGAATTTTTGAATATTTGTTCATAGATTGAATATTGTCTTTGGCATCATTATCAAATTTATCAAGAGCCCCCTGTCCTAGCTGACTCTCTAAAGCAGATTTATATTCAGGCACACATCCCCATTCTCCCACAGTGGTATCTTTTATTTCTATATGAAATTGAATACCGTAAGCATGTTTTTTGTATTTAAAAATTTGGTATTTCGTTTCAGGAGATGACGCTAAAAGAGTTATATTATTATTATTTTCTAGATTTTGAACTTCATATGAGTGCCACTGGAGTGATTTAATAATATCAGGATATTCTTTAAATAATAAATCATCCTTTTTACTATTTAAAAAATTAATATCTAAAATACCTATTTCTGGATTTTTTGATTTAACTACTGTACCTCCAACTACCTCTCCTAATAATTGACAACCTAAACAAAAACCTAAATATGGTTTATTTAAGTCTACAACAAATTCTTTGATTTTTTTTTTTTCTTCTATTAACCACGGGTAATCTTTTTCCATCCATGTATCCATTGGTCCACCCATACAAAACATTGCATCAAATTCAGTTAAATCATCAGGTATCTCTTCACCCTCGTCAAGTTCTATAGTTTTAATATTAATTTTATCCTCTAACATTAAATCTTTAATATAACCGGGATCCTCAATTTTAATGTGTTGAAGAACAATTATATTTTTCATGTAGCTGGTTTTATTAATTTTAAAATTTTTTTGTGATTTGATAAATTATTTGAAACAATTATATTTCCACCCAATGAAGCATCTTTGTTATCCCATGTAGTAATTATTCCACCTGATGCTTTAATAATTGGTATTATTGGATGTATATCCCAAATTTTGTTTGCACATTGAGCTACAATATCTAGTCTTCCCTCTGCTAATTGGCAATATGTTAGTGCATCGAAACATGGAAACTGCATTCTCTTAATGAATTTCATTATTTTTATTTGTTTTTGAAAAGACAAAGTTCCATGAAAAGCAGCGGCTACTTTTAAATAATTAAATTTTATTTTTTTGTTTACTTTTAATTTTCTTTTTTTTTTGCCTTCAAATACAAAAGCAGATTTATTATTTTGATTTAAATAGTACCTTTTCATTCTTGGGAAATTAGCTAGCCCGACCATTGGTTTATTCTTATAATTTAGAGAAATTAAATTGCTCCAGGTAGGATTTCCAGCAACGAATGATCTTGTCCCATCAATTGGATCAATTATCCATGAAAATAGACTTTTCGTCTTTTTTACCCCAAACTCTTCACCAATAATTTGATGATCTGGAAAATTATCATTAATCTTCTTTCTTATAAATTTTTCAAAAGCTTTATCAGCACTGGTAACAGGATCATAACCTTTGCCTTTTAACTTGTTATTAATTGTAAAAGTTTTGTTAAGTTTAGTGTAATAAAAATTAGTTAAATCCTTAGCAAGCTTATTCAAAAAGGTGTAATAAATCTTGAAATCTTTTGTTTTTTTGAAGGTCATTTATCTGATGAGTAATAGTTAAAATATACAACTAGTTCAAATAAAATATCTTGAAAATTTTAGAATTTGATAGAAGAATTCAGATAGATGAAAATAGAAATCGATTCTAAAAAAGTATTTATAAATAGTGGAAATAATAAAGAAGAAATACATCCATTTTGGCTTAGAGAAAGAATAAATAACGAAGATGCTCTGGATAAAGGAAATCAACAAAGATTATTTGATCCAAATTCTATAAATACTAACATTGATATAGAAAAAATTGAGAATGAAGATGGATTACTTAATTTATTTTTCAATGATGGGACCAGTTATAAAATAAAAGAAGATCAAATATTAAATGAGTATAAATCTCAAAATCTTGATACTATTTCAATTGATAAAATTAAATGGGACTCAAATTTTAATAATTTTCAAAGATTTAAATTTGAAAATGATATTTTTGAAAAAAAAATCATGTATGATTTATTAGTATCATTCTATAAATATGGTTTTGTAGTTTTAACTAATGTTCCTACTGAAGATAATTTTATTATTAAATTTGCAAATTCAATTGGCTGTGTCAGAAGAACAAATTTTGGGGAATTTTTTAATGTAAGATCTGTACCTAATCCTAATGATTTGGCTTATACATCGTTAGCATTATCTCCACATACAGATAATCCGTATAGAAAACCAGTTCCTTGTGTTCAATTATTGCATTGTATTACAAATAATGTGAGTGGAGGAAATTCTACCTTGGTTGATGGTTACACAGTAAGTGAAAAAATCAAAAAACATTATCCAGAATATTATGAAATTTTATCTTCAGTGAAAGTAAAATTTAAATTTATAGACAATACAGTTGTTCTAGAAGATATGTCTGAGTTAATAAAATTGGATGAAAAAAGTAATTTTAAACAAGTTAGATTTAGTCCAAGATTAGATTATGCTCCGATATTAGAAAAATCAAAATTGGATTTATTCTATAAAGCTAGAAATAAAATTTCTGAATTATACAACTCTGATAAATATAAAGTTGAATTTAAATTAGAAACAGGAGATTTATTAATGATGGACAATCATAGATTACTTCATGGAAGAACAAAGTATGATGTTAACGAAGGTGATAGATATTTACAAGGATGCTACATTGATTTCGACAGTACAGAAGGTAAACTTAGACATTTAAAAAGAAAATTTAATCTTTAAATAATTCTTTTATTTTTTCTTCAGCATTTTTTATCGACTTTTCATAATCTAAAGCCATTTGATCTGCTGCAACTATATCGATTTTTTTAATACCAAAAAAATTTAACATATGTATCAACCATGGAGTTAAAAAGTCTTCTTCCCCTTGTATTTTTGTTCCACCAGAAGTAATTACTAAGTAGACCTGCTTATCTTCTAATAAACCTTTTCTTCTTCCATCATCCCCATATTTAAATGTCAATTTTACTCTGGCTGCAAGATCAGCCCAAGCTTTCAGTGTTGCTGGCGGGCCAAAATTATAAATTGGCACTGATATAATAATTACATCACATTCTTTTAACTCCGATACCAACTTATCAGACAATTCAAACATTTTTTTATGTTCATCTGTTTGCTCATTCTCTGGAATTTTCATTCCAGACTCAGTTAAACCAGATATAAAAAGCATTTCGTCATCTAGGTCTCTATAAATTACCTCATCATTATCTTTTTTAACTTTATCAAGTATTTTTTTTGCAAGCATCCTTGAGGTAGAACCTTCTTTTCTAGCACTGCAATCGATTTGATATATTTTCATTTTTATCCAAGTTTTTGAAGTATAGGAAAATACTTTAATATGTAAAATCCTAAAGCTTGTAACTGGTTTGTAATCATTAATATTCCTGTTATCAATAATAATCCTCCACCAATTCTTGAAATAGTTATCATTTTTGATTTTAGATTTTTTGTAACAACCATAAAACGTTGAATCAAATAGCCTGATGCAATAAATGGTAGTGCTAAACCAAGTGAATAGAACACAAGTAACAATATACCTCGGTTCAAACTTTGCTCAATTGAAGCTAATGCTAATATTGATCCTAAAATAGGTCCAATACATGGAGTCCATCCAAATCCAAATGCCATACCAACTAATATTGAGCTAAAATTTCCTGATTTAATCTCAGTATTAATTCTTTTTTCATAATTTAAAAACTTAATATTAATTAATCCCATAATATGAAGGGAAAAAATGATTATTATACTTCCTGCAATAATTCTTAATTCAAAAGAATTACTTAAAATTAAAGAACCTAAAAAAGTTGCGGTAGCACCGAAGCTTATAAAAACAATAGAAAAACCAAAAGTAAATAGAACTATAGGGAATATATTAATTGTTTTTTTTTCTAATAACTCATTTAAAGAGCTTCCAGAAATATAAGATATATATCCAGGTATTAATGGAAGTACGCATGGAGACAAAAAACTTATCAATCCAGCTCCAAATGCAACAAATAATTCTATCATTTAACCAGTATTTTTCATTGCAGCTGAAATGCCTGCAATAGATGTTAATAATGCATCATTAAGATCATTTTTTTTATCTGAATTTAATTTTTTTTTTTTGATTTTATTCATAACTACTGCTTGAATTATATTTAATACTTCTGTGTAAATATTTCTTACAATAACTCCTGATCTAAATTTTTTTCTTTCATTTATAATTTCTTTTGGCGTAATCTTTTTATTTAATTTTTTAATAACTTCGAATTGAAACCTAAGTTTTTTTCCAACTCTTTTTAAATCTTTATCAGCTAAATATTCCTCATATATTTTTGAAATATCTGGGTCTACTTTTGAAATTACCATATCCAAAATATCCATCATTGAATTGAAGAAAGGCCAATTTTTTTCCATATCTATTAGTGTTTTCTTAAATTTTTCTATCGATGAATATCTTAAAGCTTCTGCGCTCCCAAGCCATGCTGGGAGCATTAGTCTTATTTGCGTCCAAGCAAATACCCAAGGTATTGCTCTTAAACCTTTGATATTGTCAATATTCTTTCTTTTAGACGGTCTTGATCCAATTGAAAGTTTTCCTAAAGACACATGTGGCGTTACGGTTTTAAAATATTTAATAAAATCTGAACTTTGATTAATATTTTTTCTATATGAACTTTTTGAAATATCAGACATTTTTTCAATTAGATTTCTCCAATCTTTTTTAGGTACTGGCGGTGGGGTTAATGTTGCCTCCATTACCGCTCCTATATAGCTACATAAATTGTAAATTGCTAAAGGCTGGTATCCATATTTCTGTTGAATAACTTCTCCTTGATCGGTTATTCTGATTTTTCCATTAACTGTATTTGGTGGCTGAGATTTTAAAGTAGCTTGAATTGGGCCTCCACCTCTACCTGCTGAACCACCTCTTCCATGAAAGAAAGTAACATCTATTTTATATTTTTTTGCAATTTTAATAATTTCTTCTTGAGCCTTATATTGATGCCAACTTGCACAAATTTTTCCAGCATCTTTGCTTGAATCTGAATATCCAATCATGACTTCTTGTTTATTTTTTATTAAATCTCTGTACCACTTTAATGAAAACAAGCTGGCCATTATTGATTTTGCATTAATTAAGTCATCTAATGTTTCAAATAAAGGGACAACTCTTAATTTATTTTTAATATTTGCTTCTTTTTGCAAATATAAAACTGAAAGAATATCAGATGCAGATGATGTCATTGAAATAACATAAGCCCCTAAACATTCAGTTGGCTCTTCAGATAAAATTTTAAATGTTGACCAAACTTCTTTGTTTTCTTTATTTTTAAAATTAAAGTTTTTTATGAAATTTGATTTTTTTTTCATCTTAGATGATAAAAATTTAATTTTTTCTTCCTCACTCCATTTTAGATAATTAAGTTTATTTTTTTTCTGAACAAGTTCATTGATTAACTGTGAGTGTCTAGATGATTCTTGTCTAATATCTAGTTTTGCCAGATTAATTCCAAAACATTTTGCTCTTCTCATTAAATCTAATAATTCACCACTTGCAATATTTTCACTTTGATTTTCCTCTAAAGACTCACGGACAATTCTAAGAGGTTTTAAAATTTCCTCTTTTGAGTTTAGCAAATTGTTATAGTCTAAAGGCTTTTTGTTAACTATAAATTGTTCAATTGCTCGATGAGTAAATCGCATTTTATCTCTTAAAGGTCTTAAGAAAACTCTGTAAGGTTCAAATGATTTTCCTGTAAGTTTTTGAATTTTTTTTGAACACTTTTTCATTGAATATGATCTAATTAATTTAGTGAGTTCTTTTTCATACAATTTTGCCGCTTCCCATCTTGATAATAACAAAACTTCTTTTGTTACTTTTGAAGTTACATTTGGATTTCCGTCTCTATCACCTCCCATCCATGATCCAAACTCAATAGGATTAAAATTTTTTGGCAAACCTTTACCCATATTATTCAAAAATATATCATTGAGTCTTCTGTAGACTTTTGGAATAGTTTCCCAAAGACTATCCTCTATTATTGCAAGACCCCATCGCGCTTCATCGGCTGGAGACGGTTTTGATCTTTTTAAGTCATCTGTATTCCAAATAATGGTAAATTCATCATGAATTTTTTTATTTAAAGATTTTATTTTTAAAGCGTGATCTTTAAATAACTCTCTTTCTTCAAGTATTTCTGTAATTTTATGATATTTTTGAATTAAAGTTCTTCTTTTGACCTCTGTTGGATGGGCTGTCAAAACTATTCCAATATTTAAATTTTTTGCAAAACTATATATTTTATTATTATTAATTTTTTTATTTTTAAATAATTTCTCAAAAATTTCTTCTATAAATATATTTTTTTGATTTTTACCGTCTCTTTTATTTTCATATTGGTTGAGTTGTCTAGATGCATCAATAGACTCGGCTAGATTTATAAAATTCATAAAATGATTAAATGCTCTTGCAAGCTTGTAAGTATTTTTAGGATTAATACTTTTTATTTCATTAGCAATTTTTTTATATGATTTTTTTTGGATTTTATTTGCTTTTGATAACTTTCTAATTTTTTCAACAAGATTATAAAAGCTTTTACCTTCTTGTTCTTTAATTACATTTCCTAATGAATTTCCTAAAAACCTCACATCCTCTCTTAATGATTTAGTGGGAATTCTCTCATAGTATAGGTCTCTTTTGATCACAATTTATTATATCAAAAAAGAGATTATATTTGGATTAAATTGCTACTACTTTTGATTTTTGTTCACCAAGAAATTCAATTGAAAGCCTCATTTCATCACCTGCTTTTAAAAATTTTTGTGGCTTCATTCCCATTCCAACTCCTGGGGGTGTTCCTGTGGTAATGATATCTCCTGGTTGAAGGGACATATATCTACTAACATATGAAACAATATGATCTACGTTAAAAATCATTGTTTTTGTATTACCCGTTTGCATTCTTTGACCATTCAAATCTAATTCCATATTTAGGTTATTTACATCATTAATCTCATCTTTGGTCACAAGGTATGGACCAATAGGACCAAATGTATCATGCGACTTACCTTTTACCCACTGTCCCATTTTTTCTATTTGCCACTCTCTTTCACTTACATCATTCACTAAACAATAGCCTAAGATATAATCTTGTGAATTTTTTTCTGGAATATTTTTAGCATTTTTTCCAATAACTAAACCTAGCTCAACTTCCCAATCTAGTTTTTTTGAATAGCTTGTAATCTCAATATCATCATTTGGTCCATTAATTGAACTAGTTGCTTTCATAAAAACAATTGGTTCTGTTGGTGGTTTTGCTCCAGTTTCTGCGGCATGATCAGAGAAATTTAATCCGATTGCAATAAATTTTCCTGGTTTAGTTATACATGAACCAAATCTAATATTTTTTGAAATTTCTGGAAGCGATGATAAATCAACTTTCTTGATTTTTTCAAATGTTTCAAAATTTAAATTTGTTGGATCTAAATCATTTATATATTTGGAAATATCTCTCAAATTTCCATCTTTATCCAATATAGCTGGCTTTTCTTTATTTTTTTCTCCTACTCTTAGTAATTTCATTTCATCTCCAATAATTATTTATAGCTTTTGTATAACGAGCTATGATCATAATTACCTAAACCCTTTTTAACAAGCTTATTATACATTTTTTTTACTATTTTAGTTAAAGGTAATTCTAACTTTTTATTTTTCGCACAATCAAGGATGTTATTCATATCTTTTAATTGCGAAAAATTTTTTCCTCTTGGTTTAAAATCATTTTTAATCATTCTTAGTCCGTGAGTTTGCAAAACTTTACTGTCAGCCCATCCTCCTTTTAATGCTGTGAGAATATTAATTGGATTTACTTTATATTTTTGTGATAGTGTAATTGCTTCTGCAACAGATCCGATTGTAATTCCAACTATTATTTGATTGGCTAATTTTGCTGTTTGACCTGCAGAGTTTTTTCCAACTAAAACAGGATTGCCTAATTTCTTAAGTATATTTAAATTTTTAGAAAAAACTTTCTTATCTCCACCAACCATTATGGCGAGCTCTGCATTCTCTGCACCATTTGTGCCTCCTGAAACTGGTGCATCTAAAAAATTAATTTTATATTTTTTTAATAATTTTGATAAATTAATTGCTGTTTTTGGATTTGCAGAGCTCATATCTATAACAGTAGATCCTACTTTTAAATTTTTTAAAAATTCTGAGTTGAAATATATTTTTTTTATAGCTTTATCATCAGATAACATTGTAATTATTAGATCTCGGTCTGAAACAACTTCCTTTAAAGAATTACATACTTCTGCGCCAAATTTTTTTAATTTAAGGGCTTTATTTTTAGTTCTATTAAAAACTTTGATTTGATATTTAGATTTTAGGAGATTTTTTGCCATTGGATATCCCATTAAACCTATTCCAATGAAACCAATTTTAACTTTTTTCATATTTTATTGATTTAATTCGCCAGATCTTCCTAGATCAGCAGCTCCTCTTACTCCGCTAGAGTCACCGTGAATATGTTTTAATACTTTTGTATTTACAGTGTCGCTAAACACATATTTTTTTAATTTAGGATTTATATTCTCATAAATTTGTTTCATATTTGAAACACCTCCGCCTAAAACTATAGCTCCAGGATCAACAATATTTATGACTTGGGAAAGTCCTCTTGCTAGATAGTCTAGATATTGAGAAATAAATTCTAAAGATTTTTCATCTCCATTATTAGCATTATCTTGTATAATTTTAGCATCGAGATTAATTCTAAACATGTCATAAAAATGTCTTGAGAAACCTGGGCCCGATAAAAAAGTTTCTATACATCCTTTTTTTCCACAATAACAATCATGTCTATTCCATTTGTCATTTGAGCCCAATGGCATCTGATTATGGCCCCACTCTCCAGTTATATTATTATGACCATTGATAATTTTATTGTTTATAACGAGACCGCCACCAACCCCTGTTCCAATTATTACTCCAAAAACAACATCATCATTTTTTCCCGCTCCATCAATTGACTCCGATAATGCAAAACAATTTGCATCATTTTCTAAAAAAATATTTCGATTTAATCTAAGTTCTAAATCTTTTTTTAATGGTCTATTATTTAACCATGTTGAATTACCACCTTTTATACAGTCGTTTTCAAAAGAAAGAGCTCCAGGAGAGCCTACACCTACACTACATTTAGATTTATATTTATCCTCTAAATAATTTACTAGTTCACAAACTATATCAAGTGTACCGTTGTAATTTTTTGGGGTTGATTTTCTTATTCTCTCTAACTCATTACCTTTTTTATCTAATATAATCGACTCTGTTTTAGTTCCACCTAAATCAATACCAATATACATTTTAATATGAGCTTGACTGCTTCCAGATGTTAATATTACCATCTTTTGCAGTTTCATTAATTATTTTCATTTCAGAGGCTGAAAAACTAAGTTTGTTTAGACTTTCCAAATTTTCTTTTAATTGATTTAAACTCCTAACTCCTATTAGAGCAGATGTTACATAATTATTTGATAAAACCCAAGAAATTGCCATTTGAGATAAAGATTGCCCTCTTTTAATTGCAATCTTATTTAAATCAGAAACAATCTTTAAGTTTCTTTTTGTTATTAATGATTTATCTAAGTATGATGTAATATCACTTGCTCTTGAAACTTTAGGTATCTTTTTTAAATATTTATCTGATAGCATTCCTTGAGCTAGAGGAGAAAAAGCAATACATCCTATTTTCAGATTTCTTATCGTCTTAGTTAATTCTTTTTCAATCCATCTATTTATTAACGAATATGATGGTTGATGAATAAACAATTTAATATTTCTTGATTTTAAAATTTTGTAAATTTGATTTGTCTTTTTAGAGGAATAAGATGAAATGCCAATATATAATGCTTTTCCAGATTTATAAATACTTTCTAAGGCATCCACTGTCTCTTCTAAAGGTGTATTTGGGTCAAATCTATGTGAATAAAATATGTCAAAATAATCAACTTTCATTCTTTTTAAACTTTGATCACAACTTGCGATAATATGTTTTTTTGATCCCCATTCTCCATAGGGTCCTTCCCACATATCATAACCAGCTTTAGATGATATGATGAGTTCGTCTCTATATTTTTTTAAATCTTTACTTATTATTTTTCCAAAATTAATTTCAGTACTTCCATATGGCGGGCCATAATTATTTGCCAAATCAAAATGAGTAATACCTTTATCAAAAGCGTAAAATAAGATTTTTTTAATATTTGAAAGTGGGGTTTTGGCTCCAAAATTATGCCAAAGACCCAAGCTGATTAAAGGTAATTTTACACCGCTGTCACCGCATGTCCTATATAACATATTTGAGTATCTATTTTTAGATGCAGAGTATTTCATAAAAAAAATGTTAAATTAAATACATTAATAAGTAGCTCTTCCCCCGCTTAGATCAAACACTGCTGCAGTCGCAAAAGAGTTTTCTTCACTAGCTAAATAAGTTACTAAAGAAGCCAATTCATTAACTTTTGCAAACTTATTTCTTGGAATCTTTGAAAGCATGTAATTTATATGCTCTTCAGTCATTTGATCAAATATTCTTGTTTTTGCAGCCGCTGGTGTTACACAATTTACTGCTATATTTTTTAATGCTAATTCTTTTCCTAGAGATTTTGTTAAACCAATAACTCCAGCTTTTGATGTGCTATAAGCTCCAGCATTAGGATTGCCTTCTTTTCCAGCAATTGATGCAATATTAACTATTCTTCCATAATTATTTTTTTCCAAATAAGGAACAACTGCTTTGCAACAGTAAAATACTGCATTTAAATTTAATTGAATTACTTTTTCCCATTCCTCAATAGGATATTCTGCAACTGTTTTATTCATACCGGTTATCCCAGCATTGTTTACAAAGATATCTATTTTATTATGTTCAGTCTCAATATCTTTTAAGCTTTTAGAAATCTCTTCAAAGTTACATACATTTACAATTTTATAACTTATGTTTTCTGAATTTATTTTTTCAACGGCTTTCTTTGCTTCTTGTTCATCAATATCCCATATAACAACTTTTGCTCCTGATTGAATGAATCTTTCCGCTATTGCAAATCCAAAACCTTGGGCTCCACCTGTTATAACTGCAACTCTGTTACTTAGATCAAACTTAATCATTTTTTTTCTTTCTCTTTATTAATGGAAAACTTAAAGCAATTAAAGATAAAACAAAAAATGTTAAAACTATAGGTCTTTGAAGGAACATTAACCAGTTTCCATCGAAAATAACAAGCGATTGTCTTAAAGTTCCCTCTACTAATTCACCTAAAATTAAACCTATAATTACAGGTACAACTGAAAATCCATATCTTCTCATAAAAAAACCAATAACTCCAAATAATAGCATCAACCAAACATCAATAATTGACTGATTTAAAGAATATGTTCCACAAACTGAAACTGCAAAAATCATCGGCCATAATAATTTATTCGGAACTAGAGTTATTCTTGCAAATATTTTAGCTCCAAAAAATCCTAATACGAAGAATAAAATATTTGCAATGAGCATTGATCCAAATATTCCATAAAGAAACTCAGGTTGCTCTCTAAATAAATCTGGACCAGGTCTTACACCATGTATGATTAATCCTGTAAGTATTACTGCTGTAGTCGCACTACCAGGAATACCTAAAGCTAGCGTTGGAACCATAGCTCCTCCAGTGGCAGCATTATTTGCTGCTTCAGCTCCAGCTATTCCTTCAATTGATCCTTTTCCAAAATCTTCAGGTTTTTTTGACCATCTTTTTGCTTCAGCATATCCTATTAATGATGCAACAGTTCCTCCCTCTGCTGGCAAAACACCAATGAATGATCCTATGCCGCTAGATCTAATTATTGTTTTCCAAGTTTTTTTATAATCATCGATTGATGGAAGTTTAACTGCCTTTAAAGCTACTCTATTAAATATTTGATTAATTAAAGTAGATTGAGTTAACATTTCACTAATAGCAAATAAACCTACTACTACTGGAATAAAACCAACACCTTCAGTCAATTCATTAATTCCAAATGTAAACCTATCTATAGATGTCATAAAATCTTTACCAACAGTTGAAATTAGAATTCCAAAAGCTCCAGCAATTAAATTTTTAATAGGACTACCTTCACCAATTGATGCAAGCATAGTTAATCCAAAAATTGCTAGAGCAAAATATTCAGGTTGACCGAATTCGTAAGCTAAATTTGCAAGTAAAGGTGCAAAAAATATAAGAACTACAACACTAGCAATTCCACCAATTACGCTTGAGACAGTTGCCATACCTAAAGCTCTACCAGCTTCTCCTTTTTGTGCCAAAGGGTAACCATCTAAACATGTAGCTGCTGCTGCAGGGGTTCCAGGGGTATTTATTAAAATTGCAGTGATCGCACCTCCATAAGTTCCTGCACAATAAATTGCAGTCAGTAATACAATTGCAGATAGTGGATCTAGTGTCATCGTAAATGGTAATATTAAAGCACCGCCTGTTGTTGGTCCTAGTCCAGGAAGAACTCCAAGAATTAATCCAAAAATTGTTCCAAAAAATAAAACAATTAATAATTTATAACTAAATAAAGGAGCAAAGATTAAACCTAAATTTTCCATTTTATCCGTAGTAAAGATTTGTAATAATTCCAGGTGGAAATCGTAATCCTAAAATTGTTTCAAAAAATACAAAAACAATTAAAGGAAATATAATTGATACCATTATTAAATAGGTAGCTCTTCTTTCTCCCCAAAAGTAAGAAACTATGATTGAAAGTAATGCTATGCCTAAAAAGAAATCTAAAAATTTTGAAACAATTATAAAAACTACAAATGAAAGTAAAGTGATATAAAATGAATTAGGTAATTTTTTTTCATTTTTCCAGGGATTTTTAAGAGAAATAAAATAAGTTAATAAAGTTAGTGCAATAATTAAAATTAATAGAACCTTTGGAAATGTTGCTGGCTGGATACCTCTATTCAATATAGGAGGTACTATATCAAAAGTAAAGGTAAAGTATAATAGGATTGAAGAAATTACTATTATTACAGCTGATACAATGAATGAACTTTTAAAAAAAAGGGACAAACTTTTGTTTGTCCCTTTTTCTTTATGTACATCATTCATTTAAATGTACAAAATTTATTAATTAATGTAACCCAATGCTTTGAGTTGAGCTGTCATTTCAGCAAGCATTTCTTCCATTTGCTTGCCCCATTCATCTGCACCTACAACACTAGTCTCATCAAGACCAATTTCTGTTAGGAAATTTTTATAGTAGTTGTGGCTCATAGCTTTCATCATTCCAGCTTCTAGTTGTTTAACTCTGTCTGCTGGAGCACCTTTTTTAGTTACGAAACCTCTAACAGTAGATAAAGAAACAGGTATCCCTAATTCTTTCGCTGTTGGAGAGTCTCCTATTTTAGCCATTCTATTATTTGCTAATACAACTGAAACACAAAGTTTGCCTTCATTAATTTCAGTTAGGGCCTCACCTAAATTTAAAACTCCTACATCAATATCTCCCTTGATTAGATTAGTTTTAATTGGCGCAACACCTTTGTAAGCAACAATAGTTGGATCTTTTAATCCACCTTTTTTAGTAAATGCAATTGCACTAACATCATCAATTCCACCAGTGTGAGTTGTTCCATATTTTAGTGATTTTGATTTTTGCGTGCTAATAAATTTCTTAGCATCTTTAATGTCATTGTTACAGTTAACAACAAATAGTTGAGGATCATCAGTTCCTCTAGCTAGCGGTTGCATATCACTTATTTTGACTTTTGTTTTACCTAAAGCCATTGATACTGCGTGACCAGTAGTCCAAGTCAAAGTGTGATTGCCGTCAGCAGGAAGTGTCATCATATAGTCCATAGATGCAGCTCCACCACCACCTTTTTTATTAACCAATTGCATGTCTTGTTTTAAAACTCTTCTTGCTCTTAACAACATCATTCTAGTAGTAACATCTGTTCCACCACCAAAACCAGCATGAGTAATTGCTTGTATTGGATGACCATCTGCTTTTGCAGATGTAATCATAAGTGGAAGTGCTACAACGAAAAATTCAGTTACTAAAAAAGCAGCAGCTAAAAATAGTTTAAAGCTTTTTTTCATTATTTCCCTCTTAAGTTAATTTATATTTAAATATTTAATCATAATCTGTTAGAAACAGTAAGAAAAAAGATGACAAATAAGAAAAAAAATATTGCTTTATTGCTTGGAGATCCATCAGGTATTGGGCCAGAACTTATATCAAAACTTTTGACCCAAAACGAACTATCGAATGCAAACATTACTGTAATTGGTGAAAAAAATATTCTAAATTCCGGAGATAAAATTTCAGGAAATAATTCGGACCTAGAAATTGTTACTGATTTTAATGACATAAATTTTGAAAAAAAAAATAAATATTTTTTAGATATCTCTAAGGGTAGCAACAAAGATTATAATTTATCAGAGTGCTCTGCAGAATCTGGAGAAACAGTTTTAAACGCACTAAATTTAGCACTAGAACTTGCGAAAGAAAAAAAAATTGATGCTATAAATTTTGGTCCTTTTAATAAGACAAGCTTAAAATTAGGTGGATGTAAATTTGATGACGAATTACATCATATGGCTGATAAGTTAAACGTAAAAAGTTTTTTTTGTGAATTTAATGTAGTAGATAATTTTTGGACTGCTCGAGTGACATCTCACATACCTATCAAAGATGTTCCAGAACACATTAAGAAAGATAAAATAATGAAGCCTATAAAATTGATTAATGAAGCAATGAAATTAAATGGTATAGAAAATCCAAGAGTTGCTGTTCAAGCTCTAAACCCTCATGCAGAGTTTGGTAATGAAGAGCAAGATGAGATAATACCAGCAATAGAAGAGGCAAAAAAACTCGGTATTAATGCTGATGGTCCTTTACCGTGTGATACTTCTTTCATTACAGCATTTAAAAATAAAAATCATGATTGCATTGTTGGAATGTATCATGATGCTCTTCAATCTGGACTAAAGGCTTTTGGATTTGATAGAGGGGTAACAGTTCAAGGTGGTCTTCCAATTCCAATAACAACACCTGCGCATGGTACTGCGTTTGATATTGCTGGAAAAAATCAGGCAAATTTGGAGCCAACATTGCAATCGTTTAAAATTGCATTAAGAATGGCTCAAAATTTAAATTAAATGTCTAAAATTAAAGATATAAGAACAAAAGTATATCAATGGAATGGTAAAACAGTTCCTCCACAAAATAATTTTTGCACAAATGCATCGGATTTACTCTATGAAAAATCAGATGCCATGGGTTCTTTCAGATTTCATGAATGGTTAATTTGTGAAATTGAAACTGATGATGGTCATATTGGAATTGGTAATGCAGCTCTTGCACCTCAGTTAGTAAAAAAAACTATTGATGAGTATCTTAAACCATTAGCTATAGGGGAAGATCCTTTTGATTATACTTACATCTGGGAAAAAATGTATAGAAGAACTCATGCATGGGGAAGAAGAGGTTTGGGTATGGTTGCAATATCTGCAATTGATATTGCTATTTGGGATATATTAGGAAAGTTAACTAACAAACCCGTATTTAAATTGTTAGGGGGTAGAACAAAAGAAAAGATACCTGTTTATGCATCAAAACTTTATAGCCAACCTATCAAAGATTTACAAAATGAAGCTGAAAAATATAAAAAACAAGGTTTTAAAATGTTTAAAATGAGATTTGGTTGGGGGCCAAAAGATGGTCCTGAAGGTATGAGAAAAAACATTGAACTTGTAGAAGCTGTAAGAGAAGTAATCGGGGATGATACTGACTTAATGTTAGAATGTTATATGGGTTGGAACCTAGATTATTCTAAAAGAATGATACCTAAATTGTTAAAATTTAATCCAAGATGGTTAGAAGAACCAGTTATTGCTGATGATATTCATGGGTATGCGGAACTGAATAATATGAACGCTATACCAATTTCTGGGGGAGAACATGAATTTAATCTATTTGGTTTTAAACAATTGTTAGACCTCAAAGCAGTTAGCTACATTCAATATGATAATAATAGAGTTGGTGGATTTACAATCGCTCAGAAAATAAATGCTCTTGCAGAGGCTTATCAAGTTCCAGTAATTCCACATGCAGGTCAAATGCATAACTATCATTTAACAATGTCGAATTTTAATTGTCCTATCTCAGAGTTTTTTCCAGTTCATGATGTAGAAATTGGTAACGAACTATTTTATTATATTTTTGAAGGTGATCCTGCTCCAATAGATGGAATGATAAATCTAGATGATAATGTTCCAGGTCTTGGGCTTAAGATTACAGATAAATATAAATCAGAATTTAAAATTATTGAGTAATTAATAATTTTCTACTTCATTGATACTTGGCATTGAATTTGCAGCCCCCTCTTTAGTTGTAGAAATGCCAGCAACTTTATTAGAAAATTCTAATGCATCGACAATTTTTAACGATTTAGCTAATGCCACACTAAAAGCTCCATTAAATGCATCTCCTGCTCCAGTAGTATCTTTTACATCGTCTTTTAATTTATGAGCGTCCACAAAATGGCTTTCGTTTCCATTTGAAAAATAAACTCCTTTAGAACCAAGGGTTATTAGAATATTTTTTACTCCTTTTTTTAAAAATTCTTTAGCTGCATTTTCTATTTCAGATTTTGTTTCTATTTTCTTTTCTAAATAAAAACTAGCCTCAGTTTCATTTGGTGTAAAATAGTCTATGTTATTAAAGTCATTCTCAGATATTTTTGAAGCCGGAGCTGGATTTAAAATAGTAATTGATCCAGTATCTTTAGCTTTTTGTAAAGCATAACTAGTAACATCATATGGTGTTTCTAATTGTGTTAAGAATATATCTGACTTCTCGATTGCTTTTAAATTATTATCTATATCAGAACTATTTAAAGTGCCAGCAGCGCCTGGTATGATGTTTATTGCATTATCACCCGTATTAGCATTAATCATAATACCAGCAACACCAGTTGAGTGATTTTTATCTTTAATAATATAATCGGTATTTACTCCAGAGGATTTATATAAATTTAGCGCCATTTCAGCATTATTATCATCACCTATTTTTGTAATAAAACTTATGTTTCCGCCAAGTCTTGCTGCAGCAATGGCTTGGTTAGATCCTTTTCCACCAGGTCCTATTAAGTGTTTTGTTCCTAAAATAGTTTGACCCACTTCAGGAATTTTTTCACCAATAAAACATAAGTCTGCAACAAATACTCCAAATACACATATAGATTTCATTTAATTAAGACCAGACTTTACCGTCAGGAAGAATAACTCCTTTAGTAATAATAAAACATCCAAAAGGTCGAGCATCTGTAGTGGTTACAATACAATATGCTTTTTTTGCTTCTTCATAAAAATTTTGTCTTGAAATTGATCCAACTTTCCATTGGGGACCAGAATTATTTTTTACTGCTTCAATAAATTCTTTATGAGTTTCAGTTAGTTCCTTTGGATTATCATCTACTTCCATTCTAAGAGCAGGTGAGCCCCCTTGTGATACGATAAAACTATCTAATGGAAAAACAGATAAAATTGCATTTGCTGCACTTTTAATATCTACCCCATCTAATCGTATTACATTCTTGTTCATAGAGTTTGCAGGAAAATTAGCATCAGCAAGAATAATTTTCTCACCATGACCCATTGATCTTAAATGAAAAAGTAAATCAGGGCTTAAAACTGGGTTAATATTTATTAACATTAAAATATTATATTACATAAAAAAAAAGGGTGGAATAAAAATTCCACCCTTTTTTAAAAGTTATAGACTAATGATTATTTAAAATCGTTAGCGTTTTCTTTTGTTACTAGTTGTGTTCCAGTATCAATGTTTGGATCAATACTTCCACCATTAGCTAGCTCAAGTGCATATTTAACACCGTAAGCACCCATGTTATATGAGAACTGTGCAATAGTTGCAGTCATTTCACCTTTTAAGATACTTGTAGCAGCATCTGGAGTTGCATCAAAACCAACAACAACAACATCATTCATATCTGCATCTTTAAGAGCTTGCATAGCACCTAAGCCCATATTGTCATTTGAAGCAAATATTGCTTTGATGTTAGGATTTTTCAAAATAATAGACTCAGTAACTGATCTACCTTTTGCTGTATCCCACTCAGCAGTTTGAGTAGCAACTATATTTAAACCACAATTTTTAAATCCTTTAATTGCACCGTCTCTTCTTAGTAAAGCAGTTGATTGAGACTCTATTCCAGTCAAAATTGCAACATCTGAACCTTTTGGAGTTTTGTCACAAATGAACTTAGCAGCTAATTCTGCTCCATTCATATTGTTAGTTCCAATAAAAGTAACACCTTCATTGATCCCTTTTGTATCTACGAATACAACTGGAACACCACTTTTGATAGCGTCATCTACAATTGGAGCAAATGCATTTGGATCTCCTGGTGCAAGAGCTAAAGCATCAACACCTTTAGCAAGTTGGTCTTCCACTTGGTTAATTTGCGCTTGAACATCACCTTCTTGAGGTGGCGCAACCAAGATTAGCTTAACACCTAATTTTTTAGCTTCTTCTTCAGCACCTTTTGTAACAGAAGCCCAGAAAGGATTTCCAGACCCAGGACCTTTAATACTGAACAAGATTTTTTTACCATGACCATCAGCAAAAGAAGCTGAAATCATGCTTATCGATAAAAAAATTGCTGATACTAAAACAACGATTTTTCTTGATAGTTCTCTCATAAATTTCCCCTTTAATAATTATTAAAACTTAATTTAATAAAATTTTTAAAAAAAATTCAACTGTTTACAAGGTCTCTAATGAGAGCAACTATTCAACTTTGACGTGATTATTTTCTCGTGCCGAAATCTCTTCTTAAAACATCCACGTAAACTGCTAATACAATAATCGAGCCAATCAATACTTGTTGCCAGAAAGAACTTACATCCATCAAATTAAGTCCATTTCTTAAAATTCCCATAATCATTACTCCGGCAAAAACTCCAAGAACAGTTCCTCTACCACCAAAGAAACTAGCTCCGCCAATTATACATGCTGCGATAGCATCCAATTCAGATTGTAATCCTGCATTAGGATAACCAGAGTCTGTTCTTCCTGCTAAAATTAATGCACCAATACCTGATAAAAATCCACAAAGTGAATAAACAATTATTAAAATTTTATTTACATTAATTCCAGAGGCTCTTGCTGCACTTGGGTTACCACCAATTGCATAAATCCACTTTCCTGTTCGACTATGATTTAAGAAAACCCAAAAAACAAAATATACAACAGCAATTAGAACTAAGCTTACGGGGAGATATTGAGATTTCTCTAATCCTAACCAGGTAAGATCTATTCTACCATGACCTAGGTATCTAACTTCATCGGTAAATCCACTTATGGGTGTTCCGCCTGATATTAGGTTTCCTGTTCCTCTAAAAATATAAAGAGTTCCTAAAGTCATTATAAAAGGATGAGGCATTCTTAATAGTGTTATCCCCAAACCATTTATCAACCCACATAAAAATCCAGCAAATAAAGGTACTAGAACAACTATAAACCAAGGTGCTCCAGCTTTAGCTACTATTGCTAAAATCATCAATGAAAGCATCATTATTGAGCCAACTGATAGATCTATACCCGCAGTCACAATAACCATAAAAACACCTAAAGCTAACATTGATTGCCAAGATATTTGTTTGAATACGTTCGTTACATTTCTCCAAGACAAGAAGACATCTGGTTGCAAAATATGCATTACCAAGATCATGATAACTAATAATAGTAAAATCCCATATTTTTCAAAATATGGAATAAGTTTTACATATAAGCTATCTTGTTTTTTTTCCTTATCGTCCATTTTATTTTTTTCCCATAATCCAACCAATGACTTCATCTCTTGAAGTTTTATCTAATTGAGACTCAGCAAAGTTTGTTCCTTGAAAAAGTGCCATTACTCTGTCGCAAACAGTAAAAATATCATCCATTCTATGACTTATTACTATAACACCTACGCCAGTACTTTTTAATTTGTTAATTAAGTCTAATACTTTTCCAACTTCTTTTATTGCTAAAGCAGCAGTTGGTTCATCCATTATAACAACTTTGGCATTAAATGCTGTTGACCTAGCTATTGCAACTGCTTGTCTTTGTCCTCCAGATAATTCCTCTACTTTCTGATCAGCACTTTTAACATTTATTTTTAGTTTCTCTAAGTGTGCGCTTGTCATTTCTTGAATTTTTTTAAAATCTAGAAATTTTAAGAAGCCAATATTTTTTGTAGGCTCTCTTCCTAAGAATATATTTTCTCCAATAGGTAAATTACCTGCCAATGCAAGATCTTGATAAACCATTTCTAAACCTAAATTTTGAGAGTCTTTTGGGCTATCTAACACATGTTCTTTGCCCTCAAAAAATAAAGCACCTGCACTTGGTTTGTACAAACCAGATAAAACTTTCATTAGAGTAGATTTGCCTGCACCATTATCTCCCACTACACCTAAACATTCACCTTCGTGCACTTTTAAATTTACATTTTCTAAAGCAGTTATTGTACCAAAATACTTTGTGATACCTTTAGCCTCTAAGAGCAATTTATTTGTTGAAGTCATTTAATTTAAATTAAAAAAAAAATTAATTAATTGCAACAGGTTTTGACCTTAAAAGATGAACAGTTTTTCTTAGAGCTTTTTTACAAAATCTTGGATTAAGATTTTTTGAAATTAATTTCATATCTTCGAAAACAATATTGCCCATTTCCTTGAACGCCTCGTCTAAAGCGCCCGCTCTATGTGCTGAGAATAAAACATTTTTTAATTTTCTTATTGGGTCATTTTTTTTAACTGGTTCTTCCGGAAAAACGTCAAGTGCTGCATAAATATCACCTTTTTTAAGTCTATTTTTTAAATCTTTAAAATTAACGACTGCAGCTCTACTCATTAGTATAAAAAGTGAGTTTGATTTCATAAAATTGAGTAATTTTTTATCAATCAGTCCTTTGTTTTTTGTAGTAATTGCAGCAAGTACATAAATAACTTCACATTCTTTAAACATTTTTTTTAAAGTAATTGGTTTATATCCTTGATTAATTATTTTTTTGTTTGGTATCCAAGGATCATAGATATTTATTTTACTCGAAAATGGTTTCAATAATGGAACTAAAGCTTTCCCTAGGTCTCCATATCCCAATAATCCAATTTTTTTGTCTGATAACAATGAAGCCTTAAGATTTCCATCTAATCCATACTTTTCCTTTTTATTAATAAAATCCTGATTTGCTCCATGAATATTTCTAAGAAGAGAGAGTGTAAATCCAAGCGCAATTTCTGCGACTGGTTTTGAGAAAACAGGTGAAGTTGCAATAACGTGAATACCTTTATCAAAGCAATAATTATAATCCATATTATCTAAAAAGTTGCTTTCGACATTTATTACTGCTTTCAACTTTTTTGCTTTTATTAATAAAAATTTAGGAAGATCAGGCTGTCCAATTATAAATTTCGCTTTATGAATATTATTAATATAAAATTTTTGTTTATTTATTTTAGGTGCGAAAATTAGCTTAAATTTATTTTTTAACTCAATTAATTTTGGTTTTGAAAAAATAAGCTCCATAGTTCTTGGATACGGATCAACAATTGCAATATCTTTCATTATCTATAACAGAATTTTTTTTACTTCTTCTTCTGTAAATCTTTTTGGTTTTTCACACTTAGTTTTTATTTTTTGAGGTATTCCAGTTGTTGCAGCTTTCATAGTAGATTCAATTATATCTAAAACATGAAGAGATAGCTCTCCTGAACATCGATGTTTTTTCTTTTTTTCTATTGAATATAACATCTCAGACATCCCAACACTTCTATAGTTTGCATTTGTTGGTGACTCATTTGATCTACCGCTTGCAGATGTAATATTTATTTTTCCTAAATGCATTTTATCGGTTTTATGTTCGCCCCAACGACCACCTTCAGTAACAGAAATATAAACAGATCCACCAAACATATTTGGATCAGGGACAATAATTGATCCTTTAGTTCCATAAAGTTCCATATGATTTCTTTGATGATTAATAACATCAAAGGATAAAGTAACTTGAATAATTGCTTCATTATGAAATTGAATTGTTGCTAAATAAGTAGTTGGTGTTTCAACCTTAAATGTTTTTCCTTTATTTGGACCTGCTCTATAATTCCTTCTTTTAAATGCCGTTAATGTTCTTCCTTGCACCTGTTTAGCTGGCCCTAAAAGATTAACAAGCGTTGTAAAAAAATAAGGACCCATATCTATGACTGGTCCTCCCTCTTTTTTATACCAAGATTCTGGTTTTGGATGAAAGTTTTCAACACCAGGAAATGCAAAGATTGCATTTCCAAGTTTGATTTGTCCAATCAAATCAGAGTCAATTAATTCCTTTGCTTTTTGTCCACCTCCTCCAAGAAAAGTATCTGGCGCATTCCCTATGTATAATTTTTTTTGTTTTGCCAAAGCCACTAGCTCTTTTCCTTTTTGAAAGTATGTTGCTAATGGTTTTTCTGAATAAACATGCTTGCCTGCATTTAATACTTTTTTTGATACAGAATAATGTGATTGAGGAATTGTTAAATTTAAAATTACCTCAATATCTTTATCTTTTAGTATTTCATTAACAGTCATTGATTTGATGTTGTATAATTTCGCACATTTTTCAGCTGCTTTTTGATTAATATCCGCACAAGCAACGATTTTGAAATTATTAAAATATTGGTGTCCCCTAAAATATGTTTCTGCGATATGGCCACATCCTATGAGACCAACCTTAAAAACTTTATTCATGAATTTTAGACACCTTGTCTTTGCTTTGATTTTCCTTCTTTATGAAGTTTTAATGCCTCTTCATTTTCTTTTGTTGATGGCATTTCTAAAGTAGGACTTTCCCAGTAAGCAGAACCTTCTAGCCACTCATAAGAATGAGTTTTTATTGAAATTAAGTAAGTTACATCAGATTTTTTAGCTCTTTTAAATGCTTCCTCCAATTCAGAAATAGATGATACCTCCTCAGATTTTGCCCCCATACTCTCTGCATGTTTAGCAAAATTAATAGGGACTAGATTTGGAGCTTTTGAACTATTAAATAGACAATTAAATTCTTTTCCACCTTTAAATAATTGTAGCCTGTTAATAACGGCATGGCCTCCATTATCACATAAAACTATTATTAATTTATTATTTGTTATAACTGATGAATAAATATCTGAATTAAAAAGTAAATAAGATCCATCTCCTACAAAAGCTATTACTTCTTTATCTGGGTTTGCCATTTTAACTCCTAATGCACCAGAAATTTCATAACTCATACAGCTAAAACCCCATTCGGTTTCATGTGTATTTAATTCTTTTGGCCTCCAAATTTGTACAACTTCTCCAACCAATCCACCTGCTGCAGTAACAGCAATGTCCGTTGGATCTGAATTACGATATATTGCTCCTACAGCGTGTGCATAACTAGGTAGTTCTTGATTAGTTGGACCACTTTCTTTATCTACATAATCATTCCAATTTTTTAATTCATCTCTTGATTTTTTATGCCATTCATCAGGTGCTTTCCAATCTCCCAAAGCATTTGATAGCTCTTGTAAGCTTACTTTTGCATCACCTATTACTGATTGCGCCAAATGTTTGCTAGCATCAAATCTAGAGACATTAACACTAACAAGTGAAAAGTCTGGGTTCTCAAAATTTGCCCACGAACCAGTTGTGAAATCAGCTAACTTTGTTCCAACAGCAATAGCTAGGTCAGTTTGTTTTGCTAAATTATTTGCTGCTTTGCCACCAAGACCACCAATTGGACCTAAAAAATGAGAGTGATCTCTCTTCATAGTAGAGTAACCCATAACTGTTTGTGTGACTGGTATATTGTGTTTAATTGCAAAATTACTTAGATCTTCCATTGCATCAGAGTAGAAAACCCCTCCACCTGAAATCATTAAAGGATTTTTAGATTTTTTAATTTGCTCAGCTGCTTGTTTTATTTGAAAATCATCAGGTCTTGGTCGTCTAATATTATGAACTCTCTCTTTAAAAAATTCCTCAGGATATTCATATGTTTCACCTTGGACATCTTGTGATAATGATAAGCAAGCTGGTCCGCAATCTGCTGGATCTAACATTGTTTGGATTGCTTGAGGTAATGTTTGTAAGATTTGTTCTGGTCTTGTAATTCTATCAAAATATTTTGTTACTGGTTTGAAAGCATCGTTCTGAGTAATGCCAGGATTATTAAAATGCTCAACTTGTTGTAGAACCGGGTCAGGCATTCTGTTTGCATATGTATCTCCAGGTAAAAATAAAATTGGAAGTCTATTGCTCATAGCAACAGCCGAGGCTGTAACCATATTTGTAGATCCTGGTCCAACTGAACTAGTTGCAACAAAAAATTGTTTTCTTCTTTTAGCTCTAGCATATGCTATCCCAGTCAGAGCCATATTTTGCTCATGATGCCCTCTATAAGTTGGTAATTTATCTTGATTTTCTTGTAGAGCTTGTCCTAAACAAGCAACATTGCCATGTCCAAAAATACCAAAAGCTCCAGCAAATAACTGCTCTTTTTTACCATCTATTAAAATTTTTTGAGCAATAAGATGTTTTATTATTGCATGTGCACAAGTGAGCTTTATTTTTTTCATTATTCTATATATATATCTTTAACTTTTAACAATTAAACACAATTTAAAAAATATGTATAGCAATTTTGGTCAATTCATTGATGGTCAGTGGCAACAAGCAGAAAAAAAAGAAACTTATAAAGTTATCAATCCAGCAACAGAAGAAGTTTTAGGAGAAGCATCAAAAGCGTCCTCTGTTGACGTTCAAAAAGCATTAAAATCAGCAGAGAAAGGACTCGAAACTTGGAAAAATACCACTCCATGGCAGAGGTCTTATGTAATAAGAAAAATTGCAGATTTGATGCGTGAAAGAAAAGATGTATTGGCTAAATGGCTTACACTTGAAGTTGGAAAACCTCTCAAAGAAGCAATTGGAGAAGTTGGTGGTGGAGCAGATATATTTGAATGGAATGCAGAAGAAACTAAGAGAATTTATGGTGAAACATTACAAAGTAGATTTCCAGAAACAAGAGTTCATGTTTACTATCAGCCAGTAGGTGTTGTAGCAGCACTTGTGCCATGGAATTTTCCTATAGTTTTAGCATCTAGAAAAATTTCAACTGCACTGGCTGCTGGTTGTTCAGTTATTTGTAAACCAGATGTAATTACGCCTGGAGCAGTTATGGAACTTGTAAATATTTGTAAAGATGCTGGAGTTCCTGATGGAGTAGTCAATTTATTATCTGGAGACCCAGCTGAAATATCAAATGAATTACTTGAATCAGATATAATAAAAAAAGTTTCTATAACTGGCTCAACACGTGTTGGAAAATTAATACTTAAAAAAGCTGCAGATAAAGTTCAAAGAGTTACAATGGAATTAAGTGGTCATTCTCCATTTATAGTATTTGACGATGTTGACATGAATAAAGTTGCAGATATGGCAATAACAGCAAAATTTCGTAACAATGGTCAAGTTTGTATATCCCCAAATAGGTTTTACATTCAAGAAACAAGGAAAGAAGAATTTGTAAATGCTTTCGTAGATAGAGCAAAAAAATTAAAAATTGGAAATGGTATGGATGAAGGTACTGACTTAGGACCTTTAACAACAGCAAAACGTTTGGAGGAAATTGAAAAATTAGTTGAAACGACAAAGAGTGAAGGCGCAAAAGTTGTTTTAGGTGGGGGTAGACCTTCAGGATTTAATAAAGGTTATTATTTTGAACCAACTGTGTTTGATGAAGTGCAGGACAATTTTACAATTATGAGAGAAGAACCTTTTGGTCCCTTAGTGCCCGTTTTAACTTTCAAGGATTTTGACGAAGTAGTAGAGAGAGCAAATAATAATGACCTGGGACTTTGTAGCTATTTATATACAAACTCAATGGACAAAGCTAATAGAGCATCAGAGATGATGGAAACCGGTTGTGTAGCAGTAAATACAGCTGCAGTCGCAGTTGCTGAAGCTCCATTCGGTGGAATAAAACAAACCGGTTATGGTCGTGAAGGTGGATCTATGGCTATAAAAGATTACCTTAATATAAAGTATACCCATATGGGTCTAAAAACCTAAGTAAATGAGAAAAAATAAAGCCAAAGAAATTATTAAAAATGGCAAAGCTGTAATCAATGGTTGGTTACAAATTCCAAGTACTGTTTCGGCAGAAACCATGGCTCAACAAGGATGGGACTCATTAACAATTGATATGCAACACGGGCTCGTTGATTACACAAATGCAATGCCAATGATGCAAGTGATTTCAGCGACTGAAGTCGTGCCTTTGGCAAGAGTTAATTGGAATGAACCTGGTCAAATTATGAAAATTTTAGATGCTGGGTGTTATGGAATCATTTGTCCAATGGTAAGTAATCGAAAAGAAGCAGAAAGATTTGTTCAAGCATGTAAATATCCACCAGATGGATATAGAAGTTTCGGTCCAATGAGAGGGTTAATCTATGGAGGACCTGATTATGGAGATCATGCAAACGACGAAATATTAAAAATGGCTATGATTGAAACTAAAGAAGCTTTAGAAAATCTTGATGAAATTATGAGTACCCCAGGCCTTGATGGTATCTACATAGGGCCTGCTGATTTAAGTTTGGCTATAGGAGAAAAGCCTGGTTTTGACAAAGGTGAAGATACTAAAGCTTATTCAGAAATACTTAGAATATTAGAGCATGCAAAAAAAAACAATATATTTGCTGGAATTCATAACGGAAGTACTGACTATGCAAAAAAAATGATTGAAAAAGGTTTTCAATTTGTAACAGTTGGAGCAGACTCCAGATTTATAAGTGCGGGTGCGAAAAATACAGTTGAAAATTTAAAAGGCACAGTGAAATCAGAATTATCTAAAGCCTATTAATAAATAAAGTATAAACTTTTACGTATGAAAAAAATCTTAATAATAGGATCGATACATAATCATGGTATTGATTTACTAAAAGGAAATAAAAATTTTGAATTTGAAGTTGTAGACAACACAGATACAGAATTTTTGAAAGATAAAATAAAAGACTGTGATGGAATAAGTATTAGAACATCTAAATTGTCAAAAGAAATTATAGACAGAGCTAAGAATTTAAAAGTGATATCTAGACATGGTGTAGGTTATGACAATATAGATCTTAAAGCAACCAAGCAAAACAATATTACATTAGCAATAACAGCTACAGCAAATGCTCAAGCTGTAGCAGAACATGTTTTATTCATGCTATTCAGCATTGCAAAAAGAAATAATATGTACAACGAGACTGTAAAAACTGGAAAGTTCAGTGATAGAACTAAGCTTCCAAAAACAATTGAGTTATGGAATAAAAGTATCTTAATTGCAGGTTTTGGTCGTATTGGAAAATGCTTACTTAAAAAATGTAAGGGTTTAGAAATGAACATTTTTGTTTATGATCCTTTTGTCAGCGAAGAGGAAATTAAAAAAGTTGGTGGTACTAAAATTAATGATTTAAATGAGAGTTTAAATAAAATGGATGCAATTTCAATTCATATGCCTCTAAACGAAAATACAAAACATTTAATCAATTATGAAATGATAAAAAAAATGAAAAAAAATTGTATTTTAATTAATGCTGCAAGAGGTGGTATTATTAACGAGCAAGATCTTAATAAGGCATTAAATGAAGATTTAATTTTTGGTGCAGGGCTTGATGTTTTTGAAAAGGAGCCTCCATCTTTAGATAATCCATTGCTAAAAAATGAGAAAGCATTTTTAAGCCCTCATTCAGCAGTATTTACCGAAGAATGTTTATCTAGAATGGGTATTGAAACAGTCCAAAATATTATTGATTTTTTTGACAATAAATTGGAAAAGTCAAAAATAGTAAAAATCTCATGAGATTAAAATTAAAAAATTTTGGATTGTTAGAGTTTCTTATCATTATATCAGCTGTTTATGTTGTAGGAATGTTGATATGGACAGCGAGTACAAGGCCTGAAGTTGAAGCTCGTGCAAATTTAGTAAAAGAAAATCATAAAAAAGTTGTCGATTTTATTAATGGCGAAATTAATAATTGTGGAAATAATGATGAAGGTAAGATAACAGTTTGGGGTGATCCATGTAATGCTGAATGGATAGCTGAAAAGGTTGTTAATCATATAAATGATAATCTTAAGATTGAAAATCCATTTTCAGATGATAATAAAGTTAAAACAGACCCTGACCCAAGAATAAAAGCAGAGGGAAAAGCTGGTCAATCAGTAGAAATGGGTGTTATTTTTATAATGTCATCAAATTTTCTAGCAGAACCAGGATCAGAATGGATTGTTGGTACTTGTTTTAAATCTCCATGTGTGGCTGCTGGTAATAATGAATTAACTTCTTTATATAGATAGCTAATTATTTTCAATTTCTAAATTTGCGCTTTTTAAAGTCTCAATTAGATATTTGTATCCAATTTTAGCATATTGAAAAGGATTTGCTTTTGCGGGATCTTGCTCCGCTTCTACAACTAACCATCCAGAATAATTTTGTTCTTTTAACAATTCAAAAAAAGGCTTGTAATCAATACAACCATCTCCTGGAACAGTGAAGGCTCCTTCTAAAAAAGCCTGTCTAAAACTATAATCGT
>CACLYQ010000004.1 GCA_902611175.1 uncultured Pelagibacteraceae bacterium
AATTGCATATGAATTTCCTTTTAAAGTTTTTTTTTCTTGAATTTTAAGAATTGTACATGCAACGTTTGAGCTCAATGAGTCTGTATTATTTACAAAATTTTCATAGTTAAGAATATTATATTGACTAAAAATAGAAACATATTGATTTAAAGGGTGATCGGAAATATAAAAACCCAACGTTTCAAATTCTTTATTAAGTTTTATATCAAGTTTCCAATCTTCAATATTAACTAAAAAACTATTTAGCTCAGATTGTTGATTGCCAAATAAATCTATTTGATTAAGAGATTTATTTTCGTGAATATTTTTAGATTTCTGAATTATAGTTGGTATAGAATTAAATAAAGATTGCCTGTTAATACATATATTGTCAAAAGCTCCTGCTTGTACTAAACCCTCTAATTGTAATTTGTTAATGTCTTTTGGGTTCACTCTATTCACGAAATCTGAAAGATCTTTATACTTTCCATTAATTTTTCTCTCCTGAACTAAGTTAGAAATTGCTTCAAAACCTACATTTTTAATTGCACCTAAAGCATAAAAAAAAGTTTTTCCATTTGAATAAAAATCAGCATGACAACTATTAATATCAGGACGTATAATTTTTATATTTAACCTTTTTAGTTCTTCGTAAAATTCACTCAATTTTTTTTGATTAGATATTTCCATTGACATAGATGCAACAAAAAATTCATGTGGATAATATGTCTTCAAATATGCTGTTTGATAAGCTATAACTGCATAAGCGGCAGCATGACTTTTATTAAAACCATATTCGGCAAAAGGTTCAATTTTTAAAAAAATACTAGCAGCTATATCCTTGCTAATTCCATTTTTGTAAGCACCATCAACAAATCTTTCCTTTTGTTTCTCTAATTCAGCTCTTTTCTTTTTTCCCATTGCTCTTCTCAATATATCGGCTTCGCCCGCTGTAAATCCTGAGAGAACTTGGGCTATCTGCATAACTTGTTCTTGATAAATTATTACTCCATAGGTTGGTTTTAAAATATCCTCTAATTTTGGATGTAGATAGTCTGGCTCTCTTTTTCCATGCTTGCATTCATTATATATTGGGATATTGCTCATCGGTCCTGGCCTATATAATGCTACTAATGCAATTATATCCTCTAATCTGTTTGGTTTCATATTAATAAGAGCATCTTTCATTCCAGAACTCTCAAGCTGGAACAGACCTACTGTTTTACCACTTGAAAGTAATTCATAAACTCTCTGATCTTCGTAATTAATTTTATCAACTTTAAATTCAAGATTATTTTTATTTATTAATTTTTGTGCTTTATCAATTACAGTAAGTGTCTTTAAACCCAAAAAATCAAATTTTATCAGTCCTGCATTTTCTGCTGAGTACATATCAAACTGTGTTGATGGTAATAGTAGGTCTGCTGTATTGTCTTTATACAAAGGCACTGTTTCTGTTAATTTTTTATCTGCAATAACTACTCCCGCTGCATGAGTAGCCACATTTCGGTTTAAACCTTCTAATTTAAGAGATAAATTGATTAAACGATCAACTCTTTTATCCTCTTTTAATAACTTTTGTAATCTAGGTTCAATATTAATACATTCCTGTAATGACATAGGTCTAGATGGGTCAAATGGTATCATTTTACAAATACTGTCAATAAAACCATATGGTAAACCAAGAACTCTACCAACATCTCTAATTACCATTCTTGCCTTAAGTTTACCAAAAGTAATAATATGAGCTACACTATCTTTATATTTTGTGGTTAAATATTCGAAAACCAAATCTCTTTTTTCCTCACAAAAATCTATATCAAAATCAGGCATTGAAATTCTATCAGGATTAAGAAATCGCTCAAAAATTAGATTGAATTTTATTGGATCAATGTCGGTTATTGATAAGCACCAAGCAACTAATGAGCCTGCACCAGATCCTCTACCAGGTCCTACTGGTATTTTATTTTTTTTAGCCCACTTAATATAATCAGACACTATTAAGAAATAGCTAGAATAATTCATTTCAACTATAATTCTTATTTCATGATCTAATCTTTTTTTATATTCTAAATATTTTTTATCTCTTTCGATGTTAATGAAATCTATATCAAAAAATAATTTAAATTTGCTTTTTAAACCTTCAATAGATAAATTTTTCAATATTTCATTCGCATTCTTTTCAGAAGATGAAATGTTTGGTAAGATAGGTTTAGAAAAATTTGGCTTAAACGAACATCTAAAAGGTAAATTAAAATTGTTTTCTAATGCTTCAGGTAAATCCCTAAAAAGTTCAATCATCTCTGATGATGATTTTAAATAATGTTGGTTTGTGAGTTTTATTCTATTTGAATCATTTACATATGTTTTTTCACCTATACACATTAATGCATCGTGAGCATCATGCATATCCTTATCTATATAATAAACTTCATTAGATGCAATAATTGGCAAATCTAACTTATTTGAAATTTTAAGATTATAATTTTCAAAATCTTTCTCATTCAAGTCACCATGTCTTTGAATTTCTAAATAAATATTGTCTCCAAATTTTTTTTTTAAAATTATTAAAATTTCTTCGATTTCATTAAATAAACCTTTGTTAAAAAGTGACCCAAAAAAACATTTAATTGAACCAGTTAAAACTATTATACCTTCTGAGTTATTTACTAAATCTTCAATGTCGCAATATGGAGTCGTTGCCTCTGAATTTTCTAAATAAGATTTAGATGAGAGTTTAATAATATTTTTATACCCATCAGAATTTTTTGCTATAAGAGGTATTAAACCCTTAAATTCTTTATATTTAAATAATATCTGAGTTCCAATTATAGGCTGTGTACCTACAGATGTTAAATTTTCTGAAAATTCTAATGCACCTGATAAATTATAAGTATCTGATAAACCTAATGATTTAATTTTATTTTTTTTGCAGAAATCTTTTAATTGATCTATTTTTACAGCACCTTCACAGATTGAATATTGAGTGTGTATTTTAAATTGATTAAATGTTTTGTTAACTAATTCATTCATCGGTGATACTTATCTTACCACCAATCATTTTAATTTTACAATCTGCCATATTGGCAAAATATCTATTGTGGGTTGCAAAAATTATGATTCTTTTTTTATCTTTTAAATTAAATAGAATTTTAAATATTTGTTTTGCGTTTTCAAAATCTAAATTTCCGGTCGGTTCATCTGCCAAAATAATATTTGGTTCGTTAATTAGAGCTCTAGCAATTGCTATCCTTTGATTTTCACCACCTGAAAGTTCTGAAGGATAATGATATAGTCTTGAGTTTAAATCAAATTTTTTAATCAATTTTTTTGCTAATTCCATTGATTTAGCCTTATTGTTAGATATTAACAAATTAGGCAATAATACGTTTTCAAGTGCTGTGAAATCAGGTAATAAATTTTTGTCTTGATAAATAATACCAATATTATTTGATCTTACAAAATCGTTCTGGATTGAGTTATTAATATCTAATTTCTTTTTATTAAATTCAATAAAACCTGATGAAGGTATATCAATTAATGATAATAAATTGAGCAATGTTGATTTACCAGATCCTGATGGACCAATAATTGAGTATATTTTTCCTGACTCAAATTTAAAGTTTATATTTTTTAAAACTTTAATAGATTTATTTCTTTTATATTTTTTTGATATGTAATTTAATTTTATAAAATTATTCATATTTTAAAGTTTGAATCGTATCTAATTTTGCTGCTTTAGAGGCTGGGTAAATTGAAACAATTGAAGTTGTTATTATGGAGCATAAAGCAATTAAGAATATTGAATTAACATTTATTTCTGATGGAAGAGTACTTAAAAAATAAATTTCCTCTGGAAATAATGTAATATCAAACGTATTAGAAATAAACTTCCTAATATCTTCAATATAGTATGAAAATAAAGTCCCTAATAAAATACCAAATAAAGTTGCTGTAGTACCAATAATAAATCCAACAAAAAAGAAAATTTTTTTAATAGATGCATTTGTTACTCCAATGGATTTTAAAATTCCTATATCTCTCGTTTTGTTTTTAACTAATATAGTTAAGCCAGAAATAATATTAAATGCAGCTACAATTATTATTAAAGATAAGATTATAAACATTACATTTCTTTCAACTTTTAAAGCTGAAAATAATGACTCATTTAAATCTGCCCATGTGTAAACATAAGCTTCGGGAAATAACACTAATAAATTTTTTTTATAAGATTCAATATTTTTTGGATCTTTAAAATAGTACTCAGTAAATCTATTATCCTTATTTTTATCAAAAAAATCTTCTAATGTACTAAGATTGACATATGCTACATTCTCATTAAATTCTCCTATTCCACTATCAAATATTGAAATTACTTCAAATTTATATTGTCTTGGAAAAGACCCTACAATTGTTTGGACACCGGATGGTGACATTATTGTTATTTGATCACCAATATCTATATTAAGTAAGAAGCTTAAATCCTTACCAATTGAAATTGAATTATTTTTCAAATCTTTTGAACCAAAATATTTTTGATTATTTGATATTTCTAGTTTCTTAAAATCATTTTTCAAATATCCTTTTAAAAGTACACCCTTTGTATTTAGTTTTGAGAGAATTACTGCTTCTCCATCATTTGAAACAATGCCTTTCGCAAAATCTATATCAGGCATATAAACTAAAGGCTTGTTGTATGGTTTTACAACAGCATGAGCGTTAAAACCTACAATTTTATTTATTAGCTCTGTTCTAAAACCATTCATTACTGACATAACAATTATTAGTACAGCTACTCCCAATCCAATACCAATGAAAGAAAAAATAGAGATTACATTTAAAAAGCCGTCTTTTTTTCTAGCTTTTAAAAATCTAAATATAATCTCTTTTTCTAGTTGTGAAATCAATTTTGCTTAGCTTTTATTATTTGTGAGGCTATATCTTCAACTTTTAACTTTTGAGTTTCTCCATCAACTTCCTTGAACTCTAACAAATTTCCATCAGATTTACTTCCAATTATTAATTGATATGGAATTCCGATTAAATTAAATTTTTTGATTTTAGCTGAAATATTTTCATCTGTATCATCAATGATTGTATCAATATTTTTTGATTTTAGAAATTCATATATTTTAATAGACTTTTCTAAATTAGATTTATCATTTTTGTTTATCATTGGAATAATCGCACAATCATAAGGTGTTACTGACATAGGCCATTTCATTAAACCTTCTATAGCGTTATATTTTGCCTCAATTATGGCACCAACAAGTCTAGAAACTCCTATTCCATATGAACCCATTTTAACAAATTCTTTTTTTCCATTAAAATCTACAGCAGCATTCATTGGTTTTGAGTATTTATCTCCAAAATAAAATATGTGACCAACTTCAATACCTTTGGTATTTACTCTAAATTCCTCTGGAACAGATTTTTCAAATTCATCTTTATTAAATTTTTCATCTGTTACAGAATAAAACTTTTCATATTGTTTTCTCAATGTACCTAATGATTCTTTGTCTAGAATTGTTTTAGAGCTGTCTACATCAAAAATTCTTTTATCAGTATAAATTTTGCTTTCACCAGTATCGGCAAGAATGATAAATTCATGAGATAAGTTTCCTCCGATAGGGCCAGTATCAGCAGCCATGGGAATTGCAGATAAATTTAATCTTTTAAAAGTTTTTAAATATGAAAGAAAAAATTTATTGTAAGAAAATATTGCATCATCATCTGTTAAATCAAAAGAGTAGGCATCCTTCATATAAAATTCTCTACATCTCATAATTCCAAATCTTGGTCTTAACTCGTCTCTAAATTTCCATTGAATATGATATAATAATTGAGGTAAAGATTTATATGATTTAAAGGAAGATCTAAAAATTTCTGTCACAAGTTCTTCATTAGTTGGACCATATAACATTTCTCTGTTTTGACGATCCTTAATTCTTAACATTTCTTCACCATAATCTTCGTATCGTCCACTTTCCTTCCATATTTCGGATGATTGAATTGTGGGCATTAATATTTCTTGAACACCAACACGATCTTGTTCTTCTCTAACTATTTGTTCTATTTTTTTCATTACTTTAAATCCAAGCGGTAACCAAGAATAAATTCCAGCAGAAGACTGTTTAATCATGCCTACTCTTAACATTAACTGGTGTGATTTAATTTTAGCTTCAGATGGATTATTTTTTAGTATTGGTATAAATGATTTTGAAAAAAACATTAATTTAAAAAGTTACGTAAATTTAAAATTTCATAAATTACTAATAGATATATAACTATAAAAATACCAGATGTAATTAAAGTACAATAAATTATTTTTTTAGTTATTTTTGGATTTTCTGGGGCCCCAGGATCAACACCCTCTATATTTCCCTTTTTTTCACGATTTACATCTATCGGAAGAATGGCAAAAAAAACTACCCACCACAAGCAGACATATACAACTATTGAGCCTGTAATACTCAATTAAATCCTCACTAAATTTATATTCGTATAAGGTCTTTTTCCTAATTTTTCTTTTGTGTACTTTCTGCAAGTTATCTTAAGAGCATCAATTAAATTTGATTCTTGTTTTTTGTTATTTAAAGAAAAAGTTTTTGCTGTTTTTTCAATTTCTTCTTCAAGATTAAATTTGAATTCATCTTTTTCGTATATTGGTAAACCTCTAAATGTTAATAAAGGTTTGTTATGAATATTGCCATTTGGCGTTATTACTATTGTTGCTTCTATTAATCCATTAGTAGACAAATTTTTACGCTCTTTGATAGATTGAGCATCTTCTTCAACACTAATTGAACCATCTACGTAAAGTCTTCCACTTGGTGCTTTATCATATACTTCAGGTTTATCGCCTGGACAGATTCTTACTATATCACCATTTTCTACTCTAACTGGATATGGAACTTGCATTTCTTTAGCAAAATTTATGTGTTCAATCATATGTCGATGTTCACCATGAACAGGTATAACAGATCTTGGTTTTATCCAGTCATACATATCCTTTAAATCTTCTCTATTTGGATGTCCTGATACGTGAATGAATTCACTATCTTCTGAAATTACTTCTATGCCTTCTCTAACTAATTGATTGTGAAGTTTATATAATTTTTTTTCATTACCTGGAATAATTTTTGAAGAAAATATAACTGCATCGCCTCCCTCAATAAAAACATCCGGATGTGTGTAATTTGAAATACGGTTCATTGCACCCATTGGTTCTCCTTGGCTACCTGTACATAGGTAAACAATTCTTTCCCTTGAGATATTTTTTGAATCTCTTGCATCAAGTGGTTCAATAACATTTTGTAAGTAACCGCATTGCCTAGCAGCTTTATAAATTCTATGCATTGAACGGCCGACCAAAGCGATTTGCCTGCCTGTTTTTTCAGCACAATAAAAGGCTGACTCCATTCTTGCTACATTTGAAGCGAAAGATGTAATAATTATTCTTTTCTTTAATCTTTCCATTATCTTTAGCATATTTTTTCTTACATCAAGCTCAGATCCTGCTCGTCCCGCACTAAATACATTTGTTGAGTCACATATCATTGTCAAAACACCTTCTTCGCCAATTTCCTTTAATCTTTTTGAATTCATATTATCTCCAGTTAATGGATCTGGATCACACTTCCAATCACCAGTGTGTAATATATTCCCAACAGGTGTTTCAATTTTTAGTCCATTAGGTTCTAGTATAGAATGTGTTAATGTAATAAATTCAATTTTAAAAGGACTTAAATCTACAATGCTGTTTAATTGAACAACTTCTAGATATCCTGTTACATCAATTTTTTTTTCCTTAAATTTTTCTGAAATTAATACTGAAGTAAATGGAGTAGCAAATATCTTACATTTTAGTTTTGGCCATATATGAGCAATTGCACCAATATGATCTTCATGTGCGTGAGTTAGAACAATACCTAATAGGTCATCTTTTTTATCAACAATAAATCCAGGGTCGGGATATATTAAATCAACTCCAGGAATTGCATCATCTGCAAAAGTAACTCCTATGTCTACAATTATCCATTTTCTATTATCTGGATTTCCATAGGCGAATAAATTCATATTCATCCCAATTTCTCCAGATCCCCCTAAAGGGCAAAAAATTAATTCTTCTTTCATTTATTTAAATACATAGCAGCCTTTAAAACTCCATCAGTGGTTAAATTAGATTTTATTTTTACTTTTAGTTTTAAAGAATTTTTAAACATTTTTGCTAGTCCACCGGTAAATATTATTTTATATTTTTTTTTGGTTTGTTTAATAATGGAATGAATTATATTGTCAATCAGACCAGTATAACCGAAGAAAAATCCAGAATTAATAGCACTTATAGTATTTTTACCTAAAACGTTGTTTGATTTTTTAAATTTTACATTAGGTATTAAAGCTGCTTTTTTTGATAAATTTACTAATGATAGATTTATTCCGGGAGCAATTACCCCTCCGTTATAACTATTTGCTGAGATTACATCAAAATTAGTCGCCGTTCCAAAATCTACTACAATATAATTATTTTTATTGTCAATTACTGATATTGCATTAGCTAACCTGTCAGAACCAATTTGTTTTCTATTAACTTTTATGTTTATTAATTTACTTAAATTAAGATTTTTTAACTCATTACAATTTGTATTAAAATATAATTTAAAATAATTTTTAATTTTCTTGTAACAGTTGGGAACAACAGAACAGAATAAAATTTGTTTTAATTTTTTATCATATTTTCTCAAAACATTTAAATTTTTTTTTAAATATTTTAAATTCACTTTATTTGTAGAAAGTCTGATTTTTTTGACAATATTTTTATTTTTGTATACGTGGATTTTTATATCAGTATTTCCAATGTCTCCAATAATGTAAAAATTAAGCATAATAAGAATATTTTTTTTCAAAGTTATTTTTTATAAAATTTATAATTTTAGATTTATTAATTTTATTATTATATTTATTTATATAAGTAGTTTCGTATTCTTTTATTATTGGACTACTTTTTATATTAATACCTACTCCAATAATTAGAAATTTAATTTCATTATAATAAATTATTTCTTGAAGAATTCCGCATACCTTTTTATTCATTATTTTTAAATCATTTGGTAGTTTAATACTGATTTTATATGGAACAATATTTTTTAAAATATTTTTTATTATTTTAAGATTTGAAAATGTAATTTTTTTTAAATTCAAACTTTTACCAATAGGAAAAAAAATTGAAATAAAAAGATTTCCTCTTCTAGAAACCCATTTTTTTCCTCTTTGTCCTTTTCCATTAGTCTGAATATCGCTGGTAACTATACCTTGTTTTATATTTTTTTTGATTAATCTTATTGCTGTATCATTAGTGCTTTTGACACCCTTGTAAGAATATATTTTGAGTTTCATTAATTAATGTTTATTTGTGAAATTATATCTATTATTCCACTAGGATATATAAAGTAAGCAAGAATGAAAAAGGTTGATGTTACTAGTGTAAATTTTAAACCTATATTATGTTTCGATTCAAATTTTTCTTTTTCTGGGTCGAAATATATAATTTTGATTATTCTTAGATAATAAAAAGCAGCAATTACTGTTGCTAACAGTCCAACTATTGCTAAAAAATACATTTTTTCATTTATTACAGCCACAAAAATATAAAATTTTGCAAAAAAACCAGCTAATGGTGGTATTCCTGCTAAAGAGAATAGCACAACAAGCAATGATAATGAAAGTAATGGATGATTTTTTGAAAGACCCGATAAATCATCTATGTTCTCATAATATTCATCATTTCGCTTAAGCATAAACAAACAACTAAAAAATGCTAAATTCATTACAAGATAAATTGTTATATATGTAATTGAGCTCTGCACACCTTGCGTTGTACCTGTAGATAAACCTGCAAGAGCATATCCCATATGACTAATTGAACTGTAGGCTATTAGTCTTTTTAGATTTTTTTGACCAATTGCTGCTACCGCTCCGAATACCATAGATGCAATAGACAAAAATATAATTATCATTTGCCACTGATCATCTAATTCATAAAAAGGAATATATAGAAATCTAATAAATACTGTTAATGCAGCAATTTTTGGAAGTAATGCGAAAAAGACTGTTACAGATGTTGGTGACCCTTGATAAACATCAGGTGCCCACATATGGAAAGGAACAGCAGAAATTTTAAAAGCTAATCCAACTAAAATAAATACTATTCCAAAAGTTAATCCGTATTCTATTTCTTTTGTATTAACCAGAATTTGATTAAAATTAGTCGTTTCTGAAAAACCATATGTAAGTGAACACCCATATAATAAAAGTCCAGATGAAAGGGCGCTTAAAACAAAATATTTTAATCCAGCCTCAGTTGATAGTAAATTATCTCTATTAAATGATGCTAAAACATATAATGCTAATGATTGCAATTCTAATCCCATATAGAAAACAATAAGATCGTTTGAACTAATCATCACCATCATACCTAAGATTGAGCATAAAATAAGAATTGGATATTCAATTTTGTTAATTTTACTAATCTGAATATATTTTGATGATGACAGCATTACAAAAATCCCAGACAAAATTAAAAGAATTTTCATAAATATAGCTAAACTATCTATATTGTAGCTATTATTAAATAATGAGGATTTAATTTGCGTGTCTAAGTTAATTATTAATACTAAAGCAGCAACTAAACTTACAGTTGTTAAATTATACACTAGTTGAGAACTATTTTTTTTAAATACCCCAAATAATAATAAAAACATAATCATTATAGAAATAAATAACTCTGGAATTATAAGTTGTAGATTTTCCATTATTCGCCTAATGCTAATTTATTAATCTTGTCTAAATTGTTCATGTCTAACATATTTGCAACTGATACTTCTATAGAGTTAATCAAAGGTTCTGGATAAAAACCAAAAAATATAATCGGTAATACTAAAAGCCATAAGGTAACAATTTCGAATCTTTTTAAATCAACCATTTTTTTTACATCTTCATTAATTAAATTTCCAAAGATAATTCTCTTATATAACCAAAGCATATATGCCGCCCCCAAGATCACACCTAGACTTGCAATTGTTGCTACTAGTATATTTTTTTTAAATGCGCCCATTAAAACTAAAAATTCACCAACAAACCCACTTGTTCCAGGTAATCCAAGAGCTCCCAAAGTAAAAACCATAAAAACTATTGCATACTTTGGCATTATAGAAACTAAGCCTCCATATCTATTTATAAGTCTTGTATGAAGTCTATCGTAAACAACTCCAACACATAAAAATAGTGCTGCTGATACCAGACCATGACTTATCATTTGGAAGATGCTTCCTTCTATTCCTTGCTGTGTCATTGTGAAAATACCTAGTGTTACAAATCCCATATGAGCTACGGACGAATAAGCTATTAGTTTCTTCATATCTTCCTGCATTAAGGCTACTAATGATGTGTAAATAATCGCTATCAAACTAAGTGTGTAAACTAAAGGAACAAAATATAATGAAGCATCAGGAAACAAACCTAGAGAAAACCTTATAAATCCATATCCAGCCATTTTTAAAAGTATTGCAGCTAGTAAAACCGAACCAGCAGTTGGTGCCTCTACATGAGCATCTGGTAACCATGTATGTACTGGCCACATTGGTGTTTTGACAGCAAAGGAACTAAAAAATGCTAGCCACAATAAATTTTGGTACTTAGCGTCGATACCCAATTCATATAACTTAATGACATCTGTTGTACCAGTTATCCAATATATTGATATGATAGCAACCAACATTAAAACCGAACCTAGCAAAGTATATAAAAAGAATTTAAATGCTGAATAAACTCTTCTTTCTCCACCCCATATACCAATAATTAAAAACATTGGTATAAGACCAGCTTCAAAAAATAAATAAAATACAACTAAGTCCAACGAGCAAAAGACACCAATCATAAATGTTTCGAGTATCAAGATTGCTATTAAAAAATCTTTTAATCTATTTTTGATAGTTGCATTTACAGTTATTACACAAATTGGGGTAATAAATGTGGTGAGTAAAATAAATAAGATTGATATCCCGTCTACTCCTACTTTATAATTAACAAATCCTGAAATCCATTCTCTTTCTTCAACAAACTGAAAGTCAACTATAGATTTATCAAAAACAATCCATAGATATAAAGACAAGAAAAAATTAGCTAAAGTTATAAAAAGGGCAACATATTTGCTACTTTGATATTGAGAATTAGACGATCTAACAAAAAATATAAATAAAGCTCCTATTGATGGAAGTAAAATTAATGATGATAGAATTGGAAAATTCATATTATTTTACTATTAATAAAGTTAGTAGAATTGAAAAACCAAGAAGCATTATAAAGGCATACTGATAAATATAACCTGATTGAAACTTTACAGCTTTAAAAGAAAAAAGTTTTACTAAATTAGAAATTCCATCTGGTCCAAATTTATCGATTATTAATCCATCAATTTTTTTCCAAAGAAATATTCCAAAATTTTTTGAAGGTTTAATAAAAATTTGATCATACAATTCGTCAAAATACCATTTTTTTTGGAGAAAAATATAAACTGGCATGTTTATGGAAACTATTTCATCTACGATTTTAGTATTTTTAACAAATAGATAATATGATAATGGAATTGTTAGTACTACCAACGTAGGAGTTAAAAACAAAAACCAAGTTGGAGGATGTTCTTTTCTTAAAGGTTCTAGAAACTTTATAGACTCTCCCCAAAAATTATACATTGTATCATGACCGATAAATAATTCTTTAAATAAAAAGCCTGAAAAAATTGCACCAACAGCTAATAATACTAAAGGTAACATCATGCTTAATGGAGACTCGTGCATTGTATCAATACTAAGATCTTTATTTTTGTAATCTCCATGGAAAGTTTTAAATATTAATCTCCATGAGTATATAGAAGTCATTACAGCAGTTAATACGCCAATACCAGCGGCATAAATTCCAAATTTTGTTTCACTTATATAAGCAAATTCAATTATTGCATCTTTAGAATAAAAACCTGATAGGAAAGGAAATCCTGTTAAAGCTAAAGTACCTACAACCATTAATGCATAAGTGTAAGGTAATTTTCTAAATACTCCGCCCATCTTAGTAACATCTTGTTCATCTTTAAATGAATGAATTACTGAACCAGAGCCTAAGAAAAGTAGAGCTTTAAAAAAAGCATGTGTAAATAAATGAAACATAGCAACATTATATGCACCTACACCTGCTGCAAAGAACATGTACCCCAATTGACTACAAGTAGAATAAGCAATAATTTTTTTTATATCTGTTTGCACTAAGGCAACTGTAGCTGCAAAAAAAGCTGTGGTCATTCCAACTAACGTGATTACAGACAAAGCTAATTCTGAATACTCATAAATTGGAGAACATCTAACTACTAAAAAAACTCCTGCTGTTACCATTGTGGCTGCATGAATTAATGCGGATACTGGTGTTGGACCTTCCATTGCATCTGGTAACCATGTATGAAGCAAAAATTGTGCTGATTTCCCCATTGCTCCAATAAAAAGTAATAAACAAATTAAATCTGTTGTATTAAATTCAAAAGATAGAAAATTTATTTTTTGATCTATAATTTCAGGTATTTTAAGAAAAACTTCGTCATAATTTACGGTACCAAAAATATAAAATATTAAAAAAATCCCTAATGCAAAACCAAAGTCGCCAACTCTATTTACTATAAAAGCCTTAATAGCAGCAGCATTAGCAGTCTCTTTTTTATACCAAAAACCAATTAAAAAGTAAGAGCAAAGACCAACTCCTTCCCATCCGAAGAATAATTGTAAAAAATTATCTGATGTTACTAAAGTTAACATAGCAAATGTAAATAATGATAAATAGGACATAAATCTTGGTTTATGTGGGTCGTGAGACATGTAACCAATAGAATAAATATGAACTAAGGATGAAACTAGAGTAACTACGACTAACATTACTGCAGAAAGAGCATCAACTTTAATTGACCAATTTACATTTAAAGATCCTGAATTTATCCAAGTTGCGATAATTGCATTATGCTCATATCCTGATGAAACAACTTTAAAAAATATGAACAAAGATAATAATGCCGAAACAGAAACCAAAACACATGTGATTAATTGAGATAATTTATCACCAATAGTTTTACCAAAGAAACCTGATATGATTGAACCTATTAAAGGTAAAAATAATATTAAATATTCCATTTACCCTTTCAATCTGTCGATTTCTTCAACTCTTATTGTTCCTGAGTTTCTGTAATAAACCACAATAATTGCAAGTCCTATTGCAGCCTCAGCTGCAGCTACTGTTAATATGAATAATGTGAAAACCTGGCCACTCAGATCGTTAATAAAAATAGAAAAAGATACTAAATTTATATTTACAGCTAAAAGTATTAATTCAATACTCATCAATATAACGATAATATTTTTTCTATTTAGAAAAATACCGACAATACCGATTGTGAATATAATAGCAGCGAGAGTTAAATAATGTCCAAGACCAATACTAAGCATCTATTTTAACTCCTTTATTATTTTCAACATCAACTAATTCGATACCATCTTTTCTATCTCTAGATATTTGTTTGAAATAACTTTGTCTTTTTACTCCAGATCTCTGTCTGAAGGTCAATACAATTGCTCCTATCATGGCTACCAATAAAACCATTCCAGATAATTGAAACAAATGAATATAATCAGTATATATAACACCTCCTAAAGATTGAGTATTTGTTAAGTCAGTATTTATTTCAATCGCAATTGAATCTAACAAATCTGGTTTATATTTCCATCCACCTATAACAATAATTAATTCAAAAAATATAATTATACTTACTAATAGACCAACTGGAATATGAGAACTTCTTCCACTAGAATTAAACCATTCATTTTTTTGTTGAGCAACATTTAACATCATTACAACAAATAAAAATAATACTGCCACTGCTCCAACGTATACAATAAGCATTATCATTCCTAAAAATTCGGCACCAATCATGATGAACAGACAAGAAATACTAATAAAGTCCAATATTAAAAAAAAAACTGAATTAACTGTGTTTTTCGAAACAGTTACCATAATTGCAGAAACAATTGCAATCAGTGAAAATATATAAAAGATTATTGCGTGAGCAATCATTGATTATCTGTGGGAGCTATCAGCATTAATATTTGCTGCTAAAATATTCTCCCATCTATCTCCATTCTCTAACAACTTTTCTTTGTTATAATAAAGTTCTTCTCTTGTTTCTGTAGCAAATTCAAAATTTGGACCTTGTACAATCGCGTCCACTGGACAGGATTGTTCGCACAAACCACAATAAATACATTTTAACATATCAATATCATAACGAGTAGTTTTTCTACTTCCATCTTCTCTCTCGCTAGACTCTATTGTTATAGCCTGAGCAGGACAAACAGCTTCACATAGTTTACAAGCAATACATCTCTCCTCACCATTTGGATATCTTCTTAGCGCATGTTCTCCCCTTGCTCTCGGACTAATTGAACCTTTTTCAAAAGGATAATTAATTGTTTTTTTTGGTTTAAATATTTCTTTTATTGCCATGATTAATCCCGTTAAAAAATCAATCATAAAAATTGTTTTGAAAAATCTTATTAAGCTCATTTTAATTCCCCGGTAATAAATCAAAATACATTAAAAAACTTGCAGTTAATACTACATAAATTAATGAAAATGGTAGAAAAATTTTCCATCCAAGTTTCATTAATTGATCATACCTGTATCTAGGTACTATTGCTTTTATCAGAGCAAATAAGATAAATAGAAAGAGTATTTTCAAGATTAACCATATTGGCGCTGGAATAACGTTAAATGGAAATAAATCTATCGGAGATAACCAGCCGCCAAGAAATAAAATGGATCCCATTGCACACATAAGTAAAATGTTAGCATACTCTCCTAACCAAAACATTGCATACATCATCCCAGAATATTCTGTCTGGTAACCCGCAACTAGCTCTGCTTCAGCTTCGGGCAAATCAAATGGTGGTCTGTTAGTTTCTGCTAATGCTGAAATAAAAAATATTATAAACATTGGGAATAGAGGTATTACAAACCATAAATCTTTTTGAGCTAAAACTATGTCACTTAGATTTAATGAACCTACACAAAGTAATACATTTATGATTATTACACCTATGGAAACTTCATAAGAAACCATTTGAGCTGCAGATCTAATTGCTCCTAGAAAAGGATACTTTGAATTAGATGCCCATCCACCCATAATTATTCCATAAACACCTAAAGATGAAACTGCAAAAAGATATAAAATACCAACATTGATATCTGCTAGTACAAAAGTTTCACTAAAAGGAATTACCGCCCAAGCAATTAGAGCCAGAGTCATTGTAACTATTGGCGCTAATATAAATATAACTTTATTTGAGCTCGCTGGAATAATTATTTCTTTAAAGATATATTTTAATGCGTCAGCTAATGTTTGAAATAATCCAAATGGACCAACAACGTTAGGACCTCTCCTTTTTTGAACAAAAGCCCATACTCTTCTATCTAACCAAACAATCATTGCAACAGATACTAAAACTGGGATCAATAGAAACAAAATTTTATAAATTTGTTCAAAAAATATAAACAATTCAGCCATTAATTATCGGTTCCAGTTTTTGGTAAACTCATTCTAATATTTTTACACTCTGACATTGTTTTTGATGCTCTTGCTATTACATTGGAGTGATAATAATCAATCTCTTCAGTAATAATTTTTTCTGATTTAAAATTATATTCAGGCACCACAAAATCAGCTTCATTTTTGTTATTAAGATGTAAATAATTAATTAATGAATCTATAAGTTGATTTTTATCTTTATATAAATTTTTTCTTTTAATAAATGAAGAGAGTTCATTTATTATTTGCCAATCCTCTTTAGCTTCACCTGGTGGATATGATGCCTTGTAGGCTTTTTGCAATTTTCCTTCTAAATTTGTAAAGTAACCATCTTGCTCTGTGTAAGCAGCACCAGGCAGAATTACATCAGCAATACTTGCACCTTTATCACCATGACTACCAATATAAATTATAAATTCGTTTTTTTTCTCAAATTTTAAATTATCTTGGCCGAATAAAATTAAAACTTCAAAGCTATTATTTTCTAATTTGTCTAATATTTCAAAGCTAGAATTTTTTGACAATACATTTAAGTCATATGAGCCCACTGTGGATGAATTTTTTGATAATAAATTTAATGCATTCCAATCATCAGAAATTTTATCATTTTCAACTAAATATTTTTTTAATTCTTCAAAAATATAAGATGCCGACTTAAGTTTAAGAATTGATTGTCCAAAAATTATAGCCGGATATTTTGATTTTTTAATTTTTTCTGAAATTTCGTGCTTATTATCAATAATATCTTTTATAGTGTTGGTATTATTCGATATAACTTGGTAAGGATAAGTTAAATCACCAACATCACCTAAAGAAATAATTTCGGTCTTATTTTTTAAATAATTTTTTCTAATTCGTGAGTTTAATATTGTTGCTTCAAATCTTGGATTTGTACCTATCAGAATTATTAAATCGCTTTTTTCTATTCCTTCAATTGAGCTGTTAAATAGATAATTACTTCTTACATTTGTATTAATATATAATTTTTCATTTCTAGATTCCAAATTTTCAGACTTGATCGTTTTTTCAAAAAAATCTTTTGCTGCATATGTAGTTTCCATATTTGTCATATCACCAATAAATCCAGCAATATTCTCAGACTTTGTTTCTGAAATTCTTTCAGATACAGCTTTAAAAGCTTCGTCCCAACTCGAAGGCTTTAATTTATTATTAATCTTTACATAAGGTATATCTAATCTTTGATTTTTTAGGCCATCACATGCATATCTTGTTTTATCAGATATCCATTCTTCATTTATTTCCTCGTTAATTCTTGGAAGAACTCTTTTAACCTCCCATCCGTATGTGTCTACTCTTATATTTGATCCTACTGCATCCATTACATCAATTGTCTCAGTTTTTTTAAGTTCCCAAGGTCTTGCTTCGAAGACATAAGGCTTTGATGTAAGTGCACCGACAGGACATAAATCAATAACATTAGCTGAGAGTTCAGACTCCATTGCTTTTTCTAAGTAAGTGGTGATTTGCATATTCTCACCTCTGCCAATTGCACCAAGTTCTGGAACTCCAGCAACTTCGGTTGCAAATCTAATACATCTTGTACAATGAATGCATCTTGTCATTTGAGTTTTTATAAGCGGGCCCATATATTTTTCGGGTACATATCTTTTATTTTCTTTAAATCTTGATTTATCTATTCCGTAGTACATAGATTGATCTTGTAAATCACATTCCCCACCTTGATCACATACTGGACAATCAAGTGGATGGTTTGCTAGTAAAAATTCCATTACACCTTTTCTCGCTTTTTTGACTTTTTCAGTGTTAGTTTTCAGCACCATCCCCTCTGCAGCAGGCATAGCGCAAGATGCGATTGGTTTAGGAGATTTTTCCATTTCAACTAAACACATTCTACAATTTCCAGCTATAGATAATTTTTCGTGATAACAGAACCTTGGTATCTCTGCACCTGCTTGTTCACAGGCTTGTAAAACAGTTGTTCCTTCTTCTACTTCAACATCAATATCATTTACTTTAAGTTTAAGCATTTTCTTTTTCTAATAAATGTTGATCAACTAAATAAGGTATATCTTTTTGCTTTTTCACTATAGGATCAAACTTATTTCTTTCAATTATTTCGTCTTTAAAATTTCTGATTAATCCCTGAACAGGCCACGAAGATCCTTCTCCAAAAGCACAAATAGTATGGCCTTCAATTTGTTTTGTTACATCTAATAACATATCTACTTCATCTCTTGTAGCTTCACCTTTTGCCATTCTTTCTAACATTCTCCACATCCAACCAGAACCTTCTCTGCATGGCGTACATTGACCACAGCTCTCGTGTTTATAAAATCTTGCTATTCTAGCCATACACTTAATAATATCTTGATCTTTGTTTATAACCACAATGCCAGCTGTTCCTAAACCTGTCTTATTCTCAACACATGCATCAAAATCCATTTTAATTGTTTCACATGTCTCTTTTGGTAGTAAAGGCATTGATGAACCGCCAGGTATAACTGCTTTTAAATTATCCCATCCGCCTATTACTCCACCTGCATGTTTTTCGATTAATTCTTTTAAAGGTATTCCCATTTCTTCTTCTACGTTGCAGGGATTATTTACGTTTCCTGAAATACAATATATTTTAGAACCAGTATTTTTTGGTCTACCTAGGGATGAAAACCATTTTCCACCTCTTCTTAGGATAGTTGGCACCACTGAAATTGTTTCAACATTATTTATTATTGTCGGGCATCCATAAAGACCTATCAAAGCTGGAAATGGAGGTTTTAATCTTGGTTGACCTTTTTTTCCTTCAATACTCTCAAGCAAAGCAGTTTCCTCACCACAGATATAAGCCCCAGCACCATAATGAATGTAAATATCTAATTCCCAATCGGTGCCTGCAGAATTTTTTCCTAAGAGACCATCCTTGTACGCTTCATCGATAGCTGTTTGAAGCTTTTGTCCTTCATTAAAATATTCTCCTCTTATATAAATATAGCACTTATGTGCATTAACTGCGTAAGATGCAATTAAACAGCCTTCTATTAGTTTATGTGGTTCAAATCTCAGAATATCTCTGTCTTTACATGTGCCTGGTTCAGACTCATCTGCGTTAATTACTAAATAATGCGGTCTTGATCCAACTTCTTTTGGAGCAAAAGACCATTTCAATCCTGTGGGAAATCCAGCACCTCCTCTCCCTCTAAGTTCAGAGGCTTTAATTTCATTAATTATCCATTCTCTTCCTTTACCACAAATTTCTTTCGTATCCTTCCAGTCTCCCCTCTGTTTTGCAGATGTTAAATCAGCACCAAAATCATTGTATAAATTTTGAAAAATTCTATCTTTATCTTCAAGCATTTTTATTACCTATTAATGTTTTTCTAGTATTTTCTGGCTCAGAACTTAATCTGCCTCTATAAGATCCTGGTTGAGGAACTTCATCATTACTTATTTTATCAATTATTTGCTCAAGTTTTGTTGTATCTAAATCCTCGTAATAGTCCTCATTTAATTGAAGCATTGGAGCATTCACACAAGCACCTAAACATTCTACTTCTAACCAAGAAGTTTTTCCATCCTCAGACAAACGATTTTCTTCCTCAGAAATTTTTCGTTTACAAACATCTACTAAATTATATGCACCCCTTAACATACATGGGGTTGTTGTACATACTTGAAAGAAATATTTACCAACCGGAGTTAAATTATACATGCTATAAAATGTAGCCACTTCATATACTTTTATGTATGGCATGTCTAAATACTTTGCTATGTATTTCATTGCACTTAAAGGTATCCAATTATCATTTTGTTTTTGTGCTAAGTATAATAAAGCCATAACTGCACTTTGTTGTTTTCCAGAAGGATAATTTTTAATAATACTATCTGCTGTCTCTTTGTTTTTTTTACTAAACTCAAATTTTTCAGGTTGTACTTTTGATATTTTTTTAACAGCCATTATCTATCTACCTCTCCAAAAACAATATCCATTGAACCTAAAACTGCAGGAACATCAGCTAACATATGACCTTTAATTAAGTAATCCATCGCTTGCAAATGAGAGAATCCTGGAGCTCTAATTTTGCATTTGTAAGGTTTGCTTGAACCATCTGAAATTAAATAAACACCAAATTCTCCTTTAGGAGCTTCTACAGCTGTATATATTTCATCTTTATCAACCCTATAACCTTCGGTATACAACTTGAAATGATGGATCAATGCTTCCATAGATTGTTTTATTTCTTTTTTTGGTGGTGGACTGATTTTTCCATCATCAGTTTTAATTGGTCCAACAGGTAAATTCGCCAAACATTGATTTATTATATTTACACTTTCTTTCATTTCCTCAATTCTGCATAGATATCTGTCATAACAATCACCATTTTTTCCTACAGGAATTTTAAACTCAAATTGTTCATAACAATCGTAGGGTTGGGATTTTCTTAAATCCCATGGAACACCTGATCCTCTTAGCATTACTCCAGAAAAAGAATAATCTAGAGCATCCTGTTTTGATACTACTCCAATATCAACATTCCTTTGCTTAAATATTCGGTTATCAGTTAAAAGTAATTCTAAATCATTTATTATTTTTGGAAATCTTTCACAAAAGTTTCCAATCTCTTTGTCTAATCCTTTTGGTAAATCTTGATGTACCCCTCCTGCTCTAAAATAATTGGCATGTAATCTAGAACCAGAAACTTTTTCATAAAAACCCATTAATATTTCTCTTTCTTCAAATCCCCATAAGGTTGGGGTTAATGCCCCAACATCCATTGCTTGAGTTGTGACATTTAAAATATGACTAAGTATTCTTCCAATCTCACAAAACATTACTCTTATGTATTGAGCTCTGATCGGAACTTCAATTTTCAATATTTTTTCTATTGCTAAAGCAAATGCGTGTTCTTGATTCATTGGTGCAACATAATCTAATCGATCAAAATACGGAACAGCTTGAGTATAAGTTTTGTTTTCAATTAATTTTTCTGTCCCTCTATGCAATAAACCAATATGTGGATCTGCCTTTTCAACAATTTCACCATCCAACTGTAAAATTAATCTCAAAACTCCATGAGCAGCAGGATGTTGAGGTCCGAAATTTAGATTTAAAGTTTTAGTCTCTTTTGCCATTATTCTTTAGTTTGTTCTTTAATATACTTGGTTCCTTCCCAAGGACTTTCGTAATCAAAGTTTCTATAATTTTGTTCTAATTTTACTGGTTCATAAATAACTTTTTTAGTTTCGTGACTGTATCTAACCTCATTATGACCAGTTAAAGGAAAATCTTTTCTTAATGGATGTCCTTCAAAACCATAATCTGTAAGTATTCTTCTTAGGTCTGGATGATCTTTAAAATCAATTCCGTACATGTCAAATACTTCCCTTTCCATCCAATTTGCAGCAGGAAATATAGATGTTATTGAGCCAACAATTTCTTTATCTTTTACATCAATCTCTATGATGATTCTTTGATTAAATTCATGACTTAATAATAAATAAACTAATTTAAATCTTATTTCGTTTTCAGGAAAATCTACAGCAGTGATATCTATCAATTGTCTAAATTTAGTCTTTGAATTTGTTTTTAAAAATAAAATAACTTCAGTTAAATCTACTTCATCAATTTTTAAATAAATTTGATTATGTTTGATAAAAGAACTTTTTATTTTAGTATTTAGTTCTGAATTCAAAATTTTTTCTAAATCCTGGATATTTTGCATTTTTTATCTTTCCAGAGAACCTTTGTTCCTGATTTTCTTTTGAAGTTGCATTATACCATATAGAAGTGCTTCAGCAGAAGGAGGGCACCCAGGAACATACACATCAACTGGTACAATACGATCACATCCTCTTACTACAGAATAAGAATAATGATAATATCCTCCACCGTTTGCACAACTTCCCATGGAAATCACATACCTTGGTTCCGGCATCTGGTCATAAACTTTTCTTAATGCAGGAGCCATTTTATTTGTAAGAGTTCCAGCAACAATCATAACATCCGATTGTCTAGGTGAAGCTCTAGGGGCAGCACCAAATCTTTCTAAGTCATATCTTGGCATTGAGGTTTGCATCATTTCGACTGCACAACATGCAAGACCGAAGGTCATCCAATGCAATGATCCAGTTCTAGCCCAGTTAACTAGATTATCTAGTGATGTTGTTATAAAACCATTATCACTAAAATCTTGTGCTAATTGTTTAAATTCTTCAGGAATATTTTTTTTTCTTTGTTCTAAATTCATTTTATTCCCAGTCTAATGCTCCTTTTTTCCATTCGTAAATAAACCCTATTGTAAGAATAAATAAGAAAATCATCATTGATATAAATCCGAATATTCCGATTTTGCCTAGAGATATTGCCCAGGGAAATAGAAAAGCGATTTCTAAATCGAAAATAATGAATAATATAGCAACAAGATAAAATCTAACATCAAATTCCATTCTAGAGTCATTAAATGGTTCAAATCCACACTCATATGCTGATAGTTTTTCTGGATCAGGATTTTTTGGAGATGCCAAATAATTCACCGCAACAAATGCTACACTTAATACAAGTGCAACTAGTAAAAATACAATTATTGGCAAATAATCTTTTAAAAATTCCGCAAGCATGATGAGTCTATATAGCACCTTTTAGATCAACTGAAAGAGCAGATAGGTCACATTTTAAGGCTCTATTTTATTCATTTATTTGATGGCGGGAGTGAAGGGACTCGAACCCTCGACCTATCGCGTGACAGGCGATCGCTCTAACCAACTGAGCTACACCCCCGTGTTTTGGTGGGCAGTAAAGGACTCGAACCTTTGACCCCCTCGGTGTAAACGAGATGCTCTACCAACTGAGCTAACCGCCCAAAACCAAAAAGTAACGTGTTTTATATCTTTTAGAACGTGTAGGTCAAGATTTATTACCCTTGAAAAATGGCTAAAAAATTTATTTTTGTTACTCAACTGTGCATACAGTGTGCAAAAGTTTTTTTAAAGATTATCAACATTATTTTAAAAATACAACGGAACCGGACAGCGTATAGTTTTCATGAATTTAAGCAATTAATCTTAATTTTTTAACTCACTGTAAAAAGCTTTTTGTGAATTTTGATTTTGAGCAATAAATTTCTTTATTTCTTTGCCTGTCATCCAACAATCTAAATAGACAGTTGCTTCAGTTATTAATGTTCCAAGTTCCTTTTTTTTCATCACTCTTCTATTTGGAGTTAAAAACTTAATTTGATTTGCTTTCCCAAAAATTTGTAAAACTGAAGATTTAATTCCAAAGTTAAAACTCTCAACTCCTTCTTTTTGAATTTTTGAAACTGCAACACCTACTACATTTCCAAATTCATTAATTATTGGGCCTCCGCTATTTCCTGAGTTCATAGCAGCATCAGTTTGAAATTCTGCATAATTGTCTCCTAATCCAGCTAAAGCTGTTATAGTTCCACTTGTCGCTTTAATAGAGGCACTTATTTTTTTACCTAATGGATATCCAGCTACAATAACTTCCTCTAATAAACTACCATCTTCATCTGATATAGAATAAACTTTTTTGGGTTTAATTTTAGATTTTATTATTGCGAGATCATTAACTTTGTCTACAGCTAAAACTTTTGAGTCAACCTCATTTCCGTTGTGTAAAGCTTTTATAATCGAACAACCATCGATAACATGATGATTAGTAACTATATGTCCACTTTCTGAAACAAAAAAACCAGTTCCTGATGATGCTGCAATAATTTCATCATCTTTTATATTAGGCAGACTCTCAGTTTGACCAGATAATTGTGCATATAATTTTTCCGAACCGGAACAAATAGCATCAAAATCTTTATAATAAGTTGTTACACCAAATTTATTTGAATTTCTTATTACATCAAACTGTCCAACATAAGTTGAATTAGCAATTGAAAATCTAGTTTTAGAACCTTTAATATTTGTAATTGATCCATCGCTATGTGTTATAGAGTTATCTTTTGATTTAAGTAAAATTGTTAAATTATCTTTAGAAATTTTCAGATTATTAAGACTTTGCTCATACAAAGGTGATCTATTATACGCATGGCTCCAGTTTTCTAGATCTATAGATACTATGTTTGTTCCATGACCAGTAACAATAAAATCCTCATAAAACCTTTCTTGTCTTTTTTTTAAGACATCAGCATTTGGAAAATTCTTATTATATCCTTCTGATGTTAAAATACCTTCACATGAAATAGAAATAGACCAAGGTTCACTACTTGCTGAAGTAATTTGAAGCGAAAAAACTAATAAAATTATAAATATTCTTTTCACGATACAAGATTATCAAATCTTTAACATAGAGTCTTCAGCAAAAAAATGTAACGAGATTCTAGATTTTTTATACTCAACTGTGCATACAGTGTGCAAATACGAATTATAAATTAAAAAAAGTGTTTAGAAGAAATGATTAATTTTAAATAAAATTAGTTGTGTAAACGAGATGCTCTACCAACTGAGCTAACCGCCCAAAACATGGTACTATTACATCAAGGTTATTATAATGTAAATTGTTTATTACTGAATACTAGCTTGAGATTTATTGTCTTTTTTAGTCTCTGTTAATTTATCTACTTCTGTCCACTCTGTAGGCTTTAATTCTTTTATTAAAGCAATTTTTATTACTTCATCAGCTGTTTCAACTGGAACTATTTCAATGTCATCTTTTACTTTTTTCGGAACATCAACTAAATCTTTTTCATTCTCTTTTGGAATTAGAACTTTTTTTACACCAGCTCTATGAGCAGCTAATAACTTTTCTTTTAACCCACCAATTGGCAAAACCTGGCCAGTGATTGTTACTTCTCCAGTCATAGCAATTTCTCTTTTAACCGGAACTTTAGTAATTGAAGACACAATTGATGTTACCATTGCAATACCTGCAGATGGACCATCTTTTGGAGTTGCACCTTCTGGAACGTGAATATGAAAATCTTTTTTCTCAAATAATGGGGGTGTTACCCCAAATTCTAAACATTTGGATCTAACGTAAGACTTTGCTGCTTTTACAGACTCTTGCATTACATCACCTAGCTTACCAGTTATTTGCATTCTACCTTTTCCTGGCATATTAACAGTTTCTACTTTTAATATTTCACCGCCAAACTCTGTCCATGCCAAACCTATTACTATTCCGACTTTATCTTTAGTTTCTAGTTCACCAAATTTAAATTTCTTAATTCCAAGAAAATCAGGTATATTTTGTTCGTTAACTTCCACGCTTTTTTCTTCATTATTAACAACTTTCTTAACAACTTTTCTAGTTACTTTTGATATTTCTCTCTCTAAATTTCTTACACCACTTTCTCTTGTATAGCTTCTTATAATTTCTTTAATTGTATCATCTGCTAACTTCATTTCACCATCTTTGACACCGTTATCTTTTATTTGTTTAGGAAGCAAATATTTATTAGCAATATTTATCTTTTCATCTTCTGTGTATCCAGGAATTCTTATCACTTCCATTCTATCTAAAAGTGGAGGAAGAATATTAAGTGTATTTGCTGTCGTAACAAACATTACATCAGATAAATCATAATCTACTTCTAGATAATGATCGTTGAAAGTCGTATTTTGCTCAGGATCTAGAGCTTCCAACAATGCAGATGAAGGGTCTCCTCTATAATCATTTCCAACTTTGTCTATTTCGTCAAGTAAGAATAAAGGATTTTTTGTTCCAGCTTTTTTCATCATTTGAATTATTTTACCAGGAAGTGATCCGATGTATGTTCTTCTGTGACCTCTAACTTCAGCTTCATCTCTAACTCCTCCTAGGGACATTCTTACAAATTGTCTGTTGGTCGCTTTGGCAATTGATTTCCCTAAAGAAGTTTTTCCTACACCTGGGGGTCCTACTAAACAAAGTATTGGACCTTTAATTTTATCCATTCTTTTTTGTACGGCTAAAAATTCAATTATCCTCTCTTTAACTTTTTCTAATCCAAAGTGATCTTCCTCGAGAATTTTTAATGCCTTATTTAGATCTATATCAACTTTATCTTTTTTAAACCAAGGTAAATCAATCATCCAATCTAAGTAATTTCTCACAACTGTTGCCTCAGCTGACATTGGACTCATATTTTTTAATTTTTTTAGCTCAGACATACATTTTTTTTCTACTTCTTTTGGCATCTTCGCTTTTAATATTGATTTCTTTAAACTTGTTGTTTCATCTTTGCCTTCTTCAATTTCTCCTAATTCTTTTTGTATAGCTTTAAGCTGTTCATTCAAATAATACTCTCTTTGGGTTTTCTCCATCTGAGTTTTAACTCTTCCTCTTATTCTTTTTTCAACACCGATGATACTTGCCTCATTTTCCATAATCTTAATGACACTGTTTAATCTTTTTTTAACATCCAATATTTCAAATATTTGCTGCTTCTCAGATATAGTTGCGTTGATATGTGAAATTATATTATCTGCTATTTTAGATGGGTCCTTTAATTGTTTAATATTGTTTATAGTCTCTGATGATATTTTTTTATTAACTGAAGTTAACTTTTCTAACCTTTTAATGGCAGTTAGGCTTAATGGAAGCAAATCATCTTCCTTTGAAATTACATCTTTTTGATATTCAAACGAGCAATTTATGAATTTTTCATCATCTTTAAAATCTACAATTTTAACTCTTTTAGTTCCTTCCACCAAAACTTTTACTGTGCCATCTGGAAGCTTAAGTAATTGTAGAATATTACTTTCACATCCATAACTAAAAACATCGTTTTTTTTTGGGTCATCAACTTCTGAATTTTTTTGTGTGACAAGCACAATTTTCTTATCACCCTTCATTACCTCATTCAGTGCTGTAATTGATTTATCTCTACCAACAAATAAAGGGATTACCATACTTGGAAAAACTACAATATCTCTTAATGGTAATAATGGTAATGTCACTTTTATGTCCATTTGAGAAATATGGATATTATATTTTATAATGCAATAGGTAATTATGGTTTATTAACGTGCAATTATGCTGCTGAAGTCTTGTCGGTTTTAGTTTTGTTCTTCGAATGAACAATAACAGGTGCTGATACACCTTTCGCCGCACCAGAATCAATTATAACTTCTTCAATATTATCTTGACTTGGTAGATCAAACATTGTTTTCAATAATATATTTTCTAGAATCGATCTAAGTCCTCTTGCACCAGTTTTTTTAGATATAGCTTTGTTGGCAATATCTTTCACTGACTGATCTTTAAAAGTAAGTTTGACACCTTCTAATTTAAATAGCTCTTGATATTGTTTTATTAAAGAATTTTTTGGTTCAAGTAAAATTTTAACTAAAGATTTTTCATCAAGATCATCTAATGTTGCAGTTATAGGTAATCTTCCAATAAATTCTGGTATCAGTCCATATTTAAGCAAGTCTTCTGGCTCTAGATTTTTCATCCACTCGCCTACTTTTTTATCCTCTAAACTTTTAACCTCAGCACCAAAACCAATCGATGAACCTTTGTCTCTTTGTGAAATTATTTTATCTAATCCAGCGAACGCACCACCGCATATAAATAGAATGTTGGTAGTATCCACTTGTAAAAATTCTTGTTGTGGATGTTTTCTTCCACCTTGAGGAGGTACACTGGCAACAGTTCCTTCCATTATTTTTAATAAAGCTTGTTGAACTCCTTCACCAGAGACATCTCTAGTAATTGATGGATTTTCTGATTTTCTACTTATTTTATCTACCTCATCAATATAAACAATTCCTCTTTGTGCTTTCTCAACATTATAATCAGCTGCTTGTAATAGTTTTAATATTATATTTTCAACATCTTCACCAACATAACCGGCTTCAGTTAATGTAGTTGCATCTGCCATTGTAAATGGCACATCTAAAATTCTTGCTAGTGTTTGAGCTAATAAAGTTTTTCCGCATCCTGTTGGTCCAACTAATAAAATATTTGATTTTGAAAGTTCGACATTTTTACTAGTTTTATTTTCGTAATTTAATCTTTTGTAATGATTATGAACAGCAACCGATAAAACTTTTTTTGCATGATCTTGTCCGATTACATAATCATCTAGAACTGCGCAAATCTCTTTTGGTGAGGGTAATCCATCTTGATGTTTTACAAAAGTATCTTTGCTCTCTTCTTTGATGATGTCCATACATAATTCAACACACTCATCACAAATAAAAACAGTTGGGCCAGCAATTAATTTTCTAACCTCGTGTTGACTCTTTCCACAGAAAGAACAGTAAAGAATATTTTTATTATTGTTGCTCATAGTTTTTTATAACGAATCAATTTGAATACTTTATTACAAAGATTACTTCTTAATCAAGTATAGGTTGTGAATAAACTATATATTGTTGTTTAGTCTCTTTTTTCTACTACTTTATCTATCAAACCAAAATCTTTTGCGTTATCTGGAGTCATAAAATTGTCTCTCTCCAAAGCTTCTTTAATTTGATCAACTGACTTACCTGTATGTTTAGAATAAATTTCGTTCAATCTTTTTTTCAAAGACATAACCTCATTAGCATGGATTTCTATATCAGTTGCTTGACCTTGAAAACCTGCAGATGGTTGGTGAACCATTATTCTTGAATTGGGCAAAGATAATCTTTTTCCTTTTGATCCTGCAGCTAACAAAAATGATCCCATACTTGCAGCTTGACCAATGCACAATGTGCTAACTTCAGGTTTGATATATTGCATCGTATCATAAATTCCTAAACCTGCAGTAACTAATCCACCTGGACTATTAATGTATAAAGAAATTTCTTTTTTAGGATCTTCAGACTCTAAAAATAATAATTGAGCAGTAACTAAAGATGCAACAGCATCATTAATTGGTCCAACTACAAAAACTATTCTCTCCTTTAATAATCTTGAATAAATATCATAAGCTCTTTCACCACGGCTTGATTGCTCAACAACCATTGGTATCAAAGTGCTTAAGTGTTCTGGAATTTTTGTTGTCATAAGTGATTCGATTTACTTATACAACTTGTGATTACTTTTTGCTAACTTTTTTTGTCGATTTAGTTTTTTTAGCTACTTTTTTTGGAGCTTTAGATGGTTTCGCTATTTTCTTTTCTTTTTTATCTTCAGACTTAACTTCTTTTTTCTCTTTTACTTTATCATCGGCACCTTCAGATAATTTTGCTAATTTCTCTTGTTCTTTGAGATTTTTTTCATTCTCTTCTTTTAAAATTTTTTCAGCTTCATCTTTGCTAATTTCTTTTTTGTTTACTTTCGCAATTTTTTTAAGTTCACCTATTATTTTTTCTTCATAAATAGAACCTCTTAAACTCTCAATAGCTCCTGGGTTTTTCTCATAATACTCTTTGACCATCTTTTCTTGTCCAGGCATCATTCTAAACTGCTTTTGTATTTCTGCATTTAGCTCTTCTTGAGAAACTTTAATTTTATTTTTTTCACCAAATGCATTCAATATTAAACCAGTTTTAATTCTTTTTTTGGCTTGTTCCTCAAAGTATTTCATATTTTTTTTCTTTTCTTCTTCCTTCATACCTTGAGCTAATAAATTTACCTCTTGTTCAATAAGGTTAGCTGGTAGCTGATCTAGTTTTTGTTTTTCAATTTGTTCAAGAATTTGTTTTTTTGATATCATTTCCAATGAATTTTTAAATTCATCATTAATTTGTTTAGATATTAATTCTTTTAAATTATTTAAGTCTTTTGCTCCTAAATTTTTCGCAAAGTTATCATCAATTTTTGTTTCTTCTGGTTTTTTTACAGCTGTAATTTTACATTCAAACACTGCAGATTTATTAGCTACTTCTTTTTCTGGAAAGTTTTCTGGTAGTTTAACTTCTACTTTTTTATCTTGTTTGTTTTTGACTCCTTCTAATTGCTTATCAAACCCTTTAATAAATAAATCTTTTCCAAGTTCTAGTTGAGTATTTTTTCCTTCATTTCCTTTAAAATCTTTACCATCAACTGTTGCCTTATAATCAAAAACAACTAAATCACCAACTTTAGCTACGTAACTTTCTTCAGCATCTTTAAAGTTTTTTTGAGTTTTTGCTATTTGATCAATTCTTTTATCTGTTTCTTTTGGATCAATTTTAACGACGTATTCGTCTACCTTAAGATCTTTTAATGAACCGACTTCAACATTTGGTAATTCTGTTACTGAAATTGTATATTCAAGATCTTTTCCTTCACCAAAAGACTTTAAATCAATTTTAGGCTGACCAGCTGGTTTAATCTTATTATCCTCAAGAGCCTTTGTTGTCGTATCTTTTAATACTTTATCGATTACTTCTCCATAGACTGCTTTTCCAAATTGTCTTTTTAAAATTTCTGTGGGAACTTTTCCTGGTCTAAATCCTTTTAAAACAACATCTTTTTTTATCTCTTCATATTTTTCTTCGAGATATCCAGATATAGTTTTTTTATCGATAAAAACTTTTATATCTTTTTCTAAACCTTTTTTATTTTCTACTGTTACTTTCATAAGTTATGGTAGGCGAGAAAGGACTCGAACCTTCACAGTTTGCACTATTGGTTCCTAAGACCAACGCGTCTACCAATTCCGCCACTCGCCCAAATTATTGGTGCTTTATATATGATTGTTTATAATTGTCCAATTAGAATAATAGTGTAAAACATTAGCTTAATTGATATGAGCAAAACAAATATTGCAATTGTTATTTATCTCGTCGGTCTTGCATTAGGTGCAATCTTTTTAGATATATGGAGTGCTGAAACTAGTCCAAAAGCTTTATTAGGAATTGGATGGACAACTTTATTTGCGATTGCTTTATTCTTTGCTGAAAAAGAAAAAGAAGAAAAAAAAGATTAATTCTTCTTTATTAATTCACTTATAAAAAGTTCACCGTCACCATCATCAACTGCTTTTTTATAAAAAGATTTTGATAAATCTGATAATTTTTCTGCATTATCCATGCCTTTTAATAAGTCTGATATATAAGTTAAATCTTTTAGTGTATTAGTCGCTGTAAACTTAAAACCTGTGTAATCATCCTCTAGAACCTTGTCAAAAATCCTTTTTAAAGCATTAGAATTACCTGATCCTAATTGTGCTACTTTATAAAGTTTATCTAAATCAATATCTAATTTTTTTGCAGCTTTAATTAATTCAATTACATAAGTAGCTGTTCCTAAAGATAAAAAATTATTTAATAATTTTGTTTTTGCGCCATTTCCAATACCACCAAAATGATAATAATTTTTACAAAAACATTTTAAAAGTTCTTCAGATCTTTTTAAATTTTCCTGAGATCCACCAACAATTCCACCCAATATTCCTTCTTCTGCTTGAACAGGACCTCCCATTACAGGGCACTCTAAATAAGGAATATTATTTGCATTTAATATTTGCTCCATTTCAATAGATCCATTTTGGTTATGAGTAGTAATATCAATGACAATTGTTTTATCAGTCAGTAATGAAACTATTTTTTTTCCAATTTCGTGTGCTATAGGAGAGTTCGTGACGCATAAAAACAAAGCATCTAATCCACTTTTACAAAGTTCATCGTAGGAATTAACTTCTTTTGCCCCCTCTTTAACTATTCTATCAATTGGCTTTCTGTTCTTGTTAGCAATTACAAATAATTCATGATTATTTTTAAGGATGTTATTTGCGATACCAAATCCCATCCATCCAACACCTATAAATCCAACTTTCATAATTCAATATATAATCATGTATAATTACTACATGGTTTCAATACTTCCTATAAATTTATAATCTTTATCTATAACAACAATTTCACCAGATGAAGTACCAAAATTTAACATTTCTGAAATAACTACAAAATGTGTAACTAAAATAAGATTTTTCTCACCATTCCAATTAGATATATATTTTTTTAAACTCTTAATTTGTTCATCTTTATATTTATAAAACTTCTCTTGATAAAAAGAGTTTAGACCTTTGAAGGTTTCATAATTATTAAAGGCAAACCTTGCTGTATCTTTACATCTACACCATTCACTAGATAAGACTTTATCAATTTGAATATTATTTACGCTAAATAATTTTCCAATTTTTTTTGATTGCTCTATTCCCTCTTGATTTAAATTTCTTTGAGTATCACATTTTTTTAAATCAATATTATCAGGATCTCCATTTCCTGGTGCAAGTGAATGTCTTATAAATACAATTTTTCCACCCCTCTGTAATTCTTTAATAACTGATTGATCAGCTATTACAGTATTTGAAATAAAAAGATTTAGAATAAAGAAAATAGAGATATAAATATATTTCATAAATGACAGTTAAATTTGAAAAATTAAAAAAAACAATAATTAAATGTAATAAATGCACTAGACTTGTGAAGTTTAGAAAAAAAATATCTAAAGAAAAAAGAAAACAATATGTGAACCAAACTTATTGGGGGAAACCAGTTACAGGATTTGGAGATATAAATGGAAAAATAATGATTGTTGGTCTAGCACCTGCAGCCCATGGTGGAACAAGAACAGGTAGAGTATTTACAGGCGATAAATCCTCAGACTTTTTATATAAATGTTTACACAATGTAAAAATAGCCAATCAAAGTAATTCAGATCATATAAATGATGGATTGAAAATAAAAAATACTTTCATAACCCCAGCCTTAAAGTGCGTTCCTCCAGGAGATAAACCATTAAATGAAGAGTTAAAAAATTGCTTTGGTTATTTTAAATCTGAATTTGAAATACTCAAAAATCTAAAAATTATTGTGGCTTTAGGGAAAATTGCGTTTGATACTTGTGTAAAATTTTATAGAGAAAATTTTGATTACACTGAAAAAGTAAAATTTGGTCATGGAACATATTTTAAATTACCTAACAACGTGTTGTTAATGGGGTGTTATCATCCAAGTCCAAGAAATGTAAATACCGGACGAATTAACGAAAAACAAATGACTAAACTATTTAAAAAAGTAAAAGAACTAGTTTAATTTATTAATAAATACTTTTGGAAGTTTTACTGGTTTTCCCAACTTATTTAGAGACACCAATTTAATCTCTGCATCACATAAAATGTCTGATTTTCTTTTAATTACTTGTGACATAGTAATTGTAGTCAGGGTATTAGATTTAACTTTTGTGAAAACGGTAATTTTATACTCAAATTTTGCTGGTTTTTTAAAGTCTACGTTGCAAGTTTTTACTGCTATTAAAACGTTATGTTTATCTAATAACTTTTTATTTGAATAACCTATTGAATAAATAAGCTCAGATCTTGCTCTTTCAAAGTACTTTAAATAATTTGCATGGTAAACTATACCGCCAAAATCAGTATCCTCATAGTATACTTTTAAACTATACTTAAATACTTTCATCAATTGATATTAATAAAATTTATTGAGAAGAAAAATAGATATTTTGATAGTAAGTAATTGATTTTTTCTTTGAATTATCTGTATCTGACATGATAGCTATACCATCTAGCTCATTAACATCTAAATTATGGAATTTCTTGAAATCTTCTTTAACGTTTGCTTTGACAGTTACCCATTCATTTAAATTTGTTTTGGTAGTAGCAAGGACATTATCTATGGACTTTTTAGTATATGGGCTTGGAAAGTTGCTTCCAACTTCTTGATTACTCGAAAAAACGTAATTTATTGCTCTATTGGATAAAGGTGTTGCCCCAGTTTTTTTAATGACGAATACTCTTCCTGCAAAGTCATGACCTTTTTTAGTTGTTTCATCTATCCCAGGTATATCTTTCTCAATTTTCCAGGTAATATTTATGAAAGGGGTTTTATTTAAATCAATTTTAATCTCCTTACCGAGGCCAGAAGCGGCGTTATCTGCAATAGCTTTTAAGTAATTACCATTCTCATTAGATCCAACTGAATATGTAGTCTTATTATCTGCCCCTCTTACTTTTCTCACAGTTAATTCTGATAATTCTTTGTCTGTAAACTCAAATACTTTTACTTCCTCGGCGTACAATATTGTTTGTAACAATGCAGTAACTAAAATTAATTTAAATAAAAATCTAAACATGTCCTCTCTATATAAAAGATAAAATAATTTTCAAATTCAAAATTTTGACATTATTTAAACATGCATAAATCATTATTGTTCTCTATTTAGAAGATATGAAGTTAGCAGTTCTTTTTGGTTTGATGATTTATTGGTCTATAATTATAACCGCACCTGTTATTTCAAAAAATTCTGAAAAATTTGGAGAAAAAAAGGTATTAGTACCTCTTAAAAAACCAAGAATTTAAGGCAGAAGTACTATCTTTGGGGCCGAACAGGTTCCATCATGAATTTCTTTAAAAGCTCCCCACCCGTCTTTAAGATTTCTGTACTCAATCCACTCTATCTTGCCTAGCTTGTTATTAGTTAAAATATCAATAGTTTCTCCAAATTCTTTGTTTGTATAACAATAAGTTCCAATAAAAGTAACTTCTTGTAGAGTTGCTTTCCTAAAATTAAAAGATCCTGCGGGCTGAGTTAGTCCGATATGAACTATTATTCCACCCGGTTTTACTACACTGATTGCCTGTTGTCGTGAAACTTCAAGTCCAACAGTATCAAAAACTAAATCAAAGCTGCTCTCTTTAATATCTTTATGATCTGGTGATACTGTTTTTGCATCTACATATTTAGAGCATTCATTTAGTCTTTTTTGATTAGGATCAGAAATTGTCAAATTAATATTTCCCTGGATTTTGGATAAAATTAATGCACATAATAGCCCAATTGCTCCACCACCCTGAACAAGAGTTCTACATTCATTTAATGGTTTTTTTGATGCTTCTACTGCTAATAATACTGCATGATATGAGACTGCTGTTGGTTCTGCAACTGCAGCCTCTTTTACATCAAGCTTTTCAGGAACTTTGAAAATATTATGATCTGGAACTGTTATAAGTTCAGCAAATGCACCTTGCCTTTCGTAAGGTCTATTCATTCCTAAAAGAACTCTATCTGGACATAAATGTTCTCTTCCGCTCTTGCAGTATTCACAATTTCTACAAGTTATTAATGGATTAAGAACTGAAATTTGATCTTTAAGCTTACCGTTAATTATTTGACCACTAACTTCATGACCTAAAATTAATGGTGGAATTCTTCTCTCGTCTTTTCCGTGGTAAGCATGCATATCTGAGCCACAGATACCTGATGCATGAACTTTAAGAATACTTTCCCCAGGTTTTTCGGAAGGCTCTTTTTCCTCCCTGAATTCCATCTCCTCAACACCAGTATAAACAAGCGCTTTCATCATTATTTATTATTTATTAAATAATATACTAAATAAGATGCGAATGCTCCAATAATCCATCCAAAAGATTGATATTGTATTAAGTTTTCATTTAGCAAAGATGATAAAGAAAAGATTGATCCAATTAATAGAGCATACAATGCTTTTAAGTTCCAACCGTTACTATAAATATATTCCGTATGTTCTTTAGGATAAAAAAGCTCTTTGTGATTAATTTGTTGTTTTTTAAACAAGTAATAATCTGCAACCAATACTCCAAAAATTGGGCCAAAAGTCGTCGCTACGGCTTCAACAAATATCAAAACATTAGCTTTACTGAAAATTGAAAGCCAAAACGTTGAAATAATTAATCCAATTATTGATATTACAATTCCTGTTTTTTTTAACGTTAAAGAATTAGGGAAAAAATTTATCAATGTATTTTGCGAAGGAATATAATTTGCTATCAAATTAGTTGATAACGAAGAGATAATAATAAATATCAAACAAAAGAAAGTTAAAAAATTATTATTAAATTTTCCAACTATGTCATTTGGATTAGTAAGTAGACTTGAAGCATTTAAACCTTTACTGGTAAGAATGATATCTGAACCTAATGTGAGTAATACAGAGAAAAAAGAAAAGAATATTAAATTTAATATTATACTTAAGTTACCTTTGGTCATTTCTTTATAATTCATTGAGTACCTAGAAAAATCTCCAAATGTAAGGAGAACTATAGCAAAATAAGCAAATAAAGTTCCTGTGATTGAAATTATTGGAGCGATATTTGACTGAATTGCAAAATTGCTAAAGACTAAGCTTAATTTTATTCCATTTAGGAGTTCATTGTAATACTCAGATAAAATAACAATTAATAATACAGATAACCCCAAATATATTGAAAGACCTGAAAAATTAATAAATGATTTTAGAAAATTCTGTCCTTTTGTAAAAAGGATATATTGAAATATTAAAGTTAAAAATAAACAAACCCAATCAATTAAATTTAAACCAAAAAAGAATAATAAAAATATTTCATTCTGTAAAAGTTGATTATCTATTTTAAATAGAATTATCCTTGCAATATAACCTAATGATTTTGATATAAAAAATGTTTGTACACCAAACATGAACAAACCAACTAATCCTCTTATCATCCCTACATATCTTGCACCAGTAAAACCCATTGAAAGTCTGAGAATTGTTGGAAAACTTAATCCGCTACTTTGAGAAATTTTTCCAATGATATTAGCAAAAAAGAATACTAATAATCCTGCTAGCAATGATCCTGTTAAGACAACAAAAAAATTTAGATCATAAAATAAATATAAAGCTGATATTAAAGAGAACCCAACAATTGTTTGAATATTTATAGCCCAAAAGTTAAAGTAATTTTTCCAACTCCAGTCTCTATTATTAGGATTTATTGAAACTAGTTCCCAATTTCTTAGTTGAAATTTTTCGCTTTGATTCACCTAACTGATATTAGTCAATTATTTACTGCTGTCCATATAAGAGAGTTGGTAACCATAGTACTATTTTTGGATACGCTATGATTATAATTAATCCAATTATCTGCAATACCATGAACTGCATCATTCCAAGATAAATATCTTTTAAATCCCAACTTGGAACTACACCTTTTAAGAAATAAGCAGATAACGCTACGGGGGGTGAGAGCCAGGCGGTTTGCAAATTAACAGCAACAAGAATTGCAAACCAAGTTAAATTAAATCCTAATGCTTCCACTAATGGTAAAATAATAGGAACCACTATCATAACAATAGGTACCCACTCTAATGGCCATCCTAAAAGAAAAATCATAATCATGATTATTCCTAAAATTAAATATTTATTCATCTCTAGTGATAAAAGGAAATCTGTTAAGACCATTGGAGTTCCTAATCTTGCAAACACTGCTCCAAAGAAATTAGAAGCAGCAACTAAAACCATTATTAATGCTGAAATTTCTAAAGTTTTAACCAAAGCATCTTGTAATTTTTTTAATGTTAATTTTTTGTAAGCTAATGAAAGCAATAATGCACCACCAGCACCACATCCTGCAGCTTCTGTTGGAGTAGCAAATCCAAATAAAATACTACCTAATGCAGCAAATACTAATGCAGCGGGTGGAACTAATCCTAAGAAAAATTCTAGCCATAATTTTTTTAAATCTGTTGTTCTTAATTCTTCTGGTATGGGTGGACCTAATTTTGGATTCATCATACATCTGAATGTAGTGTATGCAGCATATAAGCATGCCAATAGAATTCCTGGAACAATTGCTGCAGCAAATAAATCAGTTACGGGAATTTCCATAATTGGACCCATAACTACAAGCATAATGCTCGGTGGAATTAGAATACCTAAAGTTCCTCCAGCAGTAATCGTACCAGCAGCTAATTTTACATCATAGTTTGATCTATTCATTGATTTTGCAGCCATAATTCCAAGAATTGTAACTGATGCACCAACTATTCCAGTTGCAGCTGCGAATATTACTGACACAAACAAAACTGCATAATATAAAGAACCTCTAACTCTTGCCAACATCATTTGGAAAGCTGAGAATAATCTTTCCATTAAACCTGCTTGTTCCATCATTATTCCCATAAATACAAATAAAGGGACGGCGGCGAGAGTTTGTTCAGTCATCACCATCGAAAATTGTAGTGTCATTAAATAGAAAACTAATTTTCCAAAACCTAAATATCCAAAGACAAATCCTAAAAAAATAAGAGTAAATGAAATTGGAAATCCTATAAAAATTGCAAACAACATCACACCAATAAGTATGAAACCTAAAATTGCTGGGTCTATTAAATGTGAAAGCATTAACTACCTGGCCATTTACCTTTGACGGCTGCGTAATAACTTTTAAAAAGTTCTGAAACTCCTTGAATTAGAAGAAAAACAATTCCAATCCATAGACAAGATTTTATCGGCCACATATATGGCATCCATGTTGTATCCATCCCTCTTTCGTTTCTCATTATACTTTCTTGGACAAAGCCTGTTGTCATATACAAAAAGACTATTAATCCTGGAAAATAAAATAATAAGTAAAGCCAAAAATCTATTCTGCCTTGAGTTTTAACTTTAAAATTTCTATATAAAAAGTCTGCTCTAATATGAACACCTTTTGAAAGAGCATATCCTGCTCCTAACATAAACAATGCTCCATAAAAAAATCTGCTCATATCATAAGCCCAGATTGTAGGAGCTAAAAATAATTTTCTTGCTAAAACCTCATAAACCATCCCAAGCATTAGTGGGATCGTAATCCAACAAACTATGTTTCCTATTAATTTACTAAATTTGTCTATGTTAACTATAGTTTTAGCCATCCAAGTTGGCATATCATCAGGCATCTTTCCGGATCCTGATCGCCTTTCGGCTATCATTTCATCTGAAATATCTAACTTTGGATTATCCGACATATAAATTTTAGAAAAAAAAAGCGGGCTTAAAAAAGCCCGCTTAATAACTTTATTTATTTCTTCAACGAATTAGCATAAGCCATTCCTAGCTTAGCATTCGATGTTTGTGCACCAGACCAGAATGGTACAGCAGTATTAGCAAAGCTTATCATTGAATCATAAACTTCTTTAAAGAATGCGTTTTCTTTTGCATTTTTCTCTAAAGTTGCTTTCGCTGCAGCCATATAAGCTGGGAAATAATCAGCTGGTGTATCTTCAAGTATCACACCATGATTTTCAGTTAGATCTTTAAGTGCTAATCCATTAGTGTTGATTCTATAAGCTAAAGCTCTCATCAACGATGCATCAGCAGCCATCTTCATTGAAAATTTCTCATGGTCAGTGAATTTATCGTAAGTGCTTTTATTTAAGTAAAAGTCAGCATTTACGACTACTTGGTGCAAACCTTGTAGATAGTAGTGTTTTAATACTTTATGTATACCAAACACTTTATCTGGTTGAGGACAACACCACTCAGCAGCATCAATAGTTCCTGCTTCCAATGCTGGAAGAATATCTCCACCACCCATTGCAACTGAAGCTATTCCAATGTCCTTATAAGTTTGACCTGGAATTCCTGGAGGAGTTCTAAACTTAAATGTTCTGAAATCATCCATATCTTTGATTTTTCTTGGGAACCATCCTAGAGCTTCTGGACCAACTGGTTGAAGCATGAAACCTTTAATGTCTCTTTTCATTTCTCCCCAAAGTCTGTCATATAGTTGTTCTCCACCACCATATAAAAACCATGATAAGAATGCGATGTTATCAATTCCTACACCACCACCTGCTACTGGCGAACCAAATAACATAGCAGCTGGATGTTCTCCAGACCAATAGTGAGTCCAAGCAAATCCGCAATCAATCAAACCTTTATCAACAGCATCTAGAGTTTCTTTAACTCCAACAACTGTTCCTGCTGGCATAATTTCAAATTTTAGAGATCCACCTGTTAGTTTTGTTACATTGTCAGTAAAGTCTTTTAACATTACCGCTTCATCACCTTTAGCGCTAATAACCGTCTGACACTTTAACGTTTTTGCAGCATTTGCATTTGAAATAAATCCAAATACTAAAAAAGCAGCAAACAACGCTGAAACGATTTTTTTCATTATATCCCTCTCTTTTTATTTATAATGTGAAGATCCTCTCAAAAATCAAAGCCAGATACAAGTGTCATTTCGACGTTTTTTATGAGAAAAATGTTTAAAATCATCAAATATTCATTAAAGATTATTTATAAAAAATATGGATAAATTTGATTACATAATTATTGGTGCTGGTTCAGCAGGATGTGTATTAGCAAATAGATTATCCGCAAATCCAAAAAACAAAGTTCTATTATTGGAAGCAGGAGGCAAAGATACGTATCCGTGGATACACATACCAGTTGGATATTACAAAACTATGCATAATCCAAAAGTGGATTGGTGTTTTCATACTGAAAAAGATAAATCTATGAATGACAGATCAATTAGATATCCCAGAGGTAAAACACTAGGAGGGAGCTCTTCTATTAATGGACTTTTATGGATTAGAGGTCAAAGTCAAGATTATAATAACTGGAGGCAGCAAGGAAATGCAGGTTGGGGTTGGGAAGATGTACTACCATACTTCATAAAATCAGAAAATAATGAATTAGGAAAAAATGAATTTCATAATGATTCAGGCCCAATAGTAGTTTCGAATAAAAAAATCAAACTCAAAATGTTAGATGAATTCATAAATGCGGCAAATGAAATAGGAATTCCAAAAGTAGATGATTTTAATAAAGGAAATAACTTTGGAGTTGGTTATTTTCAATTTACTACAACACGTAATAGATTTGGACTAAAATTAAGATGCAGCGCTGCTAAAGGATATCTAAATCCTGTAAAAAATAGAAAAAATTTAGAAATAATAGTAGATGCTCATGTTAAAAGAATTGTTTTTGAAAATAATAAAGCAATTGGCATAGAGTATTTCAAAGATGATAAACTAATAAATTCTACAGCAAATAGAGAAATAATATTATCAGCAGGATCAATCGGATCTCCTCATATTCTACAAACATCAGGTATTGGTGACTTAGATAATTTAAAAAATTTTGGTATTGATGGCGTAAAACATTTAAAAGGTGTTGGAAAAAACCTGCAAGATCACTTAATGTTTAGACCAGTTTATAAAGTTAAGAATCTCGAGTCTCTTAATAAAAAAATAAATAGTTTATTTGGAAACTTTTTAATTGGTTTAGAATATGTACTTCAGCAAAGCGGTCCTATGACTATGGGGGCAAGTCAAGTATGTGGTTTTGCAAAAAGTGATAGTTCGAGGGAGACCCCAAATTTACAATTTCATGTACAACCTATAAGCACTGATGTTTTAGGAAAATCAAAATTACATGACTTTCATGGTATTACTCCTACAGTTGCAAATGTAAGACCATCTAGTAGAGGAGAAATTTCACTTAAAAGTGCTGGCAATAGAGAACCACCAAAAATTCAAATGAATTATTTATCTACCGAAGACGATAGAATGGTTGCTGCAAAAGGTTTAAAACTTGTGAGAAGAATAATTATGGAAACAGAGACATTTAAAAAATACGAACCAGAGGAATATCGACCTGGAGCAAATATTGAAGACGATGAAGAGTTAGTTAAAGCAGGTAGCGAATATGCACAAACCATTTTTCATCCTGTTGGAACATGTAAAATGGGAAGTGATGAAAACGCAGTTGTTGACGATAAACTTAGAGTTCACGGAATTAACAATTTAAGGGTTATAGACGCATCGATTATGCCAAATATTACATCTGGAAATACTAATTCACCAACAATTATGATAGCTGAAAAGGGTGCAGATATGATATTGAATAGCTAATGATATCAGAACAAATTCTTATTTTTTTTCAAATAGTCTTTATTGATTTAGTTTTAGCTGGAGATAACGCAATTATAATTGGAATGGTTGCATCCCAATTCCCAACTGAACAACGAAAAAAAATTATTTTTTGGGGAATTGGTGCAGCGGTAGTTTTAAGAATTTTATTTACACTAATAACTGCTTATCTATTACAAATCACAGGACTTAGACTTATAGGTGGAATATTACTACTTTATATATGTTACAGACTTTATGTGGATGTAATTAAAATGAATAGTAACGCTGAAGAAAATATCAAAAAAGTTGATAGCTCATCATTTATGAAAGCTATAACAACTGTAATTCTAGCAGATGTAACAATGAGTTTAGATAATGTGTTAGGAGTAGCGGGTGCAGCTAGAGATCACTACATGTTATTAATATTTGGTCTTGTTTTATCAATAGTTTTAATGGCTACTGCAGCAACATTGATATCTGGCTGGATTAAAAAGTATAAATGGATAGGATGGGTTGGATTATTAGCAATATTATTTGTTGCAATAGAGCTAATATATACTGACGTAAAACTATTTTTATAAATGTATTTAAAAAAAATTAATTTAAAAAATAAAGTTGCTTTAGTTACTGGCGCAGGAAAAGGTATTGGTAGAGCATGCTCTATTGCTCTTGCAGAAGCTGGTGCAATTATAATTGGAGTAAGTAGAACTACTTCTGATCTTGACAAGCTTCAAAAAGATATAAAAAAAGTTAAAGGAAAATTAGTAAAAATTACTTGTGATATAATGGATTATGAGGATCTTTCCTCTAAATTAAAAAAAATTAAGAAAGTTGATATTCTTGTAAATAACGCAGGTACAAACATTCCTGAACCTTTTGAAAAAATCAAACAATCAAGTATGAACTATCTTGTCGATTTAAATATGAAAGCAGCATTCAATGTTGCACAATTAGTAGTCCTAAAAATGTTAAAAAATAAAAAAAAAGGTGGATCTATAATTAATATGTCCTCACAATTAGGGCATGTTGGTATGTCAGGTAGAAACATTTATAACATGACAAAATTTGGAATTGAGGGATTAACAAAAGGAATGGGGGTTGAACTTGCAACAAAAAATATTAGAGTAAACACTGTTGCACCTACATTTGTTGAAACTCCAATGGTTAAGAAATTCTTTAAAAACAAAAAATTTAAACAGCTTGCTTTAAGCAATATACCGATGGGAAAAGTTGCAACAGAGTCTGATGTGGCTACAGCAGTATGCTTTTTAGCTTCTGATGCAGCATGTATGATAACTGGGACGTCAATTGTAATTGATGGGGGTTGGACAGCAAAATAATGAAAAAATTGTTGCTTTTTTTAGCAATTATATTTTCTACACACTCTCATGCTTTAGAGTTTCAAGGTAAATTTTTACAAGGACATTTTATTTTAGGTAAAGCAGAAGCTGGGTCAAAGGTATTTGTAGATAAAACACAAGTTAAAGTATCTGAGGATGGATATTTTGTATTCGGTATTGATAGAGATCGAAAATTTGATGTAGCTATTACTGAAATAAATAATGGAAAAAAAAATAAAATTATAAAAAAAGTTTTTAAAAGAAAATATAATATTCAAAGAATAGATGGTCTGCCTGAAAATAAAGTTACACCGCCAGAATCTGTTTATAAAAGAATTAAAGAAGAAAATGGAAGAATTGGAAAAGCAAGAGCGATCAATTCAGATTTAACTTTCTTTACTGAACAATTTATTATGCCAGTTAAAGGAATAATTAGTGGAGTTTATGGTAGCCAAAGAATTCTTAATGGCAAACCTAAATGGCCTCACTATGGAATTGATATTGCAGCTAAACAAGGAACTGAAATCAAATCATCTGGAACTGGAATAGTGACTATGGCAGAAGATGATCTTTATTATACAGGTGGTACTGTAATAATGGACCATGGACATGGAATTTCAACGATATATTCACATCTAGAAAATGTAATGGTTAAAGTTGGTGATGAAGTTAAACAAGGAGATATTATTGGAACTGTTGGATCCACTGGAAGATCAACCGGGCCTCATTTAGATTTTAGGATAAATTGGTTTCAAACTAGACTTGATCCAATGAGCATTCTTCAATAAGTTCTGGCTATGAAAAATGAAATTAATCGTATCGCTGGAAGACTTGTAAAAGCTTTCAACACAAATACAGTCATCAACCCTATCCCGGTAAAATATTGTAAAAATATTAATTTAGCTAACAAACTTAGGAAATTGTGTGAAGATCAAATTAAAGATGAAACAATTGGAATAAAAGCAGGTGGAACTGGAATTCAAGCTTTAAAAAAATTAAAGGAAAAAGAACCTTTTACAGCTAAAGTTTTTAAAAAAAGGTTAGTTAAATCTGGTCAAAATGTAAAAATTAATCAACACACTAAAGGTATAGAGGTTGAAGTTTATTATTTTATTAAGAAATCTTTCTTTGATTTTAAAGGTAAAGTTACAAAATCAAATGTCACTAAATTTATTAAATATATGGGACCTTGTTTTGAAATAGTTGGATTTAGACAAAGAAATAAAAAATTTACATATTTGGGAGATATTTGTGGAGATTTTGGGTTCAACATAAAGTTTGTTGTTGGAAGAAAAACAAAATTTAAAAAATTAAACTTAAATAATTTGAAAACGTCACTAGTCAGCAAGAAGAATGGAGTAAAAGTAAGCGGAAATACAAATATTGTTTATATTAACCCATTAAATTCTTTAAGATTTGTTTTAAATAAAGTTAAGAAAGAAAAGATTAACTTAAATAAAGATTTTTATGTTTTCACAGGCTCAACTGTGGGAGTAGTTCCATTTAAAGGAAAAGGATTATACAAAGGAACAGTTGATAAAATTGGTTCCGTTAGTGTTAACATTCGTTAATGGGTCTTCATTTTAGTAAAGAAGAATTCTCAAATAGAAAAGAAAAGACAATAAATTCTATGAAAAATGAGGGTGTAGATGCTCTTATCATGTTTAGACAGGAGTCTATGTATTGGCTCACTGGTTACGACACTTTCGGATATGTTTTTTTTCAAGCATTAGTTTTAGATCAAGAGGGTAATTTAATATTATTAACTAGAGCCCCTGATTTAAGGCAAGCTCAAAATACTTCCAACATTAGTGATATAAGAATTTGGGTTGATAAAGATGGTGCTAATCCTGCTGATGATCTCAAAATAATTTTAGATGAACTAAACTTAAAAGGAAAAAAAATTGGTGTTGAATATGAAGCATACGGTCTTACAGGAAGAAATGCATTAAGACTTAATACGGTTTTACAAAACTATTGCTCAATTGAAGATAAATCAGAATTAATTACAAAACTAAGAGTAATAAAATCTAAAGAAGAAATTAATTATGTAAAAAAAGCAGCAAATTTAGCTGACAAAGCTTTAGATGAAGTTTGGAAGTATGCAAAAGCGGGAGTAAGTGAGTCTAAAATTTTAGCTGAAATGAACAAAGTTATATTTGAAGGAGGTGGGGATTATCCTGCTAATGAATTTATAATAGGGTCTGGAAAGAATGCCCTACTCTGTCGATATCAAGCAGAAAAACAAATACTTAATAATCAAGATCAGTTAACCATTGAATGGGCTGGAACCTATAGGCATTATCATTCAGCAATGTTTAGAACAATACCAATAGGAAAAGCTGATCCTAAGCATCATAAAATGCATGAAGCATGCGTTGAAGCTCTTACAAATTGTGAAAATAAATTAAAGCCTGGAAATAAAATTGGAGAAGTTTTTGATGTTCATGCAAAAACTTTTGATGATCGTGGCTTTAAAAATTCAAGAATGAATGCATGCGGTTACTCATTAGGAGCAACTTTTTCTCCCAACTGGATGGATTGGCCAATGTTATATACAGGAAATCCATATGAGATTCAGCCAGGAAATATATTTTTTATGCACATGATATTGATGGACTCTGAAAATCAATTAGCCATGAATTTAGGCGAAACTTATCTTGTTACTGAAAAAGGTAATGAAAGATTAGGTAATCAAAAATTAGATCTTACAACTCTTTGAAATTATTAATTATTGGATTTCCATTTTTTATTACAATCAAAGAAAGAAATATATTTTTCATTATCTTTAGTATTCATATTTTTAGTGACTTCGTGAATTAATTCACCAGTTGATCGATTTAAAAATACTGATTCTGAGTATTTTTTTTCTTTATCTATATTTTTAAATAAAATGGTATCGTTTTTAGCAATTCTAACATTATCTTTACTAACATTTGAATAAGTATCTATAAATTCTGATAAACCATTAATAGTAAGTTTACTTGGTTGTTCTGCTACAACTTTTAAAACTTTTTTTTTATCAACTTCAATATTATCTGCTGTAAATGTTTGATAATTAAAATCTTTATTTTTGATCATTATTTTTTCTAATTTACAATCGAAAGTCATTTTAAAGTCATGGATAATATCAGTATTTTTGGAATAACTAACTGATGATGAAAAAAGTAAAATTAAAATTGAGAATATGATTATCATTAATTTATTATTCTTTTTCGATTAAATAACTTTTTAATCTTTCGGGGTATTTTGTATTGCCAAATTCATCTAAAGCTCCTGAATTACAGAAAAATGAACATTGATTATCTGTGTTTGATCCAACGGCACAATGAAAGTTTAAACAACCATTTGGAGGTATATGGTTTGTAGACTCTCTCATATAAACCCACGAAGGGTTAATTGAATTAGAGAAGCCTTGGAATTCAAAGTGATCTTTCCAATATTTAGAATGTTTTTTACCAGTTAGTGTACATGAAACCTTTACAATATTACCATTTTTATCAAAGTAATCAATATTCTGTTGTGCTCCCGTAGTGCATTTAAAAAATTCACCCTGTACCCATTTAACAATATTAGAACAATTTTGAGTGGAGACATTTATCTTAGCGCCCGATGTATATCCGCTATAAGCAACAACACCCACCGCAGCTAAAATGCCGATTATTGCTACTACGACTAAAAGTTCTATTAAGGTGAAACCATTACGTTTCATAAGATTATTTTATTATATTTTTTTAAATAAGTCTTGTGCACTTAACCATCCATTTTCCAATCTTGGTCCGCCAAAATAATCACCACACAAGCCTAATTTTAAAGATTTATTCCATAAAGATAATTGTTTGAGTGGCTTTGAATTGGATGAATACATCCAGCCATGAATTCTTGAGTGATGAATTTTTTTGATTTTTAACTTTGTTAATTTTTCAAATTTTTTAACTAGTTGATTTGTGTAGTATTTTCTTTTGTTTCTATAATCTTTAGTGAATTTATTACCATATTTGTATGTGCTTTGAAGTGTCCATAAATCATACTTAAATTTAAATCTTTTCTTACTATTTTCGTGTGCAGCCCAACCAAGCATATCATCATTAAAAAAATAACTACTATTTGATTGTTTAAGCTTATTAGTGACAATCATAACTGTTAAATTAGCATCCATTTTAACTTTTTGATTTAAATAGGATTTATTTAAATATTTTTGTCCTAATTTCTTACTTTGAGGAAATGGACAAGTCAAAATAAGATTTTTACAAATTTGTTTTACATCATTTTTAAATGTTAATTCCCAATGATCATTTAATCTCTTTATATTTGTAAGTTCATGTTCAAAATTACATTTAATTTTCTTTAATAAATGTTTGCTAATAGAGTTGTTTCCTTTTGTTCCAATTAATTTTAAATGATTTTTAATTTCTTTAACCGTTTTATGCAGAAATAAATGATTTCCTTCCCACTTTTTTAAAATTTTTTTCTTAATAAGTTGATTAGTAAATGTTTTAAATTTTTTAGATTTTGGAGAGATATATTGAAGTCCATGATCAAATCCAACTTTATCTTTGTATTTTTTAAATGAACTTCTTCCACCATAACCTCTTGCTTTATCATAAACTGCAACGGAATATTTTTTATTTAATAAGTTTGCTATCGTTGATCCAGAAATTCCCGATCCTATGATGCAAAAATCAAGCATAATTCACAACTTGATTGATTAACAAAGATACTCAAGTGCCTTAAGTATTCCACCTTTTTTATAAGGTATTTTAGATTTCATTAAACCCATTTCAACACCTGCCAATGTTCCAGCTAACATTAGTTCATTAAAATCACCTAAGTGGCCAATTCTAAAAATTTTACCAGCAACTTTTGCAAGTCCTGTTCCCAATGACATGTTGTAGTGATCTAAAATAGTTTTTCTTAAAAAATCTGCATCATGACCATCTGGAACCATTACTGCTGTTAATGAATCTGAGTATTCTTCTGGATTTTTACAAAGTATTTCTAATCCCCACGAATTGACTGCAACTCTTGTAGCTTCTGCAAATCTTTTGTGTCTTTTGAAAACATTATCTAAACCTTCTTCTGTAAGCATATTGATTGCTTCATCCAAACCATAAAATAAATTTGTGGCTGGTGTGTAAGGAAAGTAACCTTTTTTATTGTTTTCTAACATCGGTCCCCAATCCCAGTAAGATTTTGGTAATTCAGATGTTTTATATGCCTCTAAAGCTTTAGAACTTATTGCATTAAATGAAAGTCCTGGTGGTAATAGTAATCCTTTTTGAGAACCACCAACTGTTACGTCAACTTTCCACTCTTCATGTCTATAATCAATAGAGCCTAATGAAGATATCGTATCAACAAATAATAAAGCTGGATGTTCCGCATTATCCATAGCTTTTCTAATTTCTCCAATTCTACTTGTAACACCAGTAGAAGTTTCATTATGTACAGCACAAACTGCTTTAATTTTTTTATCTTTGTCTTCTTTTAGTTTTTGTTCAACGATGTTTGGATCAACACCTGTTCTCCAATCACCTTCAACAAAGTCTACTTCAATTTTAAATTTTTGAGCAATATCCCACCAAAGAGTTGAGAAATGTCCAGTTTCAAACATCAAGATTTTATCTCCAGCACTTAAAGTGTTTACAAGTGCAGCTTCCCAAGCACCCGTTCCTGAAGCCGGAAAAATTATTACAGGTTCAGAAGTTTTAAAAATTAATTTTATTCGATCTAAAACTCTTAATCCTAATTCAGCAAAGTCTGGACCTCTATGATCTATAGTTGGATAATCCATAGCTCTTAGAACTCTATCTGGAACGTTTGTTGGTCCTGGAATTTGCAAAAAATGTCGACCAGGTCTTATATTATTTGAAATTGCCATACCGCTGTATATGCTAAAGAAATTATATAAGCAAATTTATAATGTATGACAAATAGTAGTAATTTAATTGAAAGCTTAGAGGTTTATGTTCTTAATAATCCAGATGAAGTAAAACCACATTGGGTTAGTCACTTTATTGTACCAACAGCTAATGAACTCTTAATTAAAATTAAAACTAAAGATGGTCATTCAGGATTTGGTTTAGCAACAAGCTACACTGATATAGCTCCTATCATCAAACCATTTTCAAATGGCTTACAAGATTTAATAATTGGGGAAGATCCATTTTGCCCTGAAAAAATTTATGAAAAAATTTTCAAATTAACTGATACTCGAGCCAGTAGCGAAAAAGGCTGGAGCAGAGAAGCATTAATCAGAATTTCAGCAGCTTTAGATATTGCATGTTGGGATTTGATAGGAAAAGCTTCAAACATCCCATTGTATAAATTATTTGGTGGATACAGAAATAAAATTCCTGTTTATGTTACATGTGCTTACTACAGAGATGGTAAAGATGAAAAAGAATTAAGAGATGAAATTCAAAAATTAGTAAATATCGGTCATCAAAGTTTTAAAGTTAAAGTTGGAGGACTTAGTATCAAAGAAGATGCTAAGAGATTAGAGATTATTAGAAATGAAATTGGAGATCAAAAAGGTTTAATGATTGATGTCAATAGAGCGTGGGATCTAAAAACTGCAATTGAAGGTGTAAAAGAATTTGAGAGATTTAATCCCACATGGATTGAAGAACCAGTTAGATGGGAAGATGATAGAAGAACTTTAAAACTTTTATCAAAACAAACCAAAATTCCATTGTCAGGTGGTGAAAGTGAAATAACTATTTATGGATGTAGGTCCATGATTGAAGAAGAGGCAATACAAATTTTACAATTTGATTGCACAATGTTTGGTGGTTTTACTAATGGAAAAAAACTTTCTGCATTGTGTGAATTAAATCATATAGATGTAGCTCCACATCATGATTGTTATATTCATGCTCCATTAGTAGCATCAACTCCAGCTGGGAGAATTGTTGAGTCATTTGATGATGAAAGAGATCCTCTTCAGGCTCAATTATTTGAAAATCCACACAAAATGAGTGATGGATGGATACATTTAAATGAAAAACCTGGTTTAGGTTTAGAGATTTCAGAAGCCGCGTTAAAAAAGTTCGGTAAACTAGTTTACAAAAATAAATAAACCTTTAATTAAGTTTTATGCGGTTTAATTCAGATCAGATACAAAAAATTGGTAAAGAAATTAGTAGTAAAGTTGATGGAAAAACTTTATTCGATGAATTCTCACGTGGAAGATACAGTACTGATGCTTCTGTATATCAAATTAAACCTCTTGGTGTAGTTCTTCCAAAAGATACCAATGATGTTTTAAGTTTAATGGAGTATTCACAAAAGAATTCTGTACCTCTATTAGCTAGAGGAGGTGGAAGTTCTCAATGTGGTCAGACTGTTGGCGAAAGTGTTGTACTCGATTACAGCAAACATCAAAATAAAATTTTAGAACTTAACGTTGATGAAAAATATGTATGGGTTCAGCCAGGTGTCGTATTAGATCATCTAAATGCTTATTTAAAGCCTCACGGTCTTTGGTTTCCAGTAGACGTTTCAACAAGCAGTAGAGCAACTATTGGAGGAATGTCAGCTAACAATTCCTGTGGATCAAGATCTTTATATTATGGCAACATGGTTCATAATGTATTAGCAATTGAAGCAATATTGGATGATGGGTCCATATTTAATTTTGATCAAATAAATAAGAATTATTTAGCTACTAAGAACAACCAAGACAGACTTTATAAAATCATAGACAAATTCATAGATGTTAGACAACAGGTTGGAGGTGAAATTGATGCTAATTGGCCAACAACACAAAGAAGAGTTGGAGGATATAACATTGATTTAATTGATCCAGAAGGATTTAACTCATCCAATCTTCTTGTTGGCTCTGAAGGAACATTGTCTTTATTCAACAAAATAAAATTAAAATTGTCAGAAATACCAAAGAATAAAATTTTAGGTGTCTGCTACTTTGATAATTTTCATCAAGCAATGGAATTATCAAAAGAGATCGTAAAATTAAAACCTACTTGCGTTGAGTTGATGGACCAAAATTTATTAAATTTAGCAAAAGAAATACCAATGTATGCTGGGGGTATAAAAAAATACATCAAAGGAAATCCTGAAGCTGTTTTGATGGTAGAATTTATTGATACCGAGAAAAGTGTATATGAAAAGAAAATTAAGGATCTAGAATATTTAGTTTTAAACCAAAACAAAAAAAATGAGTTTTCATATTATTCAGATCTTTCAGAACAGAAAGAAGTTTTTGAAATAAGAAAAGCTGGATTGAATATTTTGATGTCAATGAAAGGTGATAGAAAACCAGTTGCCTTCATTGAAGATTGTGCAGTTTCTTTAGAACACTTAGCTGACTACACAGCTAGATTAAAAGAAATATTTAAAAAATATGGAACAAGTGGAATGTTTTATGCGCACGCATCTGTTGGAACTCTCCATGTAAGACCAGTTTTAAATATGAAATCTGACAAAGATATACAAAACATGAGATCCATATCTGAAGAAGCTTTTGAAATGGTTAAAGATTATAAAGGTTCTCACTCAGGAGAACATGGTGATGGTATTGTTAGATCAGAATTTCATGAAATGATGTTTGGTAAAAAAATCACAAATGCATTTGAAGAAATAAAAGATACATTCGATAGTAAAAACCTTTTAAATCCTGGAAAAATTGTACGGCCATTTAAATCAAATGATAGATCTCTAATGAGATACAAGTCAGGTTATCAAACTGAAAATATAGATACACATTATGATTGGTCTAATTGGGGTCAATTCTCTGATGCTGTTGAGATGTGTAATAACAATGGTGCTTGTAGAAAATTAGATTCTGGTGTGATGTGTCCATCATACAGAGTAACTAAAGAAGAAAAAGATTTAGTCAGAGGTAGAGCAAATACTTTAAGATTAGCTTTATCTAATCAACTTCCAGAGGGTTCATTTGCATCAAAAGAAATGTATGAAACTATGGAGTTATGTGTGAGCTGTAAAGCTTGTCAAAGAGAATGTCCTATGTCGGTTGATATGGCTAAGATGAAATCTGAGTTCCTCTCTCATTATTATAAAAAATTTAGTATGCGAATTAAAGATAAAGTTATCTCAGATATGCCAAGACTTATTTGGTTATTAAAAATTGTTGCTCCTATATTCAACAAGGTTAAAAACCTACCACTAATCTCAACAATCGTAGAAAGGTTTGGTTTTGCAACAGCAAGGTCAATGCCTGAAGTTCAAAACCAGAATGCATTAAGAGAAATTTACAACAGTCAGACAGTATCAGAAAATAAAGTAATTCTGTTTGCAGATACATTTAATATTAATTTTGAAAATGAAAATTTAGTTTATACAATTAAAGTACTAAATAAATTTGGTTATCAGGCAGTTATTCCAAGTTTCGGTAAAGATAAATTAAAGAGACCCCTTTGTTGTGGAAGAACTTATATATCTTACGGTCAATTAGACAAAGCCTCTGAAGAGCTAAATAGATTTAATGATTACGTTATACAAAATAATTATGTAGATTTCCCAGTTGTAGGTATTGAACCATCCTGTTTATTAACTTTTAACGATGAATATCAAACTTTAAAAAATGTGAAAAATAGAGAACAAATTAAAAATAAATTTTATCTACTTGAGGAATTTATTTTAGAACAAATAAGAAATAATAATAAAATTAAAGCAAACAAGTTTGATCAAAATGTATTAATTCATGGACACTGTCATCAAAAATCACAGGATAGAATGAAAGGGCTAACTAATCTTTTATCAGAATTAAATATTAATAATAAAATGATAGATTCTAGTTGTTGTGGTATGGCTGGTTCATTTGGATATGACAGTAAGACTTACGATGTCTCCAAAAAAATGGCAAATCTTTCTTTGATACCTGCAATCAATAATAGTGGTGAAAAAGATTTTATAGTTGCAAATGGTACGAGCTGCAGACATCAAATATCTGATTTATCTGAGAAAAAAGGTAAGCACGTCTCAGAATTATTATTTAAAATTTTTGAAACTGTTAATTAAAGAATTACTTTTCTATTATAAAAATCTTCAATTTGGTCATCTTTGTAACCAAAGATTTGCATAACTTCTTTTGTATGTTCTCCTAAGTTTGGAGCACCTTTTGATTTTTCTGTTTTACTTTTTGAAAATTTAATTGGCATACCAATAGCTGTACTTTTACCAGCTTTTTTATTATCTACTTCTATAACCATTTCTCTTTCAATTGTTTGAGGATCTTTAAACATTTCTGTTATAGAGTTAATAGGTCCGCATGGTAATCCATTATCATCAAAGATTTTTAACCATTCACTAGAAGTTTTTTTTATTAGTTCTTCGTTAAGAATATCAACTAATTCTTTTAAATTTTGTTTTCGATTTAAATTTGATGTAAATTTTTCATTTTCTTGCAAGTCTTCACGACCAATTGCTTTAAGTAACATCAACCAAGTGTTTTGATTTGAAGCACCTACAGTAATCCATTTATCTTTTGTTTTAAATGCTTGATAAGGAGCTGTTAAAGGATGTGCTGAACCTAAAGGTCCAGGCGACTCTCCAGTTGCACCTGCAATAGCAGACTGCCAGTAAGTATGAACAATACCAGCTTCATATAAAGAAGTATCAACTTTTTGTCCTTCACCTGTTTTTTCTCTATGAACTAATGCTGCTAAAATTCCACTAGCCGCAAGTAAACCAGCTGTTATATCAGTAATAGGTGCACCTACTTTCATTGGTGGTTTATCTTTGCTTTCGCCAGTAATACTCATTAATCCACTCATTCCTTGCGCGACTAGATCAAATCCTCCTTTATCTGCATAAGGACCAGTTCTACCGTATCCAGATATTTCACATAAAATGATTTTAGGATTAATTTCTGACATAACATCATATCCGACTCCTAATTTTTCTAATGTCCCTTTTCTAAAATTCTCCAAAACCACATCAGAATTTTTTACCATCGTTTTAAATATCTCAATTCCATCTTTGTCTTTTAAATTTAATGCAATACCTTTCTTATTTCTATTCATCATCATAAAGGCTGCAGACTCTCCGTTAATTTCTGGTGGCAAGAAATTTCTGGTATCATCTCCTCCGGGTGTCTTTTCTATTTTAATTACCTCTGCTCCAAGATCAGCTAATAACAGTCCACAAGTGGGACCAGCCATTATTTGTGCCATCTCAAGTACACGAATGCCTTTTAATGATGCAGTCATCTATTACTTATTTTTGAAT